>JAJXYR010000022.1 GCA_021780475.1 Pseudomonadota bacterium
CCAGGCGGTTCGATCGTTGGTGCCCGCGACCGCCGCGGCGTCGACCGCGGCGTTTTGGGCCGCATCGACTTCGCTGATCAAGAAAATCGCGTCGGCATCATAATTGACCGCCGGGACGCTGACGCCATTGATGGCCCCGGCGGGATAAGCCGTGCCCGGGGTCGCGATCGACGCAGGCGTCGCGCCGGCCGCCGCGGTCACGGCCGGCGAGGTCGTCACGACCAGCACGCCGTACAGGCCCATCGGCGCCTGCAGCGACGGGTGTGTTCCGGTCTCGTACAGGTATGTGCCGGGTTTCAACCCGGCATAGGTATAGATCTGCGAGCCTGGCGTCGTGCCCATCGCCGCCGCCTCGGGCACGAACGAGCGCACGCGCGAACCCTGCGTGGGCGGCGTGAAACTGCCGCCCGTCTTCACCGGCCAGGTCGTCGTCGTGACGGTCGGGTGGACGATCGGGCCCTGCGGGTCGTTGACCGGTTGTCCAAGTCCCCCGCCGAACTGACCCAGGATCACGAACGACGTGGCGACCGGCAATTGGTTGGACAGCGTGACCACCAGCGTGTCGCCCGGCGCGGCGTACAGCGTCGGCCCCGGTGTCCAGGTGGCGGCCGTGGCGCAGGCCGCGCCCACCGCGGCGCTTGCCGGAGTCGCCGAGGACACGCAATAGCCCCACATGGGCACCTTGGCGCCGTCGGTCATCGTCGCGGTGGCGCGCTGGGCGGTGAGCGCGACGTCGACGGTGGCGGCGGACGCAGGCCCCGCCGGCGCGATCAGCGCGAGGCCCAGCGACGCCGTGCACAGCATCAGACTGGCGATACCGGTACGCATTCGTTTCTCCTTGGCCATGGTGTTCGTAGCCATGCTCGTGATGTCCATGCCGTGTTATTTCGATTCGTCGATGACGGCGGCGGGCGGATCGACGATCAACATCATCATCATGCCGCCGGGGAATACGTCGTTCGTCGTGATCTCACGCTCGTCGTGCGAGTGCCACATGAACGCGTAGCCCGCGCTCGCATTCTGCTTCGCCGTGCCCGGCGGCAGTGGCGTCGACGGGAACCCCGCCGCCGCGGACTCCGTCAAGCCGAGGTATGGCGTGCCGCCGTACCACAGGCCGTTGGCGACGATCTGCGGATCCGGCGGGGTCACCGGAATCGGCTTGTCGTGGTCGGCGCACCACTCGCCGTAGTTCGGCGCCGACCGTGGTGCGGGTGGCGAGCTGTTGATCGTGTAATAGCCGTCGCCGTCCGGGATGCACACGACGTTGTTCGCGGCGTCGCTCGTCGGATTGTGGCCGTAGACGTCCCAATTCAGACCTTTGCCAGTCCACGTGAAAATCGCATCGACCGACTCGCCGGACACGGACGGAAACGTGAATATCAGCGGGCCCGCGAGTCGCGCGATGCCGCCTGGCAGCGGCGAATTCACGTCGTTCGGAACGAGCAGCATATTGCCGTCGCGCGCCAGCACGCGCGCATGATTGCCATGGATGTGCAGCGGGTGCTGGATGCGCCCCTGGCCGATCACGCGCACCAGCACGAGTTCATGCGGGTGCATGTGCGGATTGCCGTTGTACGGCTGGTTCGGCAGCAGCGCCGCGTAGTTCGCGTCCATGTCGTCCGGCATCGAGCGGCCGTTGACGAGAAAATAGTTCGGATGATAGGGCTCCGAATTCACCGCGATCGGTGCGCAGCTCGCGCCCGGATTGCCCGCGAGCAGGTTCTCGCACGTGGTCTTTTGCGCGAGCGCCGCGTCGTGGATCGAGGATTCCATCTCGGCGAGCTGGAACAGGTATTCACGGTCGTAGCAGCTTTGCGGATGATCATAGGCCGCGTCCGCCAGGCGATAGACTGCGTCGGCCGCGTGTGTGGCGCCGGTGCAATTCGCGAACGTCGCAGTCTGCGCCGGCAGCACGATCACCGCGCCGTACAGGCCCATCTCGATTTGTAGATCGCCCTGGGTGCCGCTGTAATACGCGTACGTTCCAGGCTTGGTCGCGGTGAACGAGTACGTCACCGTGCCGCCGTGCGCGGCCTCTTGGGTAAGGACGCCGGCGACGCCGTTGGTCGCCGTCACCTGCAGGCCCGAGAAGACGATGGACGTGTTGCCCGCCGCAACCGGCAGATCGTTGGTGAGCGTCACGGTGACGGTGTCGCCCTCGTTGACGATCATCGTCGGACCGGGGATCTGCATCAAGGGGCAGGTACCGATGGCGGCCATCGCCGCCGGCGCGAAGCCCGCCGGCGCAGCGGCGCAGCCGTAACCCCACGAATACACCGACGCCCCGTCCGGTTGCGACGAATAGCCTTCGGTCGCGACCAGCGCGAATGTTTTGGGTCCGGCGGGGGCGGCGCCAAGCGTGGTGCCGCCCAAAATGCCGGGTACGGCGGCCAAGGCCGGGATCGCCGCGAGCAGCGCGGCGCCGGTGGCGACCAGGCGAACGGCGAACGTCGGATACTTCACGGTCGCTCTCCTTAAAGAATCCGGATTTCGGTCATCATGCCGCCGAAGTTTTCGGCGTCATTCGACAGATGATCGAGATTGGTGGTGTAGAGGAAGAAGGTCTGGCCGGGCTGGTAGCGCGCGTCGGAGACGTCGAGAATGACGTCCATGGACTCGCCGCCGCCGAGCGTGATCGAATTGGTGTCGTAGTACATGTTGTTGCCGGCCTCGTCGCGCAGCATGCGGGCGTTGTCGGCGATCACCGTCATCGGCACGCCGACGGTCGCGAGCGTCGAGTATTCGGTCACGCTGAGATCCGATACGCGCAGCAGCGCGCGCTTCTGCCCGTTGGTCTTGTCGATCGTGATCAGCGCCGGCAGCGGCTGGGACGGCCGCGAGATGCCATCGACGGCCTCGGTCGAAATCACCGATTGGTTGACGGTGTCGGGATAGCCGCGGCCGTTCAACAGGAAGTACTTGTCCTTCATGTCGGCGAATGGCTCGGGGTTGAACGTCATGCCGATGAAATGAAAGCTCGGGTCGAAGCCCATCATTTGAATCGGATATTCGACGTCGTACTCGGTCGACCCGTCGCCGTCGTCATAGGCGTATTTCGCGCCCGCCGCCTGCGTCACCGCGGACGCGGGCTGGGGTGGCAGCGGCGAGGAACACAGGATGTCCCGCATGCAGGGGTCGTAGTTATGGCCATTCGCGTCCGTGTAGGTGTTCACCAAGGCGGCGCGCAAATCCACGCCCGGCGCGAGGCGATCCTGGCGCGGCCGCACGAACAGCTGCCCGACCATGCCCATCTGCAGGTGTTCGGGGGGCGTGATGTGGCAATGCCAGAAATACGTGCCGGCGTCCGGCGCCGTGTAGTAATACGTGAAACTTCCGGCGATCGCGATCGCGACCGACGCGTCCGGCACCCCGTCAAAGTAGGACGAGGCGTTCGGGTAGCCATGGAAGTGGATCGTGTGCTGCTCGAACAGGTCGGGCCGCATGATCATGCCGACGTTCGACAAGGTCAGGAACAGTTCATCGTCCTCGTCGATCGCGATCAATGGCGCGGGCGCGTTCGCGGCCATGACCCCGATGTTCATCATCGTCGCGGGGTCACGGATTGCCGCATCGGCGCTGCCGCCGGGCGGATTCGCGCTCGCCGCGCCGTCCGCCGTGATGGGCCCGGCGTAGGGTTGGTCGAACACGCTCGCGAGTTCCGTGCCGGCGTACGGGCCGTTGACGACATTGTCGCCTCCCCCTTGATTCTCGAGCGAGGCCCGCCCCGACAACGCGCCGAAGCCGAACAGATAGATCTGCTGGCCGTCGCCCATCGTCGCGAAGCCGTCTCCGCCGGATACGTGCTGACACTTGATGAAACCGGGGTGGGCGGGATCGGGTGCCGGCAGACCCGTTGCCGGATCGATAACTTGCCGCGTCGGATGCAATTTCGTCGTTTGCGGACATTGCACGCGAAAGGACTGTGCGTTGACCGACAGCGCGCCCAACAATCCCAGACAGGCGACGGTCACGCACCGTAACAGCTGATTCCTGGCCATCGATTTCTCCCTGCTCGGCCGGGCGCTACGACCCATTTGTGCACGGTGGCCATCATGCAGGTGCGCCGCCCCGCCTGGGCAGTAGGTCGATTACCGCGGGGGAACTACGGGGTTCTATGTAGAAAGGAACCGCGGCGAGGCCGCGGCGAGGCCGTTCAGGCGCCGACGATCGGCCAGCAGACGGCCAACGTGGTGCCGCGCCCCGGCGCCGAGTCGATGGTCAGTTTGCCGCCATCATGTTCGGCGCGCTCGCGCATCCCGCGCCAGCCGCTGCCGCGATTGCGCAGCCCGCGCTTGGACTTGAGATCGAAGCCGATGCCGTCGTCGGCGACCTGCACCGTCAGTTTACCGCGGCGGATGGCGAGCGACACCGTGACCGCCTTCGCGGCGGCATGCTTGGCGACGTTGTTGAGCGCCTCCTGGACGACGCGGAACACGCTGATGCCGAGGACTCGCGGAACGTCCGCGTCGCGCAGCGGCATGTCGACGGCGAGCCGCACGCTCGGATAGACGTCGCTCCATTCCCGGCAGAACGCACGCACCGCCGAAACCGGCCCCAGATCATCCAACAGCCGCGGCCGCAGGCTCGATGAAATCGTTCGCACATCGTTGATCGTCCGATGCACGTGCGCGACCGCGAGTTCCAGAGCGTCCGCGAGATTGCCCCGATCGGGATGGTCCAGGAGGTGGACGGACCGCTCCAGCGTGTATTTGATCGCCGACAGCGACTGCCCGACGGCGTCGTGCAACTCCCGGCTGATGCTCTTGCGTTCGTTCTCCTGCGCGTGCATCAGCTGCACGGTCAGCGTGGACAGCTCGTTGCGCGATTCGCGCAAGCGACCCTCGGCGATCTCGCAGCGCAGGATCTGATCGCGCAGTTCGTCGTTGGCGCGGGTGAGTTCTTCGGTGCGGGCCCGCACCCGGCCCTCCAGTTGGCCGTTCAGACTCTGCAAGGCCTCTCGCGCCGCGCAGAGTGCCGTGACGTCGGCCACGAGGCAAACCGCTTGCACCGTGGCATCCGCCCCCGCGAATCCAGGGCGCTGGGTCAGGTGCCGCAGGCTGATATTGAGAGTGCGCTGCAAGTCCCGATCGTGAAACTGAACCTCACTCGTGCGTCCCGTTCCCGCCGCTTGATCCCAGCCGTCGCGCAGCGCCCGCTGCAGGCGGCACCCGCGGCCCGAGCAATTTGGATGCAGCAGCCCGTGCAGCTCGCAACCGACCGAATCGCGGACGTTACCCAACCCCCACCGTTCGATCGTCCGATTGATGCGCCGCACCCGCCGGTCGCCGTCGAGCAGACAAATGATTTCCGGCAGAACGTCGACAGTGGCTTCCCATTGTTGTTTCGCCATGATCGCCGGGTGCGCGTCGAACGGCTGCGGCAATTGCGCCGCCGCGAGCAGCCGCAATAGGCTTTGTGAATGCCGCAGTCGCCGTCGTACGAGCGTCCACGCGCGGGCATCCTCGGGGGTGAACACGATCACGGCATTGACGGTGCCGGCCGGCGCGCCGAGCGGCAACCAAGATTGATGGAACCGGCGCATTCCGGCGGGCAATTTGCGTCCGGACAGAGCGGCCAGCACACCGCGGCCCGCGTGGCGGACCAACATCGGCGAATCGGGTCCGAATTTGAGCGCAGACCGACCCGCCAGGACTTGACCGACCCAATTGGCCGGCATACGCACCGCGCCGCGCACCAGCGCGTGCCGGCCGCCCTCGTCGCAACTCAGGATCAAACCGCGCGCCGATGGAAAGTTGAGCCGCAACCAACAGGCGATATGACTCACGATTTGCGCCGACGGATCGGGCCGCGATGGCGCGACCGCGATCGGCCCGCCGCCCGATTGGTCGGCCTTCAATTGTCGTGCGAGCACGTCCATGAGCCGGGATTCCTCGTCGGAGTCATCCAAACGCATTGCAACACCGGTGTAATTCTAATCGCATCGGCGGCCGAAATTGGTGATCGGCACCGCGGAATCGGCGGCGGCGGCGCGCTTTTGTGGAAAAATCGAGCGCTTTGCGGCGCCGATGGCGATAATGGACGCCCTTGGGGGCGCCTTAGAACGCGTATGTACCTCGACATCTTCGGTCTGCGTCAGCTGCCGTTTCGACTCCGGCCGGAGCCGGCGTTCTGGTACGCGGATTCCCGGACCGCGCGCGCGCGCGATCAGCTCGTCGCGGCGCTGCGCCGTCACGATGCCCTGACGATCGTCAGCGGCGACGCCGGCATCGGCAAGAGCCTGTTGGTCGAAGCGGCGCTTGCGGCGACGGTCGCCGATCGGCCGGTGTTGCGCGTCAACCATCCCCGCATGTCCTGGAGCGAACTGACCCAGGCCATTGCGCTGCAACTTCCCGCGGGCGCGCGTGATGCGGGCGAGAATATTTCGCTCCCGGCGCTGCTTGCGGAAGCGGCATCCGCCGCACCGCCGGTCCTCTTGGTGGATCAAGGACAGTTGATCGCGCCCACGACGCTCGAAGCCCTGCTCGCGCTCACGGTTGGCGGCACCCGCCTCGGCATCGTGCTGCAGGCCTGCGGCGGCGCGTGTCCCTGGGCCGCGATCGACTGGACCGCGGCCCAGGTTGCGCCGATCACGCTCGAGCCCTTGGCGCCGGACGAGATCGCACCGTACATCGAACATCGTCTGCGCATCGCGGGCGCCGCGCGCCCGAAGCTGTTCACGCGGGAGGCCTGCGATCAAATATTCACGCACGCGCACGGCGTACCGCGCGCGATCAACGCCTTGTGCGACCGCGCCCTGACGCTGGCGGCTGCGCGGCATATGGAGCGGATCACCGACGCCGAGATCCGCGAGGCGGCGCAGGATCCAGGCTGGCGCGAACCGCGCGTGAGTGATCTGGAGCCGTCGACGGCCGCGCCGGAAACCGCACAGGCGCCGGTCGCGCCGCGCGTGCCACCGGCCGGCCGTCGCATCGTCGTTCTCAAGGACGCCCGGCCGGTGGCGGAGCTTCCGCTGATTCCGGGCAGATTGCAGATTGGGCGGGCCCCGGACAACGATGTCGCACTCGCGAGTCGCTATGTCAGCCGCAGGCATTGCGAACTCATCACGGTCGGCGACGGGGCCGATGCGCACACGGTCCTGGTGGACCTCGGCAGCCACAATGGCACGCTCGTCAACGGCCGGCGCATCAAACGCCATCAACTCGCCCGCGGCGACGTGGTGCGGCTCGGCGATCACGAACTGCGCTGCGTGAGCGTCTGCGACTCAGGCGTTGCCGATGCTGGATGACCGGCCGATCGCCTTCAGCAGGTCCGCCGTTTCGAAGGGCTTCGTCAACACTTGATCCGCGCCGGCCTTGTTCGCGGCCGCAAGATAGGCCGACGTCGTGATCGCCGTCGGCTGGTAGGCACCGTCGCCGAAGTTGCCGCCCCCGGAAATGGCGATGATGTGCACCGCCGGGAATTCGGCGCGGATCGTGCCGATGGTCTCCACGCCGTCGAGTCCCGGCATGATGATGTCGGTGATGACGATGTCGGCGCCGGCGCGGCGGATTTCCTCGAGCGCTTCGGCACCGTTTCCGGTGCAGCGAACCGCGAACCCGGCCCGTACCAACACCCGCCGCAACGCGTCGCGCACGTCGGTCTCGTCGTCAACCACCAATATGTTCATCATGCCGGATCCTCGACGATCGGAAAGAATATGCGAAACGTCGTGCCCATGCCGACCGCGGTTTCAACCGCCATGCGCGCACCGAAGCTCTCGACGATACCGTGCACGACCGACAGGCCGAGCCCCGTCCCTTCGCCGACGCCCCGCGTCGTGAAGAACGGCTCGAAAATGCGCGCCGTGGTCGCCTCGTCCATACCGTGACCGTTGTCACGCACCCAAAGTTCCGCGCTGTCGGCCGCCCGTCGCAGGCCGACCGTCACGGCGCCGCCGGTTTTGCGGAGCGACTGGTACGCGTTCACGCCGAGGTTCATCACCAATTGCTGCAACAGCGCGGTATCCGCCCTGACCGGCATCGGCGAAGGCTCCAGCTCCGGCGTCAGCGTGACGGTGCTCGGCACCAGCGCCGAAAAGAGCTTTAGCGACTCGGCGACCGCGTCACCCAGGTCGAGGACCGCGAACTGCGCCTGGTCGAACTTGTGGCTGAACGTCAGGATCTTGCGCACCACCTCGCGCGCGCGCCGCGCGCTGCCGAGCACCCGGGTCAGATCCTCGCGGGTCGGCGACTCCGCCGGCAGGTCTTCGAGCGCAGCCTCGGTGAACAAGATGATCGGAAGCAGCGCGTTGTTGAATTCGTGCGCGATGCCGCCCGCGAGCGTACCGACCGTCTCGAGCCGCTGCCGGTGCCGCAAATCGCTCTCCAGCTCCCGCCGGCGCGACTCCGCGTGCTCCTTTTCGGCGATCTCCGCGCGCAGCTGTTGATTCACTCCGACGAGAGCGCGACGCATGTGATCGAGATCGGCGGACAAATCCTGCAGTTCGCCGATGTGGCTCGCGACGCGCAGGCGCTTGGCGTAATCCCCGGAGGCAATGCCGCGGGCGGCGTCCTGCAGCTCGCGAATCGGCCGCGCGAGCCGCACGCCGAAATAGAGCGCGACCGCGAGCGAGACGGCCGAATAGACCGCCAGCACCGCAAACATCCGTCGCAGCGCACGCGCGATGTCCGCCTCGGTCGGCATCTCGTCGAAGCCGATGCGCAGTTCCGCGGTCCGCCCTGCGGCATTGATCGGCAGCTTCAAAAAATAGACGTGGTCGCCATGCTCGCGGAAAGAAAAGTCCTGCTGCGCCGGCATGTGCAGCGACGCGCGGCCGAGACGGCTGCGGACGGCGCCGCGTCCATCTATGTATTCGGCGTAGACGCCGTCGCCGTTGAGTATCGCGATGTCCAGCAGGTCGCGGATCCGCTGCGGCGGATCCGCCGCGCCTTCGAGTTCCAGCTGGTCCGCCAGCACGCGCGCGAATGTGCGGGCGTGATCGACGAACAGCCGCTCGTGGCTCGCGCGCACCACGTCGCTCAAGCGAAAATAGAGCACCGGCAGGAGCACCGCGTGCGTGAGCACCACGACCGCGATGACCGCGGCCGACAACGACAGCTTCATTCTTGCCATAGCGTGCGGATGATACGGATTCCGGGCTTGCCGGCCACGTCGGACGCCCAGGCAAAGCTCACCAATTCGGGGTCGTGCGCGATCTTTCGCAACAGGTCCGCGACGCTGTGCGCGGCCGGCGGCGGGGCACGGCCCTGCCGCAGGGCGAGCCCGAGCACCCTTCGCTCGTAGGTCGTGTCGGACATGGCGACCACGTTCTGCAGGAAGATCTGTTCCAGGCGCCGGTCGCTGTCGTTGCGCAGCGCGCGTAGCGCGTGACCGCCGCGCATCACAGTCAGGCCCATGAACAGCTTTCTAACCTCGACCGAGCTGAGACTCGTCACGTTGCTGCCGGCGTTGTCGATCAGCACGACGACATCGTGGCGCTGCGCACAGGCGGCGGCGCTCCACAGCGCCGCCGCCAGCAGGATCCGGATCCATCCTCGTTTCACGGGAACGCCGCGCTCCATTGAAGGCGCAGTTCCCGGTAGCTCGCGAGCGCCGCATCGCTGCGGGAAAACTCGACGGTCAGCGCCTGCCGGCTCAGGAAATCCCAGCGCACGCCGGCCGAGTCGCGGCGGTACGCCCAGTCGTCGTCCCCGCCGATGACGCGGACCCAGCGCGAGTTCTGCGTGTTCGAACTCGGTTCGATCCGCCCGAACGCGGTCAGGTGGTGCGCGAACCTTCGCTCGACCTGTCCGTAGGCGGCGGTGAACCATTCGGCGTGCGTCGCACCGAGACCGTCGTAGCGCATGCGCACGACATAGGCGGCGCCGAGCACCCGCCAATTCCCCGTGCCGCAATTGAATTCCGCGCCGAGCAGGTCGAGCGTTGCACGCGTCGCCTGCAACCCGGCCTCGATTGCGGCATCGCGAAACTCGAAGGCGTCGTGCGCCCACAGCAGCGCAATCCGGTCGGATCCGAAATAGCGCGGCAGAAAGGCGAGTCTTGCGGCGGACGCCAGCCGGTGCGCACCGGCGTTGCTGCCGATGAGTTGCACCGGCCGCAGACCGTCTGCGGCGAGGGCGGGCCCCGCGCCCAAAGCCGCGGAGAATTCGACGGCGGCGTTGCCGCCGACCGCCCCGCGCGACTCGACGAGGACCCCCGTGATGTGTTGCGGGATCAGGCCCTCGTCGTCCTCCCAGCGCTCGATGTAGGGCCGGGTGATGGACGTCTGCAGATACTGGCCGTGGTCGCTCGCGTCGTTCCACGCGCTCGCCGGCTGCTGAAAGCGGCCCAGCCAAAGCAGGGTGTCCGGCGCCGCCTCGAATCCGGCCTGCAGCCGTTCGATCGCGTGGGTTCCGGAAGTCGTCGCGCGAAGATCCGCGAACACGTGAAACCGGCCTTGGGTACGGCCCAACACCGCATCGCCCTGCAGATTCGGATCCTCGTCGCGCGCGACCGACGCGGCTGGCCGGAACCGCGTCAAGGACTCCGCACTGACGAAAAACTCCATCTCGGTCGAATGATCGACCGGATGATCCGGCGGGTCCGCGGCAAGCGCTCGGCACGCGCAGACAAGCCATGCCGCGCACAGCAGCATGCGCGCCTGGATCACCGGTCGCCGAGTGCGCAATGGAAACCTCATCGCGTGATGGTCGCCGCCGATCAGACGCTCCGATGCGGCCGGGCGGCAAGGCCAAAATTAACATAATTCGGATTTTTCCTGCACAGCCGAGTTTGGCGGAAATAGTGTGACGGCCGTCACAGCACGATCGCCGCGCGGCGTGATTCGATCCGGGGCAAGGAATAAAAATCGAGGGATCGGTGCATCTACGCAACGGACCAGGCCCCGCCGCGACGGAAGATCAGGTTCTGGGCTACGAGCGCGCGCACCGTGCCGCGGTCGCTCCGGTGCCGATATTGCTGGTCGAGGATCACGTGGTCCTGCGCGACGGCTTGCGTGCGCTGCTCGAGGTGAATCCGGAATTCGAAGTCGTCGGCGAGGCGGGCTTGGTCGAGGACGCGCTCGCGCTTGCATCGAAACTTCGGCCGGCGATCGTTCTGGCGGACATCGCCCTGCCGGACCGTTCGGGCATCTCGCTGGTGCGCGAATTGGCGGCGCTCGATATCGGCTGCCGGGTGATCATGTTGACGGCGTACAAGACCGAGGAATATATACGGGCCGCGCTCGAGGCCGGCGCCGGCGGCTACATCCTCAAGGATGCAAGCTTCGCGGAACTGGTGCAGGGCGTGCTGTCGGTCGCGTCGGGACGGCGCTTCTTGTGCCGCGCGACCTCGGATCTGCTCGTCGGGCGTTACATATGCCCCCAGGATCAGCATCCCGTACCATCCCTGGATTGCCTGACCAAGCGCGAGACCGACGTGCTCGGTCGCATTGCAAGCGGCGAGTCCAACAAGCAAATGGCGCGCTCGCTGTCCCTGTCGGTAAAAACCGTGGAGAAGCATCGCTCGAATCTGATGCGAAAATTGATGCTCCACAATACCGCCGAAGTGACTCTGTTCGCGATCCGCAACGGCCTCGTCAACCGCGTCTGAGCGGACCCGTCCCCGCCACACGGCGCACCGCCGCTGGACGTGCGTGCGCTATCCCAATATTCTGACGACAACACCGCCCGCCGCGGCGGATCAATCTTGAGGAACCGCTACATGCAATTGAGCAAGCTTCGTCCGTTCGAGCCCGCGCTGCTGGGAATGATCCTGGCGATCCCGGTCGCCGCCTCGGCGGCACCGCCCGCGCCGCCCGCGCCGGACGGCGATACGGCCGCCACGTTGAGCGAGACCACGCGCTTTCTGAGCGACCAACACAAGACGACCCAGGGAAGCGTGACGATCGACGGCAAGGCGATCGCGTACCGCGCCGACGCCGGCGTGCTGGTCGTGCACTTGAAGGATCCGATGGATGCCGACGCGCCGCCGCCCGCCGGTGAACATGCGACGCCGGTGCCGCAGCCGCCCGAGGCGAGCATGTCCTATTTCGCGTATTTCAAGGGTGACAAGGAAGATCCCCGCCGGCCCATCACCTTTCTGTACAACGGCGGCCCGGGCTCGTCGACCGTCTGGCTGCACATGGGAGCGTTCGGTCCGCTGCGGGTCGTCACCCGCAGCGACACCCATACGCCGGCGGCGCCGTATCGCCTCGTCAACAACGCATACAGCCTGCTCGACGTGAGTGACCTGGTGTTCATCGACGCCCCCGGCACCGGCTTCGGCCACCTGCGCGGGAAGGACAAGAAGAAGTCGTTCTTCGGCGTCGATCAGGATGCCCACGCGTTCGCCGCTTTCATCGTCAAGTTCCTGTCGGAACACAACCGCTGGAATTCGCCGAAGTACCTGTTTGGCGAGAGCTACGGCACGACCCGTTCCGCGGCACTGGTCAACATCCTGGAGAACGAAGACTCGCTGGACGTGAACGGCGTGGTGCTCCTGTCACAGATCCTGAACTTCGACGACAGCGTGGATGGCCCTCAATTCAACCCCGGCGTCGACCTGCCGTATGAATTGGCGCTGCCGACCTATGCGGCGACCGCCTGGTATCATCACAAGCTGCCGAATCCGCCGGCCGATCTCGCCCCGCTGCTCACCGACGTAGAACAGTTCGCCCTCGGCGATTATGCCCAGGCGCTCAGCGCGGGCAACGACTTGAGCGCCGCAGCGAAAGCGGCGATCGCGCAAAAGCTGCACGAATATACCGGCCTGCCGGTCGACTACATCTTGCGCGCCGATTTGCGCATCAACGGCGGCGAGTTCGAGAAGAACCTGCAGGGCGCCGAGGTCACGACCGGGCGGCTCGACACCCGCTTCTCAGGCCCGACGATCGACCCCATGAGCAAGGAATCGGACTACGATCCGCAGTCCTCGGCAATCTCCTCGGCCTATGTATCCGCGTTCAACGACTATGTGCGCACCAAGCTCGATTTTGGCCAGGGCATGACCTACAAGCCGGAGATCGATCTCTGGAAGACCTGGGATTTCTCCCATCAGCCGCCCGGTGCCGATTCCAAGCTGCCCGGCCCGACCAACGTCATGACGGACCTCGCGGTCGCGATGAAGACGGACCCGCAGCTGCAGGTGATGCTGAATGGCGGCTACTTCGATCTGGCGACGCCGTTCTTCGCGGCGATGTACGAGATGCGCCATCTGCCGATCGAGGCATCGCTCGAGAAGAACATCGAGATGCACTGGTATACGTCGGGGCACATGGTCTACGTGCATGAACCGGACCTGAAGCAGCTGCACGCGAACGTCGCCGCATTCATCGAACGGACCCGCAACGAACCAGGCGCGCAATAACGCCGCGGTCCCGCGCGCGGGCGGCGCGCGGGACCGCCCTCTAGACCCCCGTGGACCGCCCCTCGCTCAGCAGTCGGCGATAGACGCGAATCACGCTCGGGACGTAGTTCAGAGTCTCGCGGTACGGCGGGATGTGCCGCCCATAACGTTCGACGGCGCCTTCGCCGGCATCGTACGCGGCCAGCGCGAGCTCCAGGTTGCTGCCGAAGCGCACCATCAAATCGCCGAGAAAGCGCGCGCCCGCGCGGATGTTCTGTGTCGGATCATAGATGTCGGTGACGCCGTAGCGGCGCGCCGTCGACGGCCGCAGCTGCATCAAGCCGATGGCGCCCCGCTTGGACACCGCGCGTGGGTTGAAGCCCGACTCGACGACGATGACCGCGCGCACCAAGTCGGGCTGGATCGTCGCCGCGCGCGCGGCGCGATCGATCAGACGGTCGTACTTGGCCGAGCGCGCGAGCCAGTCCACCGCCTGCGCGCGGCCGCGAGCGGCGCCGCGAACCGGAGCCGATGCGGCGGCGGGAGCGGGTGTCGCCAGGATCAAGCGGTAGCGCGCGTCCGTCGGCACGTTGCTGAAGTGGGTGACGCCGCCGGTGTCGGTGAAGGCGTAGATGTCGGCTCGCGCGACGCGCGGCGCAACGCACGGGGCGACCGTCGCGACGACAAGCAGTGCGAGGAGCGGGTGACGGTGCAGCCGCATCGCGGTGATCCCGTGTTGCCGCGGCGCCGCGCCCGGCCCTAGGGTTCCCTACCGCACCGCTCGCGCGAGTCCGGGCTCCATCGACCAGCGCCTGCTCTCCGCGATCAGGGTCGCCGGGGTCGCGAATCCGTCCAGCCGCACCCAGGGCCGCCCCGGGGCCGCGCGCATCAAGGTCAGCGGCCGGTGGCTCATTTTGTCGCCGTTGAACGCATTGAAGGCGGTCTCGACCGCCTCGACCGCCGCGGTCGATCCGGTGTAGTAATCCCAGCCGCGCGCGGCGTGATATTTCTTCGCATAAGCACGCAGACGCGCCGGAGTGTCCTGCTCCGGATCGATGGAAATCGACACGAGGTGCACCGACGACGCGCGCGCACCGAGCGACTGTTGGAAGCGCTCGAACAATTGGCTCGCCATCGGACAGATCGTGGTGCAGCTCGTGAACACGAAGTTCATGACCACGGGGCGCCCATCGTCCAATTCATGGCGCAGCGCAACGGTCCGGCCGTCCGCACGGACCACGTCGACCGCCGGTACGGCATAGTGCGCGACCGATCGGCGCGCCGCCGGCATGCCGTCCATCGACGCATCCGCCGACGCGCCCGCGGCCACCGAGGCGGCGAAGACCGCGACGCCGCATACCAAGGCGAGGGCACCGGATTTTGCGATATTCATGATCGTCTCCCACACGCCGCCGAGTGACGGACCCCCATGCCGAGTATCGGCGAACGGGCGACGGCCGGGTATGGGTAGAACACCTACCCCGCTTGGTAAGGCGCGGCGGGAACGCCCGTCAGCCCGTGCCCCCGACGGTCAGGGCGTCGATTCGCAGCGTCGGCTGGCCGACGCCGACGGGTACCGACTGCCCCTCCTTGCCGCAGGTTCCGACGCCGCCGTCGAGCTTCATGTCGCTGCCGACCATGCTGACCCGCGTCAGCACGTCGGGGCCGTTGCCGATCAAGGTCGCGCCCTTGACCGGCGCGCCGATCCGGCCGTGTTCGATCAGGTAGGCCTCGCTCGCCGAGAAAACGAACTTGCCGGATGTGATGTCGACCTGCCCGCCGCCGAAATTGACCGCGTACAGGCCTTTTTCGACCGAGGCGATGATTTCTTCGGGCGCGTGCTTGCCGGCCCGCATGTAGGTGTTGGTCATGCGGGGAAGAGTCATGTGCGCGAATGACTCGCGCCGGCCGTTGCCGGTCGCGGCCTGTCCCATCAAGCGCGCGTTCAACTTGTCCTGGATGTAGCCGCGCAAGACTCCGTTCTCGATCAACACCGTGCATTGGGTCGGCGTGCCCTCATCATCGACGTTCAGGGAGCCGCGCCGCCGCTCGAGCGTCCCGTCATCGACGACGGTGATCTCGGCCGCGGCAACCTTCTCGCCGACTCGGCCGGAAAATGCCGAGGTCCCCTTGCGGTTGAAGTCGCCCTCCAATCCGTGCCCGATCGCCTCGTGCAGCAGGATGCCCGGCCAGCCGGGACCGAGCACCACCGGCATCGATCCGGCCGGGGCCGAGACCGCCTCCAGATTCACCAGAGCCTGACGCACCGCCTCCCGGGCGTGCGCGAACGGCTCCTCCCCACGCAGCAGTTCATCGAGGCCGAAGCGCCCGCCGCCGCCGCTGTAGCCTTGCTCGCGCCGGCCGCCCTGCTCCACGATCACCGACACATTGATGCGCACGAGCGGGCGCACGTCCGCGGCAAGGGTGCCGTCGCTCGCGGCGACCAACACGACTTCGTGCACCGCGGCCAACGATGCCATGACCTGCTTGACGCGCGGATCGATGCGGCGTGCATGGGCATCGATGCGCACCAGCCAGTCGACCTTGTCCTCGTCGCGGACGGTCTCCAGCGGATCGGCCGGCAGATACAGGCGTCGGTTCGCGGGACGGGACCATGCCTGCACCGCGTTGCGCCCCCCGCTTCGGGCGATCGCGCGCGCCGCCTGCGACGCCTGCTCCAGGGCCGGCAACAGCACTTCGTCGGTGTAGGCGAAGCCGGTCTTCTCGCCGCTGATCGCGCGCACGCCGACGCCCTGTTCGATGTTGTGCGCGCCTTCCTTGACGATGCCATCCTCGAGCGACCAGGACTCCTCGCGCGACGACTGAAAATACAGGTCCGCGTAATCGATGCCGCGGCTCATGAGCACGTCGAGCACGCCCGACAACCGGCCCTGGTCGAGGCCCGCCGGCGCGAGAATCGCCCGTTCGGCGAGGTCCAGCGCGGCGGCGGTCATGCGGGCTCCGCGACGGATTGGTTCTCGCCCAGGCGTCGATTCTGCAGCGCCGGAAACCGCGCCCGCGTGTCGGCCTGTTTCGCGAGGTCCAGATCCGCGGTGATCACGCCGCTGCCCTTTTCCAGGCGCGCCTGCACCTGGCCCCAGTAATCGACGATCAGCGTGTCGCCATAGGTCTCGCGGCCATTGCTGTGAACCCCGCTTTGCGCCGGCGCGACCACGTAGCTGAGATTTTCGATCGCGCGCGCGCGCAGCAGAGTCTCCCAGTGCGCGTGTCCGGTCGGCACCGTGAAGGCCGCCGGCATCACCAGCCATTCGGCGCCGCGCAAGACCAATTCCCGGTACAGTTCCGGGAACCTCATGTCGTAACAGACCGACAGGCCCAGACGGCCGACCGGAGTGTCGGCGACGACGATGCGCCGGCCCGGGGCCACGTGGTCCGACTCGCGATACTGCTCGTTGCGGCCGGGTATCGACACGTCGAACAGGTGGATCTTGTCGTAGCGTGCGACGCGTCGGCCGTCCTGGTCGTACAGCAGCGAGGCATTGGCGACGCGCCCGCCGGACGGGCCGTGCAGGTTGATCGTGCCGGCGAGAATCCACATCCCGAGTCCGCGCGCGCGCTCCTGCAGGAACGACTGCACGGGACCGGTCCCGTCCGCTTCCGCGACGCCGAGCTTGTCCTGGTCGCGCATCCCGATGAAGGCGAAATTCTCCGGCAGACAGGCGATCTCGGCGCCCGCGTCCTTGGCGTTCCGCAGCAGTGCGCCGGCGACTTCCAGGTTCGATGCGATCTGATGACCCGACGTCATCTGAATGGCGGCTACTCTTCCCATCTAGTTCTTACCCTCCGCGATTGCCGATGCGCCCGCCGCATTCTTGATGCGCTCGACGGTCGGATTATTCCAACTGCCGGTGATGTGATAATACCCCCGGGCCAGGCCGCGTAGAGGCTGTTTGAACACTTGCGTGAACAGCAGCACGGCCGCGCCGACGACCGGACCTCCGGCCAGGGCTCCGGCGAGCGGCAGACTGTTGCCGAAGCTGCCCGTCACGACCGCAGTTTGGTCGTAATCCTTGTTTTTCAAGCCTATCCGGCCGATCAGTCCGATTTCTGCGGCCGGCCCCTTCAACAGCACGTTGTTCGTGTAAGCGTTGCCGCCGCGCAGATTGAACGTCCCGGTGACGGTATCGAAGGCGAGGCCTTTGTCGGTCAGGTCGCTGAAGTCCAGCGCGAGGCGCCGCGGCAGCGCCGCCACGCTCGCGAGACCGAGCACGCGGCCCGCGCCGGGCTTGATCCCGAACACCTGTCCATTCTGCAGCGCCACCTGTACGCGCCCGGTCGCGTCCCGCAGGGTATCGCTCGACGGCGCGCCGCTCCAGTGCAAATCGAAGTCCAGCCGGCCCTTCTTGGCAGCGAGCACCGGCGCGTAGCCGAGTTCCGACAGCGTCTTCTCCACGTCGCTGCTCTGCAGAGAACCGGCCAATTCGCCCGTTCCGGCACCGGACCCGCGCCAGGTGCCGTGTGCTTCGCCGCGCAGGCTCTTCTCGGCCACAGTCAAATGGGTGAGCGCCACGCCGTCGGCGAGCCGTGTCAGTGTCGCGCTTACGTCGCCGAAATTTCGTCCGACCCAGTCGAGTTGTGCCGCGTGGAAATCGACCGCCGGCAGACTCGTCGGGGTGGGCGCATCCCCGCCATCGCCCACCGCGCCCGCGGTTGGCGCGTTCGATCCGCTCGCCACGTTGTCGACGGTCAGGCGCGTGAAGTCGATATGCCATGGTGCGGAGGAACCGCCTCCAGCCGGAACGTCGAGCACCCCTTCCGTGCTCGGGCCCTGGATCGTCAGATGCCACCGGTCGTTCCCCGCGACAAAGCCCAGATTCAGATTGCGCACCGCGAAGCCGCCGTAATCGGCCTCGTCGACTTGGAGCTTCGCGGTTTTCAGATAGGTGGACAACGAGGCGCCGCCGCCGCTGCGCGGCAGAAGGGCACGCCATCCGGCCAGGCCCAAACGCGCGATCCGGCCGCGCACGTCGAGCAGCTGGGTGTCGCTGAATGTCGGCGTCGCATCGCCGAACGCGATCGCGGCGCGCGCAATGCCGCCGCCGGCATTCTCGGGCCGCAGCGCGAAGCTGCCGCGCACGACCGGACCGAGCCCGAAATTGAGGACCGGCCCCGCGGCCGCGGGCCATCGCAGCTCGATCCATGACGGCAGCGCGCGATCCGCGGGCTTCGCGAATGGCGGCGGCGCTGCGAGCGCGATGCCCCGCAGGTTGCTCGCGATGCGCAGCACCCGTCGCGGCTGCGGCCCCGGCGCGAGCGTGAGCGCGCCGCGCCAGTCGGCGTGCCCGTCGATCGCGGCCGAATCGGTCAAGCCGAACGCGCCGGCGATCGCGGCGCCGGTCGCGGTCCCGTAGAAATCAAGATACGTGCGCTTGACCGGACCCTTGGCGGGCGGTCGCGCCAGAATGCGCAGCGGCCCCCCGAGAAAGCGTCCCGTGACGTCGGCTTGCGCGACCTCGGCGCCCTCCAGCGCGAATTGTCCGGTGAGGCCGGTCGCGGCGAACGGCAAGCCAGCGCGGCTCAGGCTGACGCCGTGCAACCAAGCCTTCACCGACACGCGGCGGTGCGCGAAATCCTTGAACGGGAAGTCGAGCCGCACGTCCAGGCGGGTCGGTCCCTTGCCGACGAAGGCCGTGAACGCTCCGTGCGCCATCCGATTCAACGGGCTGTCGCGCAGAAACTTCAACGCCGGGGCCGCATCGCCGCTGCGCGTGACGTGGACGGTCAATTCAGCGCTCTTGAAGTCCGCGAACTCGGCCTCGCCGCCCTTGAGCGTCAATCCATCCGTCGTCGCCGACTCGATTTTCACGGCGAGACCCTGATTGCGGAACTCGGCATCGGCCACGCCGCCCTCGATCAACGGCCAGCCGGCCCCATAATGCAGCACCATGCCGTCGAGGTGCAGGCGCGCGAGGAACACGCCGGTGCCGTCGCGAAACGGGAAATTGCGCAGCGGTCCGCGAAACACGACGTCGGCATCCGTCAAATGGCCGGCGACGAAGGCCCGATCGAGCCAGGCCAGGGTCTTCGGATGCAGCCGCCCGCGCGGCAGGTAGGCGCGCGTCGCGGCGACATTGCCGTTCTTGACGTGCCCGGACAGTGTAAGCACCGGCGAACCGCCATCCGCCGGCAGTTGCAGCGACGCGAGCGCGCTCACCGTGGCATCGCGGTTCGCGGCCTCGATGTCCGGAGTCGCGATCAACAAGCCGGCGCCGTCGCGGCGCCAGTAGATCGTGCCGGCAAGCCGGTCGACGGGTACCGGCCCGAGCCATTGGGCGGGCCAATCGACCGTCGCCGCGCGCGTCTGCAGACGCACGTGTCCGGCATCCTGGTCCCCGTCGACGCTGCCGGAAAGGCCGCGCACTCCGGGCGTATGGCCGACGGCGGCGATGCCGGCGTCGTGAAATTTGGCGGACAGCTTGAACCGCCAAGGGGCGGCGGCATCGCGTCGCGCGAGTGCCAACGTGGCGTCGGTCCACTCCCCGGTCGGCGCGATCGCGAGCAGCCGATCGCGCACTTTCTTCTGCGTCAACAGGCCCGCGAGCGGCAGCAGGTTGTCGGCGCGCAGGTAGCTCGCGTGCGCGCGTAAATCGAGCATGCCGCCGCCGCCGCTGCGCCAGGTCGCGTCGAATTGGGACGCCGGGTCGCTGCGACCCGCGCGCGCCGCGCGCACGTCGCGTCCGAGCAGCGTCCAGCGGTCGCCTTCATGCGTGAGCGCCAGGTTGCCGCCTATGCGATCGAACCGGGCGAGCGACCCGTCGCTCGAACGGGCAACGACGTTTTTCGCCGAAAAATTGAACGTCGCCCGCGCCAGATCCCGGCCGGTCCCGGCGGCGTGCAGATCGAATGTACCGCTGCCGGACCGCAGGTGATCGAGGTAGTCGGGCAGCAGGCGCCGCCATCCAGGAAATGAGACGTCCCGCGTCGCCAGATCCGCCTTCCACGCGATGTTTTGCAGATCTCCGAGCCGCCGCAATGTCGCGCCGAACTGCAATGCGCCGCCCAGCACCCGCGGCAGGCGGGCGCCGAACGACAGGTGGATCGCGCCGGCGTCGCGGCGGACATCCAGGTCGACGTCGCTCAGCACCAGCCGCGGCAGACCCCGGCTCCAATTCGTCACCATCATGCGGCCGTGGCGCAGCACCAGGATGCCGGGCGGCAGGTCGTCCAGGTTGAAACCGGCGTCCGCCGCGCCCGCGCCCTGCAGCGGAATTTCGGATGCGAGCGCGAATCGCGTGGCGCCCGTGCGCTCGACGAGGATGTCCGGCGAGTCGAGTTCGATTCTGGCGGCGAACAGGCGTCCGCTGGACAGCAGACGCCAGACGTCGGAGCCGATGCTGCCGCGCGCGGCCTTCGCGATCACGCGACGGTCATCCTTCGAGCGCAGTTCGAGCTGCCTGAACGACAACTGCGGTCCGTACCAACGCAGCGACGGGGCGACGTGCGCGAAGCGGATGTAGAAGCCGGTTCGCGCGTGCACCCAGGCCTTGATCTCTGCCTGATAGGCGGGCACCCGGTCGAGCGCGAGCTTCAACGCCAGCATCGCAACGAGCACCACCAGCAGCAACGCGGCCGCGGATATCGCCAGGATCTTGCCGAGCTTGCGCAGGATCATCTACATCAAGACGACGTCGTATTGATCGACGGCATAAAGCGCCTCGGTCTGCAGCCGGATCGGCTTGCCCACGGCCAGTTCGAGCTCTCCGAGTCCGGCCGATTCCTCGTCAAGCAGCCTTTCGATGACGTCCTGGTGGGCGAGAACCATCAATTGTTGACACTCGAATTGCCTGGCCTGACGCAAAATCTCACGAAACACCTCGTAACAGACGGTCTCCGCGGTCTTCACGAACCCGCGCCCTTCGCAGGTTGGACAAGCCTGGCAGAGGACATGTTCCAGACTTTCGCGCGTCCTTTTGCGCGTCATCTCCACCAAGCCGAGCGGCGACACCGACGAGATGCTGGTTTTCACGTGATCGGCGGCGAGCGCCCTCTCCAGCGCCTGGATCACCTGCCGTCGGTGCTCGGGTTCCTCCATGTCGATGAAATCGATGATGATGATGCCGCCGAGGTTGCGCAACCGCATTTGTCTGGCAATGGCGACTGCGGCCTCGAGATTCGTCCGGAAGATCGTCTCCTCCAGGTTTCTGTGGCCGACGAATGCACCGGTGTTGACGTCGATCGTCGTCATCGCCTCGGTTTGGTCGATGACCAGGTGCCCCCCCGATTTCAGCGGCACCTTGCGATCGAGGGCTTTTTGGATCTCCTCCTCGACGTGGTGCAGCTCGAACACCGGACGCTGCTCGGCGTACAATTCGACGCGCGGCAACGCTTCGGGCATGAACGTTCCGGCGAAATCCTGCATTTCCCGGTGCGCGGCGGTCTGGTCGATCAGCACCCGGTCGACGTCGGGGCGCAGAAGGTCGCGTAAAATCCGCAGATGCAGCGGCAGGTCGGCGTGCACGAGACCTCCCGGCGCCGTGCGCAAGCCCTTCTGGCGGATCACACCCCAGAGTTTGCGCAGGTAGATCATGTCCGTGCGCAAGGCCTCGATCGACGCATCCTCCGCGGCGGTGCGCACGATGAAGCCGGCGCTCTCGTCCGGCTCGATGAGGCTCTGCAGCGCGACGCGCAAGCGCTCCCGCTCCGCCTCGTTCTCGATGCGCGCCGAGACGCCGACCCCATGACCCTGGGGCATGTACACGAGGTAGCGCGACGGCAGCGTGATGTAGGTCGTCAGCCTGGCGCCCTTGGTGCCGAGGGGATCCTTGACGACCTGAACCAGGATCTCGTTGCCCTCGGCGACCAGCGTGCGAATCGCCTCGGTGCGGGGGGGCTCGATGCCGGTGTCGGCGTGGCGTGGATCGAAGATGTCCGACGCATGCAAAAAGGCCGTGCGCTCCAGGCCGATATCGATGAACGCCGCCTGCATGCCCGGCAGCACCCGCGAGACTCGTCCCTTGTAGATGTTGCTGATCAACCCGCGGCGGCTGGCTCGCTCCAGGAACAGCTCCTGCAGGATGCCGTTCTCGACGACCGCGGCGCGCGACTCATGCGCGTTCGCATTGATCAGAATTTCGACGCTCATGCGCGGCGCCACAGCGGCATCCCGGCCTCGCGCAACAGTTCGGCCGTCTCATACAGCGGCAGGCCCATGACGCCGGAATAGCTGCCGCGCAGTTCGCGCACGAACACCGCCCCGAAACCCTGGATCGCGTAGGCACCCGCCTTGTCGCGCGGCTCGCCGGATTCCCAATATTCCCGGCATTCAGCGTCTCCGAGCTCGCGGAACGCGACTTCGCTGCGGCAGAGCCGCGAGCGCTGCGTGCCGGCCGCGTGCAGCGCGACGGCGGTCAACACCACGTGCGTCCGCCCGGACAACGCACCGAGCATGGAGAGCGCGTCCCCGGCATCGACGGGCTTGCCGAGGATGCGGCCGTCCAGGACCACCGTGGTGTCGGCGCCCAGAATCGCGGCCGCCGGGGTGCCGAGCCGGGCCTCGACCGCCCCGGCCTTGGCCGACGCGAGACGCAGGACATACGCGTCCGGCGATTCCCCCGGCCGGGGCGTCTCGTCGACGTCGGCGCCCACCGCGCGGTAGGGAACGCCGATCTGGTCGAGCAATTCGCGGCGGCGCGGTGAAACCGAGGCGAGGTACAGGGAATGGGATGCCATGGAGCCAGGATAGCGCATCGGCCAACCAGGTCCTCAGGCGCGATGATACGGATGTCCGGCGAGCAGACTCATTGCGCGATAGATCTGCTCAGCCACGACCACGCGCACGAGCGCGTGAGGAAAGGTCAACGGCGACAAGGACCAGCGCATTTCCGATCGCTCCAGGCACTCCGGGGCGAGTCCGTCCGGCCCCCCTACGAGCAGCGCGAGCGGCCGCCCCTCCTGCAATCGCCGCGCGAACCATTCGCCGAGCTGGGCCGTCGACATCGACTTTCCGTCGATCGCCAGGGCGACGACGAAATCGCCCGGGTGCAGCGCGGCGCACATGGCTTCGCCCTCGCGGGCGACCGCCGGCTGCGGATTTTCCCCCGGGCGGCGGATCGCGACCGGAATCTCCAGCAACTCGAGGCTCAGGGGTTTGCGCAGTCGTTGCTGATAATCGCGGAAGCCGGTGTTGATCCACTCCGGCAAGCGGGTTCCGGCGGCGATCAACCGGCATTTCATCGCCGCGACCGCCGCGGCCTCAGGCCCGGACCGCGGCGCGCTTCGCGATCTTGACGTCCCATAGCTTCTCGAGACCATAGAAATCTCGGACCCGCGGCAGCATGACGTGCACGATCATCTCGTGCAGGTCGATCAGCACCCAGTCGCCGTCCTGGAGCCCCTCGACGCCGTGAGGTCGCATGCCCGCTTCCTTGACCTTCTCCACGACCCGCTGCGCGATCGAGCGCACATGCCGGTCCGAGGTTCCGCTCGCGATGATCATGGTGTCTGCGATATCGGTCAATCCGCGGACGTCGAGCACCTTGACATCCAGGGCCTTCATGCCCGAGAGGGCGTCTAGAACCACCGCCTGCGCGAGCGCATCCGGACCGGGCGCGCGCTTTCGCTTGGCGGCCGGCGCCTTCGCCCTTACGGTGGCTTTCGCCGCCGCCTTCACCGCCGCCTTCACGGTCGGTCTCGCCGCCGGCTTGGGCTTGGGCTTGGGCACAGGCTTCGGCTTCGCGGCGCGCGCGGTGGGGCCGTGGCTGCGGCTCGCGGTCTTCTTTTTAGGTTGCGTCACTAAGTAACCCGTGATTTGGAGTAACAGTTCGCGTCGATGATCAGTCTACGCACGGAGTCGGGCATCAGATAGCGCGGATCGCGGCCCATCGCGATCGACTGGCGCACGTCGGTCGATGAGATCTCCAGCTGCGTGACCGCGTGAATGAATATGAGCCCGGCGCGGGCCTCATGCAAATCGCCGATCCGCCCGGTGCCGCGGTCGACGAGCAATTCGCCGAGCGGTCCCATGCCGGGCGCACGCCAGCCCGGACGGTGCGCGACGACCAGATGCGCAAGCTGCAGCAGCTCCCGCCACTGATACCATTTCGGCAGGCTTAGAAACGCGTCCATGCCGACGATCATGCACAAGCTGCGATCCGGATATTCATGCCGCAGCTCGGCGAGCGTCTCGACGGAATACGACGGGCCGGTTTTGCGGATCTCTCGGTCATCGACCACGAAACCCGGTTGTCCCGCGATCGCCGCCTGCACCATCTGCAGGCGCAGCTGCGGATCGGCGAAGGGCTTGTCGCGGTGCGGCGGGTTGCCGGCCGGCAGGAAGCGGATCTCCTTCAGGCGCAATGCCTGTTGCAGCTCGAACGCGGTGCGCAGGTGTGCGAAGTGGATCGGATCGAACGTGCCGCCGAATATTCCCATCGGATTCATCCGGCTACCCTGCCTGAAATGGACCGTGGTTGCAAAGCGCCCGCGAGCATCGCGGTCAGCCGCGCAAGCGCCGTCCATGGCTCGCCCGCCGCCTGCCCCTTGACGACCCGGTCGACGTGCGCGGCCTCCGCGAGCAGCCGTCCCAGCGGGATCGTGGAGAGGCGCGCGAGCGCACGATCCGACGGCTGCATGACCAGATTCCAACCGCTGCCGCGCTCGCCGTCGCTGCGCAGGCGGCGGCGTTCACCCGCCTGCCAGAGGCCGCGAACCGCCCGCACCAGCGCCCAAAGTATCAGCGTGGGCTCGAACCCCTCGCTGCGCAGACCGTCGAGAATGTGCAGCGCGCGCGCCGCATCGCCCGCCGCCGCCGCCTCCGCCAGCTGGGCGATGTCGTAGCGCGCGCTGTCGGCGACCGAGCGCAGCACCAACTCGACGCTGATCTGTCCGCCCGCGGCCAGCAACTTCAGATTTTCCAGTTCCTGCTTTGCCGCCAGCAGGTTGCCCTCGACGCGTCCGGCGATCAATTGGGCGGCGGCCGGCGCGAGCTCGAATCCGGACCGTTTGGCGCGCGCGCGCAGCCAGTCCGGCAAGGCGTCTGCGGCGACCGCCCGGACGTTCACCCACGCCCCATGCTGCGCGATCGCCTGCACCCAGGCGGCATCGCCGGCCTTCTTGTCGAGCTTCTCCGTGACGATCAGCAGCAAGGCATCCGCGGGCGGCCGCGCCGCGAGTTCGGCGAGCAGAGGCCCGCCCTTTTCCGGTTTGCCGCTGGGCATCCGCAGTTCGAGGATCCTGCGATCGGAGAACAGCGACAGCGACTGCGTTTCGGCGCGAAATTCATCCCACGCAAAGCTGCGATCCACGTGGAAAACCAGCCGATCCGCGTAGCCGGCGCTTTTGGCGGCGGCGCGCACGGCGTCCGCCGCCTCGGTCACGAGCAGCGGTTCATCGCCCGACACCAGGTAGGCGCCGGCCAGGCCGCGGGTGAAGGAGGCGGCGAGTTGATCCGCGTTCAAACGCAAGC
>JAJXYR010000305.1 GCA_021780475.1 Pseudomonadota bacterium
GCGGCGGAATGACGGGCAGGTCGAGCGTCGAAGTCCGGGATTTATCCCGAAATACGGTCAGCAGCGGCGGGTGTCCGGGTCCCGCACCCGGGGGCGGCTCATAGACGTCCGCCTCGGCTCCGGTGATCGTGAAGCGAATGCGCGATCCCCGATGGAAGACATAGGACGTCGGATTCAGTGCGAAGTCCACTTCCACGGCTTTGCCCGGAACCAGCGGCTCTTTGTCGGCGATGAAGCTGCGATGATACGGCACACCGGTGACGGTCCAAGGAAACAGTTGCGCGACGGCCCGGTGAGACGCGCGGGCCGCTCCGTCGGTGACGAAGTGGGAGCGGCCGTCGGGCAGGACTTCCTCCAGGTACACGATCAAATCGGCATCGGTGTCGCTGCTCGCGATCCACATGTGAGCGATCGGGAACCCGGTGATCTCGGTGTCCGCGGGCAACGCCCGGCTGGTGTAGGTCAAGGCCAGCCGGTCGACGCCGGTGGACATGTCTCCGTCCCACGAACGGTCGAGGCGGTTGAACGTACCGTCAAACGCGCGGATGCGGAAGTCGACGCGCAGCGCATCCTTCCCGCCGTCCGCGGACGGGGCCGTGCCGCTCAGTCCGCCGTCGTTGAGTGACGGGATGGTGCCGCTTCGACCGGCGGCCAGGTAATACACCCGCGTCCGCTGGCTCGACAGCGGGAAATCCGCCGCGTAGTGCCAACCGTCACCGGTGCGACTGTGCATCGTCTGGTAGCGGACCGGCGGCTCTTCGTCGATGCCGTCATCAATACCCTTCAATCGTGCATCGAACCAGCGCAGGTTCTGCGCGCGCAGCAGCGGCCCGCCATTGACGTCGGCGGTGAGCTCGTGCGGCCACGCGCCGATCAGCAAACGCCCGCCGAATCCGCGATAGGCCACGATTTGCCCCCCGGGGGAGGAGTCCCACCAACCGCCCATCTGGTAGATGCGGATTCCCGATGCGCGCAACGCGTCCGCATATCGCGGCAGCGGGGAATCGACGAGACCGGGCGCGTAACCCAAAGCGCCGTTCGGCTGATCGCGGTACATGTTGACGAGCCACTGTTGCGGCAGCGTCAAGCCGCCGATGTGTGAGCGCTGCGCCGCCGTCCACAGCGGATGACCGGGCGCTGAATCAGCGTCGACCGGCTGCACCGGCGGCGCATGATTCGGCCGCGCCGGGCGCACCGTGGCGGGCGCGTGGTCCGGACCGGGCACTCCCGGTGCGCCGACGAGCGCGGAAACGCCGTTCGGATAGAGTTGATAATAGAAATCGGGATTCGCGACTGCCGGGACGATCGTCACGAGTCCGGCCGGGCGCTGCGCGGCGGTGAGCCACTGAATGAACCCCATGTTCGACAGACCCAGCATGCCGACGCGCCCGCTCGACCAAGGCTGCCGGTTGATCCATGCGATCACGTCCGCGACGTCCCGTCCGTCGCGCGCGGTCATGAAGCCGCCGGTCTTGCCGAAGGACGCACCGATGCCGCGCGGCTGGAGCCAGACGAAGTTGTAGCCGTGTTCGACCAGATCACGCACTCCATAGGCCTCGAGCAATCTCGGGTCGCTGCGCGGCCCGAGGGACTCCAGCAGGATCACCGGCATGGGGCTGCGAACGACGGACCCGCGTCGCGTCGGCCGATAGATATCGACGGCCAGCCGGGTGCCGTCGGCGACCGTGACGTACCGCGACGACTTGGACACGCGGAGGTAGCGCGGCGAATCCGGTTCCCCCGCACAGCGCGCGAAACGCGCGCATGGCCGCAGAAACGCCGGCGGGGTGTAGGAGACGAACCGGCTTGCCCCCAGGGAGGCCGTGGCGGCTCGAGCGTTCAACTTCGCTGGTGTCGCGTCCCAGCTTCCGTTCGCCAGGCGTTGCTCGAGTGTCTCGAGCGCGGCGATGTGTTCGGCGGGCGTGAAGGCGCAGTGGCCGGCCCGCGCGACCCACGCGTCGGCGAACAACGCGCCGTGGCCGTCCTTCGTCACCAGGTCTGCGTACGCGCCCTGTTGCTCGTTGGATGTCATCTGATCGCCGATCGTATGGTAGCTGAACACCGGAACGCGCAGGCGTCCGCTCGGGGTGTAGTACGCACGCATGTAGGCGACCGCCACGGGGTCTGCGGTGATCCGGGGCGCCGAGTTCAGCGTGTCGAGATCGCGCTGCAAGTCCAAACCGGCTTGCCGGTAAAGAGCCTGAACCCAGGGTTCGCGGCCACTGCGCAGCAGCTGGCGTCGAAAGTCCACGCCGGTGGTCCAGGAGAAGGCGCCGCCGGCGCGCCGTTCCTGATCCACGCGCGGCAGGAATACGGCCATCGGGAACGACGTGGCGATGGTGTCCAGTTGCCGCTTCGATTCTTCGCCCACGCTCGCCTGGCGGCCCGCGTTGGGCCAGGTCGTCAATTGGGCGAGTGCGGCTGCGAGGGCGACACGGGCCCGTCCCGACGGGGTCTGCATCGCCTGATCGAGAACGCGCCGCACCCGTCGCGCGTTCGCGCGGTCATCGTCCACATTGACCAGCCGGACGTTCGATCCGGGCGCAAGCAAGGTCTTGAAGGCGAACGCGCCGTCAAGCGCCGTGTTCATCATTCCGAGCGCGCCCGCGAGCGAACCGCACGAGGGAAGCGCCGCGTCGATTCGATCCGGATGCTGCTCCGCGAGCGCGATCGTCACGAGCCCCCCCATCGACGTGCCCCACGCGATGGTGCGCCGAGGCTTGCCGAAACGTCGGACAAACTCATCCAGAGTCTGCATTTGGTCTGGAATGGCTTCGGCGATCGCCCAACCCGGTGTCGCGTAAGACGAGGCGGCCAGCGCGTAACCCCGTTGCGCGAGTATGCCGGCCATGTCTTTTGGCGCGAGATCCGGAACGCGTACCGAGGGTGCGTAGCCATGGCTGTACAGGAGCAGCGTGCCGTTCCAGTGCGGCGGCATCAACATCGACCAATATGCACCGTCGGCGAACCGGCCCGACACCGTGGCGGCGCGCAGCGACGGTGGTGCAACGAGCGCCGCCAGCACGGACAGGCAAGCCAGCAACTCCTTGACGTTCATGACGGGATTCCTGATCGGGTGAACGAACGGCAAAGGGTATTTGTAATCGCTTACATTCGCAAGCGCCCCGACGGTCAAGGCTGGGCGCGAGATCCCTCCCGACACCGCTCGAACCGCGCGCGCAGCGGCGCCTCGACCGACGGCTCCACGGGCCCCACCGTGAACCACTCGCGCATCAGCGAATCCAGGTCTGCGAGCGCGGCGTCGGATCCGAGGCCTTTTGCACCCAACAGGCGTCGCATCTGATAATCGCGGCGCAGATCCATGTCCGACTCCGGTGTCGCGACGTCCGCCACGAGTTCTGCGCGGATGCACAACAGACGCAGCTGGGACTCGTTGGCCGCGAGATCGTCCGCCGCATCGCCGGTCGCAATCCTGGTTAGCTGCTTCTCCAGGACCGCGCGCGCGGCCTTGGGCGCATCGGCCAGCGCGGCGACGGCGGCCGTCGCCGCGGCATGCGCGCTCTCGACGTTCTCCGACCGTGATCGCGCGAGGCCAAAGGCGCGTATCGCGCCGGCGGCGTCGAACAGCGCCGCCGTCGCGCGCGTTGCCGCGACGGTACGTTCCCGTTGAACGGCGTCGGCGCAACGGCTCGTGGCCCGCGCGAAGCGCTGACGCAAATCGCGAGCCGCCTGACGGGGAAGCTCCAGTCCATCGAACTCCGCGCGCCGTTCGTCTAGCGCACGCATCGCGACCCGCAGTTCCTCGCCGGTCAGCGCCGCGATCCGCTCGACTTCGTCACAAAGCGCCTGCGCGCGCGCTTGGTTCGCGACGAGCGCCGCGCCCGCGGCGGCATGCTCGTGCGCGCTGCGCTGGAACACGGCGTCGCAATGGCCGTGGAATTCGTCCCACAGCGCGTTCGATTGCGCTCTGGGCACGAGTCCGATCTGCCGCCACTGTTGCTGCAAATTCTTGGCGCCGTCGATGGCCTGACGCGTGTCGGCGAGCGTCATCAGCCGCTGCGCGCGCTCGATCAGATCGCGTTTTGCGGCGACGTTGCGCGCATACTGCGCGTCGAGCCGTTCCTGCAGAACGCCGAGAGCGCCACGGAGGCGTTCCTGCAATACGGGGGCCACGGCATTGTCGACAGGCGCGAATTCACGCCATTCCTGCCGAGCCTCCGCGATGGTCTGCGCGACCTGACGCCAGTTCACGGCATCGCCGTCGAGTGTCGCCGCGTAGGCCTGGAGCCGTACGATGATGGCTTCGCGGCTTTCCCGGTTCGACTGCCGGAGCGCGGACTGCCGCGCGAAATGTTCCTTGCACGGCTCGTACGCGCGCTTCGCGGCGTCGCGAAAAGACGCGGCCTCCGCCGAAGCCTCGTCGCCGGCACCGCGATTCAACGTGCGCCATTCCTCTTGCAGCCGGTGGATGTGGTGCGCGAGCTGTTCGGGCGACATTTCCGCGCCGACGAGCGACTGCATGCGCGCCACGAGCTCCGTGCGCTTCGGCTCGACGGTGAACGTCTTCCAATCCTTCAGTTCGGTGAGCTTCGCGTCGAGCAGTTGAAGTTGATGGTCGAACCAGCCCGGCAGTGCCACCGGTTGGGCGAGCTTTGCGGCGAGTGCGACGCGCAGACGCTGTGCGCGCGCGGTGCCGCCGCGGGCGAGGGCCGCCTGCGCCTGGCGCAGCAATGAAATCAGTGGCTGCGCAGAAACCGCGCGTGGCTCCGGCGTGCCGGCCGCCGATTGGGGTTCCGGCGGCGCAATCTCCGCGCTCGGCTCCGGCTCCGGCTCGGCGATGGTTCCCTGCCCCTGTTCGTGCTCGAAACGCGCGTCCGCTGCGGCCGCCGCGGCCGCTTCCGCCAGGGCGCGCTCCCGGTCGGCTTGCGCCTCGATTTCCTGGCGGTGGCGCTCGATGACGGCGCGCATGGTGGCGAGGTGTTCGGCCACCTGCGCGCTCACCGCCGGCGACGCCTCCGGCGCGAGGACCGCCCATTCTTGTTCAAATAGGTGCAGCGAGGATTCGTACAAGGGGTCGTAGGGCAGGCGGCTGCGGCGCGCGAGGCTCGCCGAGAGGACCTCGATCGCGCCGAGCCGCGCGTCACGGGCACGGTCCGCCGCGAGCAGCGCGTCGCGCTTGTCCGTCAGGATTCGATACACGGAATTGTCTTTGCCGCCGCGTACCAGCCGGATCAGTTCGCGCAGGTGATCGGGATCGGCGACGGCATGCGCGGCGCGCTGACGGGCCTTGGTCGAGTGCGCGTGGAGTACGCAATCGGTCAGTGCCTCCGGTGTGCCGTCGGCTAGTGCCGCGGCCAGGCGCGCCTCGTCCTCGCGTGCGAGGGCCGCGGGATCGGGGCCGGCGGCGACGGGCACCGGTTTCGGTTCGTCCGCGGCCGGCGCCGGCGGCGGGTCGGTCGGGTTGTTGAAGAAGCGCGAGAGGATGGACATGGTGCCCTTGGCCTGAAAGACGCCATGATTGCCCGTCCGTCGGTGGCCGTGCAAGCGGGGTGTGGGCTCCGACAATGCCGGTCGTTGCAAAAAAGTGACCGCAGGGCTGGAGGATTTTCGCGCCTGCGGCGTCTTTATACCACGGTAGGTTCTATTCCTAGCGGGCACGGCCTGCCATAAAGATTCAGGTTTCAAGAGGGGGGAAAGCGAATGTTCAAGAGATGGAATTTGTCCGCCGCGGCACGCGGCACGAGGCGCTCGGACGAGGCCTGCGCGGCGCACGGTCCGCACAGCGGATCAGATCGTAAGTTACAGATAAATCTGGCGATATTGACCGCCGCCGGCTTGATGACGGCGTTCGGGGCTGCGGCCGCCACGAAAGCTACCACGGCCTTGGTCGCCGCCAACTCCCCGGCGCCTGCCGCCCCGACCGCGGACGCCCAATCGGCACCGGCACCGGCGGCTGCGCCTTCTGCCAACACGACCTTGAATGAAGTGGTCGTGACCGGCAGCCGCATCGCGAGCGCAAGCTACACCTCCGACAGCCCGTTGGTCGCGGTGGGCGCCGGCCAGATCGCCGCCACCGGCCAGGTGTCGCTGGATTCCGCGGTCGCGCAAATGCCGCAGTTTTCCGCCGCCCAGGGCCACGCCGAAGTCGGCGACGTGCAAGGATCGACGGGTTTCCAGGGCGGTCAATCCTACTCCGACTTGCGCGGCCTGGGCCCGCAGCGAACCTTGGTGCTGCTCGACGGCCAGCGGCTGGTTCCGACCAACCCCAATGGGGCGGTCGACCTCAACGTGATCCCGATGGCGATGCTCGAAGGCGTCGACGTCATCACCGGCGGCGCGTCCGCGGTGTACGGTTCCGATGCGGTTGCGGGCGTGGTCAATTTCCGGC
>JAJXYR010000151.1 GCA_021780475.1 Pseudomonadota bacterium
CGGCGCGACCGCGCGCCCATGAGCGGCTTCCTCGACGAGATGGCGCGCCGCAGCCGGCAGCGCGTCGACGCCGCGGTCCGGCGCGAATCATTGGGCGAGCTCGAACGCCGCGCGACCGGCACGGCGCCGCCGCCCCCGCTGATGTTGTCGGCGGCGGGCTTCGACGTGATCGCGGAGATCAAGCTGCGCTCCCCGGCGGCCGGTGTGCTGGGGCACGCAAGCGACGACTGGCTCGGCCGCGCGACCGCCTATGCCCGCGCCGGCGCCGCCGCGGTGTCGGTGCTCACCGAACCGTCGCGCTTCGACGGTTCCCTCGAACACCTGGCGCGCGCCGCGGCGGCGCTCGCGCCGCTCGGCATCCCGGCGATGCGCAAGGATTTTCTCGTCGATCCCTATCAGGTGATCGAGGCCCGGGCACAGGGCGCGGGCGGCGTGCTGCTGATCCTGAGGATGCTGTCGGCGGCGCAGGCCGCCGAAATGCTTGACAGCGCGTTCCGCCACGGATTGTTCGTGCTGCTCGAAGCGTTCGACCGGGACGAACTGGAGCGGGCGGGACGGCTCGCGGCCGAACATGCCGGCCGCGGGCTGGCCTTGGCGGGCTTGAACTGTCGTGACCTGCAGACGCTCGAGGTCGTACCGGGGCGTTTCGCCGAACTCGCCGCATCGCTGCCCGGCGGCGCTGCCACCGTCGCCGAGAGCGGCGTCGCGGACGTCGCGGATGCCGTGGCGCTTCGACGCCTGGGCTACCGGCTCGCCCTGATCGGATCGGCGTTGATGACCTGCGCCGATCCTGCCGCGTTCATACGGGACGTCCTGCGCGCGGCCCGAAACTTGTCCGCGCAAAACGGCTAGACTCGGCCGATGTGGATCAAGATTTGTGGAATAACCAGCGCCGATGCGGTCACGGCCGCGGTCGAGGCGCAGGTCGATGCGATCGGCTTCGTGTTCGCGCCGAGTCCGCGCCAGGTGACGCCCGGTCAGGCTGCGCAATTAGCCGCGCTGGCGCCGCCGGGGATCCTGCGGATCGCGGTGTCGCAGCACCCGCTGCAGATGAAGGTCGACGAGATCTGCCGCATTCTGAAGCCGGACTATTTTCAAACCGACGTCGAGGATCTGCGCGAGCTGCGGATTCCGGCCCACGTGAAATTGCTGCCCGTGGTCCGCTTCGGCCGCAAGACGCCGCATCCATTGCCGGCGCGCATGCTGTTCGAGGGGCCGACCAGCGGCATCGGCGAAGTGGCCGATTGGGGACGCGCGGCCGAGCTCGCGCGCCAGACGGAGCTCATTCTCGCCGGCGGGCTGACGCCGCAGAACGTGGCGGAGGCGATTCGCGCGGTTCGTCCGTTCGGGGTGGACGTCAGCAGCGGTGTCGAGGACGTGCCCGGGGTCAAGGATCCGCAGAAGATTTTTCAATTCGTCCGAGCGGTGCGCCAGGCCGCCGCTCGTCTGGAGCACGACTCATGAACGCAGCTCGATTTCCCGATCAACGCGGCCGCTACGGCAAGTTCGGAGGACGCTACGTCCCCGAGACGCTGGTCGCGGCGCTCGACCGCCTCCAGGCCGGTGTCGACCGGCACCTGCACAGCGCCGATTTTCAAGCCGAGTACCATCTCGAGCTCAAGACCTGGGTCGGGCGGCCGACCGCGCTCACGTATGCGGACAGCTTGAGCCGGCGCTGGGGCGCGCGCGTGTGGCTGAAGCGGGAAGACCTCGCCCATACCGGTGCGCACAAGATCAACAATGCGATCGGCCAGACGCTGCTCGCGAAGCGCCTCGGCGCGAAACGCATCATCGCCGAGACCGGCGCCGGCCAGCACGGTGTCGCGAGCGCGGCGGCGGCCGCGCGGCTCGGCCTCCCCTGTGTCGTGTACATGGGCGCGGTCGACGTCGAGCGCCAGGCGCCGAACGTCGGCCGCATGAAATTGATGGGCGCGACGGTCGTACCGGTCACCAGCGGCGATGCCACGCTGCGCGCCGCGATCGACGAGGCCTTGCGGGACTGGGTGTCGGACCCAGAGGGCACGTATTACTCCTTGGGCTCGGCCGTCGGCCCCCATCCGTATCCGTATCTGGTGCGGGAACTGCAGTCGGTGATCGGCCGCGAGGCGCGCACCCAGATGCAGGAACAGGCGGGCGCCTTGCCGGACGTCGCGGTCGCCTGCGTCGGCGGCGGGTCCAACGCGATCGGCTTGTTCCATCCGTTCCTCGACGACGCCGGCGTGCAGCTGCTCGGCATCGAGGCCGGCGGGCGCGGCGCGGGATTGGGCGACAACGCGGCGTCCCTGACCTTCGGCACACCGGGCGTGCTCCAAGGCAGCTACACCTTGATCCTGCAGGACGCCGACGGGCAGGTGCGCGAGACGCACTCGGTGTCGGCGGGCCTGGATTATTCGGGCGTCGGTCCGGAGCACGCGCATTTGATGTCGAGCGGCCGCGTCGTCTACGAGGCGGCGACCGACGCGGAGGCGCTGTCGGCGCTGACGGAGTGCGCCGAATGCGAGGGCATACTGCCGGCGATCGAAACGGCGCATGCCTTTGCAGGCGCGCGCCGGTACGCGGCCGCCCATCCGGGCGCGCGGATATTGATCGGCTGTTCCGGCCGCGGCGACAAGGACATGCCGATTTTGCAGCGCACCATCCTGAAGGACGCGGTTTGACCATGATCCCCAGAGACACCATCTCGACGGCGATTCGCGCCGCGAAGCATCAAGGCAGGCCGGCCGTGGTCGGCTTTCTGACGGCCGGATTTCCGCGGCGAGCGGGATTTCGCGCCAATCTCGCCGCGGTCGCAGCCGCCTGCGACGTCGTCGAAATCGGCGTGCCGTTCACCGATCCGATGGCGGATGGCACGACCATCCAGCGCGCGAGTTTCGCCGCGCTCGCCGACGGCGTCACGCTGCGCTGGATACTCGAGGAAGTGCGGGCCGTCGCCCGGCCCGGCGCCGCGCCGATCCTGTTGATGAGCTATTTGAACCCGCTGCTCGCGTACGGACTCGAGCGGCTGCCGCAGGACGCGGCGGCGGCGGGCGTCGCGGGATTCATCGTTCCGGATCTTCCATTCGAAGAGAGCGCCGACCTGGCGGCCGCGCTCGACCGCACCGGGATCGCGCTCGTGCAGATGGTGACTCCGGTGACGCCGCCCGAGCGCCTCGCGATGCTCTGCGCAGCCGCACAGGGCTTCGTCTACGCGGTGACGATGACCGGCACGACCGGCAGGTCGGCCGCGGTGCCGGCCGACGTGCTCGACTACATGGACCGGGTCAAACGCGCCGCGACGGTGCCGGTCTGCGCGGGTTTCGGCATCCGTTCGCGCGACCAGGTGGCGCTGTTCGGCGCGCACGTCGATGGGGTCGTCGTCGGTTCGGCGCTGGTCGAAGCGCTGGAGCGGGGCGAGGATCCGGCCGCGTTCATCGCCGCGCTCAGATGAGCGGCGTGGGCGGGCTATGAAGCGGGTGTACCGCGCAGCGACGCTTCTCGAGGTCGCCCACGCCCGCAATCTTCTCGTCGCCGCCGGCATCGACTGCGAAATTCGCAATCAGTTCCTGGCTGGCGCGGTCGGCGAGCTGCCCGCGTTGGAAACCTGGCCGCAGGTGTATGTCGAGGACGATGACGAGGTGCGCGCGTTGCGGACCCTGGTGCAGTCGCGCCAGCCGCCGTCGGGGTCCGCGTGGGTCTGCGCGGGCTGCGGCGAGGAGCTCGAGCCGCAGTTCACGCACTGCTGGCGCTGCGGCCGCGAGGCGGAAGGCCGCCCGGCTTGAGCGGCCGGGTCACCGGAACCGGGTCCAGCGCAGACGCAGGAACACCGCGGCGGCGGCGCCCATCTGCAGCCAGCCGATCCAGGAAGGGTGGGCGCGCAGCGCGAGCCAGATCAATCCCGCGAGCCACAAGATGCCGGCGGCGTGCATCGCGTTGCGCGACGCCTGGTCGGCCTGCATCGCGGCGCGCAGCTCGGCGAGCTCGGTGCTGCGCACCGACCACTTGAATTCGCCGTCGGCGGCCGCCCGCACGCCGGCTTTGACGATCTTCGGGACCTGTTTCATGACCTCGACCGCATCCGGCAGCTGCGCGCGCAGTCCGCGCAGCAGCGCCCGCGGACTCGCCCGATCGCGCATCCACGCGCGCAGCACCGGCTGGGCTGTCTTCCACAGGTCGAGCTCCGGGTAGAGCTGGCGGCCCAGACCCTCGATGTTCAGCAGCGTCTTTTGCAGCAGGATCAGCTGCGGCTGTATCGTCATGTCGAAGCGGCGCGCGGTCTCGAACAAGCGCAGCAGCACCTGCGCGAAGGAGATGTCCTTCAAGGGCTTGTTGAAGATCGGTTCGCAGACGGTGCGTACCGCGGATTCCAGTTCGTCGACGCGCGTTCCGCCCGGCACCCAGCCCGATTCGACGTGCAGCGCCGCGACGCGCGCGTAGTCGCGGTCGAAGAAGGCCATGAAGTTCTCGGCCAGGTAGTGTTGATCCCGCGCCTCGAGCGTGCCGACGATGCCGAAATCCACGGCGGCGTAGCGCGGATTCTCCGGGTCGTCCGTCTGCACGAAAATATTCCCCGGATGCATGTCCGCATGGAAAAAGTTGTGGCGGAACACCTGGGTGAAGAAGATCTCGACGCCGTTCTCCGCGAGCTTGGGGATGTTCGTGCCGCGCGCCTTCAGCTCGTCGATGCGGTTGACGATGATCCCGTGGATCCGTTCCATCACCATGATGTTGGAGCGGCAAAAATCCCAGTGGACCTCCGGGACGTAGAGCAGGCGCGAGCCGGCGAAATTGCGCTTCAACTGCGACGCGTTGCCGGCTTCGCGCATCAGGTCGAGTTCATCGATGATCGTCTTGCGGTATTCGGCGACCACCTCGCGCGGACGCAGGCGGCGGGCCTCGTCCCAGTATTTGTCGGCGAGACCGGCGAGCGCCTCGAGCACCTCCAGGTCACGCTCGATGATTTCGCGCATGCCGGGGCGCAGGATCTTGACGACGACCTCGGCGCCGTCCTTGAGCTTCGCCGTGTGCACCTGCGCGATCGAGGCGGCCGCGAGGGGCGCGCGGTCGAATTCGGCGAAGACCTCGGCGAGCGGCCGGCCATAGGTGGCCTCGATGATCGCCACGGCGACGGCGCTGTCGAACGGCGGCACGCGGTCCTGAAGCAGCGCCAGTTCGTCGGCGATGTCGACGGGCAGCAGATCGCGGCGCGTGGACAACGCCTGGCCGAATTTCACGAAAATCGGACCAAGCTCCTCGAGCGCGAGGCGCAGGCGCTCGCCGCGGGTCGTGCCCGCGCTGCGCTGGAACCAGGTCCACGGCGACAGATAGAACAGGAACCGGAACGGCCGGTACAGGTGCGTCGCGCGCACGAAATCGTCGAGGCCGTGCCGCACCAGCGCGCGCTGGATCTCGAGCAGCCTGCCGGCGACGCGCGCCCGCATCACCCGCGCTTGCTCCCGGCGCCGCCCAGGCGCCGCTCGGCGCGCTCGAGCCGCGCCTGGGCGCGGTCGACCGCCTCGCGCAGATCGTCGACGCCTCGCACGAACTCCTCGACCTCCATCCGGCCGGCGACATCGCGGCTCTCTTCCTGCAGGTATTCCGCGACGTTCTGGCCGAAGGTGCGGCCCGCGTGGCGCATCCAGGACAAGGCCCGGCGGCCGAAGGCGCCGAGTCGATGCGCGGCGGCGTCGCCCACGATCCGCGCCGCCTCTTCCTCGAGGTCGGGGCGCGACAGACGCAGCAATTCCCGATAGGACGCGGCGACTTCCGCGTCGCCGCGCACCTGCAGCGAGCCCCGCCCCAGGGGCCGCGCTTGCTCCGCGGTGAGCATCCTAAGCAGCGCTCCGGGAGGCCCGGAAATCACCGCGTCGGCGTCGCCGTCGGCCGCGGACGCGAGCGTCAGCCGGCCGCCCGAGCATACGGCGCGCACGCGCACCACGCCCTCGAGATCCACCTGCAGCGATTTGCCGTCGAGCCGCCGCGCAAGCGACGCGGAGCGTGACTGGGCGCCGATGTTGCGATTCAGCAGGCCTTCGACGGCGGCGAGCCACGCGGGGGTTGCGGGCATGTCAGATCTTGAAGCCCCGGTGCAGCGCCACGATGCCGCCCGTCAAATTGTGGTAGCGGGCGTGGGCGAAGCCCGCGGAGCGCAGCATCTCGAGCAGCGTCTCCTGATCGGGATGCATGCGGATCGACTCGGCCAGATAACGGTAACTCGCGCTGTCGTGGGCGACCATGGCGCCGAGCGCGGGCAGCACGTTGAAGGAATAGGCGTCGTAGACCCGGCCGAGCCCCGGCAGCGTCGGCTTGGAGAACTCGAGGACCAACAGTTGTCCGCCCGGCTTCAGGACACGGTGCATCGACGCGAGCGCCGCCGGCTTGTCGGTCACGTTGCGCAGCCCGAATCCGATGGTCACGCAGTCGAACGCGCCGTCGGCGAACGGCAGGCGCTCGGCGTCGGCGACGAGGCAGTCGATGTTGCCCGCGATGCCGCGGTCGAGCAGCCGGTCCCGGCCGCGCTCGAGCATCGCCGGGTTGATGTCCGACAACACGACCCGGCCGGTCTTGCCGACCTGGCGCGCGAGTCCGATCGCCAGGTCGCCGGTGCCGCCGGCGACGTCGAGCGCGCTCTGGCCGGTGCGCAGGCCCGCGACCGTCAGCGCGAACTGTTTCCACAGCCGATGCGCGCCGAACGACATCAGGTCGTTCATCACGTCGTATTTGCCGGCGACGCTCTCGAACACCGAGCGCACCCGGCGCGACTTCTCCGACCAATCGACGGTCTCGTAGCCGAAATCGACGGTGCGGTTGGGTTCGTTCATGAGGCTCACCGATGCTTGAATGCACCCATTGTAGCCGTTTCCACGGCCTGCTTTACGCCGGCCGACGATAACCGGCCGCGGCGCAGCGCGACAGGTAGCGCGCCCAGTTCGACGCCTGGTTGCGACCGAGTTCATGCAGCAGCGTCCAGCTGTACAGGCCGGTGTCGTGCCCGTCGTCGAACTGGAGCCGCAGCGCATAATGGCCGACGGGCTCGACGCCGTGGATGCCGACGTTCTCCTTGCCGGTCACGAGCACCCCCTCGCCGCCGCCGTGCCCCTTGACCTCGGCCGACGGCGAGAACACCCGCAGATATTCGAACGGCAGTTCGAAGCGGCTGCCGTCATCGAAGCTGACCTCGAGAATACGCGACGTGGTGCGCAGCTTGATCTCGGTCGGCCGTCTCGGCGTCTCGGTCACAGGATGTATCTCGACAGGTCTTCATCGCGGGCGAGCTCGCCGAGATTGGCCTCGACGTAGGCGCGGTCCACCAGAACCTGCGTGCCGGCGCGGTCGGCCGCCTCGAAGGAGACCGATTCGAGCAGCCGCTCCATCACCGTGTGCAGACGCCGCGCGCCGATGTTCTCGGTGCGTTGATTGACGTCGAACGCGACCTCCGCGAGCCGCCGCACGCCCGGCTCGTCGAATGCCAGCGCGACCCCTTCGGTGGCGAGCAGCGCCGTGTACTGCCGGCACAGCGAGGCGTCCGGCTCGGTCAGGATGCGCACGAAGTCGTCGACCGCGAGGGGCTGCAGCTCGACGCGGATCGGCAATCTGCCTTGAAGTTCCGGAATCAGGTCCGAGGGCTTGGACATGTGGAAGGCGCCGGACGCGATGAACAGCACATGATCGGTCTTTACCGCGCCGTATTTCGTGTTCACGGTGCAGCCCTCGACCAGCGGCAGGAGGTCGCGCTGCACGCCTTCGCGCGACACATCGGCGCCGGCGGCCTCCTGGCGGCGCGCGATCTTGTCGATTTCGTCGATGAAGACGATGCCGTTCTGTTCGGCATTCTCCACGGCCCGCGCGCGCAGCTCTTCCTCGTTGATCATCTTCGCCGCTTCGTCGTCGGTCAGGATGCGCAGCGCTTCGTCGATCTTGAGCTTGCGCTGGCGCGAGCGGCCGCCGCCGAGGTTCTGGAACATGCTCTGCAGCTGCTGCGTCATCTCCTCCATGCCGGGCGGCGCCAAAATCTCGGCGCTCACCGGCGCGCCGCGCACCTCGATCTCGATTTCGCGGTCGTCCAGTTCATGCTCGCGCAGCATCTTGCGCAGACGTTGGCGGGTGTCGTGATCGCGCGCCGGGCGGTCGTCGTCGGCGTCGGCGCGCGAGCTCGGCAGCAGCGCGTCGAGCACCCGCTCCTCGGCGGCATCCGCGGCGCGGTGACGCACTTTCGCGATCTCTTCTTCGCGCGTCATTTTGACGGATATGTCGACCAAATCACGCACGATCGAATCCACTTCGCGTCCGACGTAGCCCACTTCGGTGAATTTCGTGGCCTCGACCTTGATGAATGGCGCGCGCGCCAGGCGCGCCAGGCGGCGCGCGATCTCGGTCTTGCCGACGCCGGTCGGACCGATCATCAAGATGTTCTTCGGTGTGATCTCGGCCCTCAGCGGGGCCGCCACCTGGCCGCGGCGCCACCGATTTCGCAGCGCGATCGCCACCGCCCGCTTGGCCTCTTTCTGGCCGACGATGTGTCGATCGAGCTCCTCGACGATTTCACGCGGGGTCATCTGTGACATCGGCGTTCAGAGTTCCTCGATCGTCAGATGCCGGTTGGTGTAGATGCAGATGTCCGCGGCGATGCCGAGCGCGCGCTCGACGATTTCGCGCGGCGGCAGTTGCGTCGCCTGCAGCAGCGCGAGCGCCGCGGCCTGCGCGTAGCTGCCGCCCGAACCGATCGCCATCAGATCGTGTTCCGGTTCGATGACGTCGCCGGTTCCGGAGATCACGTAGGAGCGCTCGGCGTCCGCGACGCACAGCAGTGCCTCGAGTCTGCGCAGCCCGCGATCGCTGCGCCAGTCCTTGGCCAATTCGATCGCGGCGCGGGTCAGGTTGCCGTATTTCTCGAGCTTTCCCTCGAACAGTTCGAACAGCGTGAACGCATCGGCGGTGCCGCCGGCGAATCCGGCGAGCACCTTGTCCCCGTACAGCCGGCGCACCTTGCGGGCGTTGTTCTTGACGACGGTTTGTCCGAGGGTCACCTGGCCGTCGCCGCCGATCACGACGCGGCCGCCGCGGCGCACGGCGAGTATCGTCGTGCCGAGCATGCGCCCTTCATGGTGCCGGAATGGATCGTCGAATTTCATTGGAACGGCGCAGGATGGGGGCGAGGCCGGCGGGTTTCAAGGTCTGGCGCGACGGCGCGCGCGCGGGTGCGCCGACTCGTAGACACTCGCGAGGCGCTGGAAGTCCAGGTGGGTGTAGATCTGCGTGGTGCCGATGTCCGTGTGGCCGAGCAGCTCCTGCACGCCGCGCAGATCCGCGCTCGACTCGAGCAGATGGGTTGCGAAGGAATGCCGGAACAGGTGTGGGTGCACGTGGATCGAAATCCCCCGGCGCCGCGCCCATAACCCGACCCGTCTCTGTACCGCCCGCACCGAGATCCGGCGGTCGCCACGGCCCAGGAACAGCGCCGCACCGCCGTGCGGATCGGTGCCGGCCGCGGCGACGCGCAGCTTCAGCCAGTCGGCGAGCGCCGTGCGCGCGAAGCGGCCTATCGGCACGATCCTGGTCTTGCCGCCCTTGCCGAGCACGCGCACCGTGCCATCCCGCAGGTCGATGTCCCGAAGGTCCAGCCCGACGAGTTCGCCGAGTCGCAGGCCCGACGAATAGAACAGCTCCATGATCGCCTTGTCGCGCGTCGACAGCCGGTCATCCGCGCGGAACTCGAGCAGATGCGCCATCTGATCGGCATCGAGCGTCGCCGGCAGTCTTTTTTTGGTCCGCGGCGCGCGAATGTCCCGCGCCGGGTTGGCCGTGGCGGCCTGCTCGCGCTGCAGATACGAGAAGAAACCGCGCGCCGCCGACAAGCGGCGCTGAATGCTGCGAGGGTCGAGCCCGCCGGCGTGTTCCGCGGCCGCGAACGCCCGGATCTGCGCGGCGTCGGCGTCTCTCCAGGCGCAGCCGCCGCGGCGTTCGAGGAATCGCGCGAGCGCCTCCAGGTCGCGGCGATAAGCGGCCACCGTATGCCGGCTCAAGCGCCGCTCGTGCGACAGATGCGCCGCGAAGCGGTCGATCCAGTCGCGCGGCAGGGCGCCCAGGGTCCGCTCCTCCGCGCTCAGCGCGTCAGCGCATGCGCGATCAAATCGCCTATGCGGCTGAGAAATTCGGTGCTCATCGCCGGATGGAAGCGCTCGGCATCGCTCGCCCCGATCGCCAGGATGCCGAGGCTGCCTTTGGGGCCGAGCGGAGTCAACGCGACCGACCCGATCTCGACCGTGTCCATGCCGAACAGGTAATCGCGCTGCGAGTCGCGGATCTGGCCGCACCGGGGCTTGCCCGACTGAAGCAGGGTCTCGAACATCTTGATGTCGGCCGCGCCGGCGTGTTCGTGGCGCAGAAACCGCCGGTTGTCCGGTTCGTCGGTCTGCGAATCGGCGATGAACAACACCAACACCGCGTGCATCGCGTCGAAATCCTCGCGCATCGACGTTTCGATCGCGTCGATGGTCCGCCGCCGGTCGGGCGCGCGGATGAGCCGCTGGCTCAGGCGGTGGATGCGGTCGGCCAGGGCGTCGTTCGCGCGCGCCACGTCGACCAACTCCTTCAGGCGCCGTTCCAGCGCCTGATTGCGGTCGCGCAGCACCTCGATCTGGCGCTCGACCAGACTGACGGTCGCCGCGCCGTCGCGCACGTGCGGCAGGCGCAGCTTCGCGAGCAGCGCGGAGTTGCGTTCGAAGAAGTCCGGCGAGGCTTGCAGAAAATCGGCGACTTTGGCATCGGTCAGCGCGTCGTCCTGGAGGCCGCGCGCGGTATTGGTGGTCATTGTCGATCGCTCCATGGCTGATGGCGCATCATATCTCGATCGATCCGGTGTACACGATAATCGCGGGGCCGGTCAGCCACAGCGAGCTTTGTGCGTCCGGCCACGACACGTGCGCGCGGCCGCCGGGCAGATCGACGTCGACCTCGGCGTCGAGCAAACCGAGCCGCCGTCCAACCGCGGCGGCCGCGCAGGCGCCGGTGCCGCAGGCCAGGGTCTCGCCTACGCCGCGCTCGAACACCCGCAGCGAGATGCGCCCGCGGTCGTGGATCTGCATGAAGCCCGCATTGACGCGCCGGGGGAAAGCCGGGTGACGCTCGATCAGCGGCCCCAGGCGCGCGACCGGCGCGCTCGAGATCTCGTCGACCTGCAGCACCGCGTGCGGATTGCCCATCGACACGGCCCCGATCAGGATCTCCCGGCCGTCCACCCGCAGCGGATACCGGGGCAGTTCCGCCACCGCCTCCATCGGCAGCGCGCGCGGATCGAAATTCGGCACGCCCATGTCCACCGACACGCGCGCATCGTCCAGCACGCGTGCGCGCACCGCTCCGCCCGGGCTCGCCATCCGGATTTCGGCGCCGAGCGCCGGATTTCTCGCGTGCGTCAGGGCGGCGATGCAGCGCGCTCCATTGCCGCATTGCTCGACCTCGCCGCCGTCGGCATTGAAGATGCGGTAATAGACGCTCGTCAACTCGTCGCGCGGCGCCTCGAGCATCAATGCCTGGTCGAAGCCGATGCCGGTGTGGCGGTCGGCGAGCGCGCGCAGCCAGCGCGCGTCGACCGGCCGGCCGGCGAGGTCCGGTGGGGCGTCGAACACGACGAAATCGTTGCCGAGGCCCTGCATCTTCCAGAACTCGAGGCGCATCGGCGCAGCATAGCCGATGCCCGCGGTGGTCGCGAGCGCGGCGGCGGCGGTCCGATGCGGCTCCGGGGGGTTGCGCAAACGACGGTCGCGCCTTACCTTACCAGCAACAAAAACCGGGCGGAAAAAAATGCGCCACATCATGGTACTGAACGCCAAGGGCGGTTGCGGCAAGAGCACCATCGCGACCAATCTTGCCGTGCACTTCGCCCGGGTCGGACAAATCACCTGCATCGCCGACTACGACCCGCAGCGGTCTAGTCTCGACTGGCTGGCGTCGCGTCCCGCGGACCTGCCGGCGATCAGCGGGGTCGCCGCGTTCGACGAGGGGATCCGCGGCGTCCCCCGCAACACGGAAATCCTCGTGATCGACGCGCCGGCGCGCGTTCACGGCACGGAACTGAACGAGTTGGTGCGGCGGGCCGAGACCATACTCGTGCCGGTGCTGCCCTCGGCGATCGACATCAAGGCCTGCGGCCATTTCATGGCGGAACTGCTGGAGCTCGGCAAGGTGTCGCGCAAGCAGGCGCGGCTCGCGGTGATCGCCAACCGGGTGCGCGAGAACACGCTGATCTTCGAGGAACTCGACGTTTATCTCGCGCAGCTGAAAATTCCCTACCTGGGCAGCCTGCGCGAAGCGCAAAACTACGTGCGCGCCTACGCGCGCGGCATGGGCGTGATGGAGCTGCCGGAATATCTGGCGTGGCCGGACTGGAAGCAGTGGGAGCCGATTTGCGCGTGGCTCGACAGCAAGCGCAGTCAGCCCTGAAGGCTGGCGAGGATCCCCGCATCCAGATCGCGGTACTCCAGCGCGACGCCGAGTTCCTCGAGCATGCGGCGGTTGTCGACCCGGCGGGATTCACTGAGGAACGACCAAGCGCCGGGCGATGAGGCGAGACGCACGGCCTCGCGGCCGAGCAGCGGCGGCGGCGGCAGTCCGCACAGGCGCGCGACACGCTGCAGATACGCGGTCTGGCTGTCGTCGTTGCCGTCCGTGACATTGTATATCCGCCCCGATGCGCACCCGGCGAGCCCGGCCGCGAGGCACGCGCGCGCCAGGTCGGCGACGTGGATGCGATTCGTCGGTCGCGCTTCCTGCGGCATGATCGCCGGCTCGCCGCGTCGCAGGCGCTCCATCGGCAGCCGGCCGGGTCCGTAGATCCCCGCGACGCGCAAGATGCACCAGGACAGTCCGCGGCCACCGCACCAATCGCGCAGCGTGGTTTCGGCGGCTAGGCGCCTGCGCGCGCGCGGCGTGCGCGGTTGCGGCGGCGTCGACTCGTCGACCCAGCCGCCGTCGTGATCGCCGTATACGCCGGTGGTGCTCATATAGACCACGCGCCGCGGCGCGCCCGCGAGCGCGCCGAGGAGTCGCGTGAGCCGCGGATCCCGGTCCCCGTCGGGCGCGGGCGGTGCCAGGTAGTACACGATCCGGCCCTCTGCATCGAGCGGCGGGACCTCGCGGTCCAAGTCGAGCGCGCCCGCGGTGGCGCCGGCCGCTTCGATGTCGCGGAGCGACTGCGGGCGCGTCGCGAATCCTCGGACCGCGTCGCCGCGGCCGACATGCAGGCGCGCCAGACGCAGGCCCGCATAGCCGCAACCGACGATCGACACGGCCGTCATGGTATCGTTCTTCGCCTCGAGGACACCGAATGCGCGTCAGTCTAGCCAAGTCCGACCGGAGTTTCAGCGCCTCGCCGGATCGATCCCTCCTCGATGCGGCCATCGCCGCGGGCTTGAGGCTCCCGCACAGCTGCCGGAGCGGCAATTGCGGCGCGTGCCGCGCGCGCCTGTTGCGCGGATCGGTGAACTATCCCCACGGAGCGCCGCTCGGCCTTTCCGCCGAGGAGACCGCCTCGGGCTATGTGCTGTTGTGCCAGGCGCGCGCGCGCGAAGATCTGGCGCTGGACGTCGATGAGATCCGCCTGGCCGACGACGCGGTCGTCAAGCGGCTGCCATGCCGCATCGAGCGGGCACAGCTGTTGGCCCACGACGTGATCGCGCTGTATCTGCGTCTGCCCGCGGTCGAGACTTTCACCCACGAAGCCGGCCAATACATCGATGTGCTGTTGGCGGGCGGGCGGCGGCGCAGCTTCTCGATCGCCTCGCCGCCGCGCGATCGCGGGCTGCTCGAGCTGCACGTGAGGCGCGTCCCGGGCGGCGAATTCACCGATCGGTTGTTCGCGGCGAATCCGGAGAAGGGGCTCCTGTCGATCGAAGGTCCGCTCGGAGCGTTTCGCTACCATCCGCCCGAAGGTCCCGCGGATACGCCGATGTTGATGCTCGCCGGAGGCACGGGCTACGCGCCGCTCAACAGCATCCTGCATCATCTGGCCGCACTCGGCAGCGAACGGCCGGTCACCCTCTATTTCGGCGTGCGCACGGAGCGCGACTTGTACGCCGACGCCGCGATTCGTGAGCTGGCGGGCCGCGCACCAGGCCTGCGCTACGTGCCGGTGCTATCGGAACCGTCGCCGGCGTGGAGCGGCAAGCGCGGACTGGTGCACGAAGCCGCGCTCGCCGATCACGACCGGCTGAGCGACGTCGACATCTACGCGAGCGGTCCGCCGGCGATGATCATCGCACTGCGGCGCGATTTTCTCGCGCGCGGCGCCCGCCCGTCGCGGCTCTACGTCGATTCGTTCGATTATGCCGAGGACCCGCCCCCACGCCAGCCGAGCAGCGCATCGACCAAATCCTGATCCGCCGCCGAGGCCGCCCGCAGCAGCGGCGCGCCGAGGCCGAGCCCCGCGAGGCCCGCGGCGACGCGCTCCCCCGGGACGAGCCAGTGCACGCCCTCGAGCCGGCCACGCAGGCGCGCGTCCGCCATACCGAGCAGCGCGGCGCCGATCTCCAGGCTCGTCGCCGTGACGACGCCGACGGCGCCGGCTTCGAACAGCTCGAGCACGGCGCGCAGCCGCTGCGGAGTCGGTGTCGCGGGCCGCCGCCGGTAGACCTCGATCGTGCGCACCGCAGCGCCCCGCGCACCAAGTTCCCGCTCCAGTTGGTCGCGTCCGCCCGAGCCCTTGACGATCACGATCCGCCGGCCGGCGGGATGCCGCAGCTGCGTTTCGGCGAGCAGCCGCTCGGAGTCGAATCCGCCGGCCGGTGCAATGGCTACCGAATGTCCGGCCTCGATCAGCGCGCGCGCGGTGGCCGGACCGATCGCCGCGAGCGGCGGGCTGCGCCCCGGGGTCAGCAGCGCGGCGCCGTGGCGCACGGCGTTCGCGCTCACGAAGATGATCAGGTCCGCGTCGACGAGCGCGGCGGCGCCGGCCGCGGTCGCCGCCAGCGGCTCGATGCCGAGGGCCGGGAGGCGATGGGCGACGGCGCCATGCCGTTCGAGCAGCCGGCACAGGGACTCCGCCTGTGCCTCGGGCCGGGTGACCAGGACGCCGAGACCGCGCAAGTCGTGCACGGCTTCAGGCCTGGTGCGAGCGCTCTAGCAGAGGGGCGGCGCCGGCCGCGAGCAGCCGCTCGGCGAGGCGTACGCCTAGGGCCGCGGCGTCGTGCGGTGCGCCGTCGATCGCGTCGCGCAGCACGCGCGTGCCGTCGGGCGCCGCCACGAGGCCTTCGAGCCGCAGGCCGTCCGCGGTAAGCGTCGCGTGTGCGCCGACCGGCGATTGACAGCTGCCGCCCAAGCGCTGCGAGAACGCGCGCTCCGCGGTCAACGCGATTCGCGTGGGCGCGTGTTCGAGCGCCGCGAGCAGGGCCCTAGTCTTCGGGTCGTCGCTGCGGCATTCCACGCCAATGACACCCTGCCCGACGGCGGGCAGGGAAATCCGCGTCGACAAATGCGCGGCGATTCGCGCCTCCCAGCCGAGCCGCACGAGGCCCGCGCAGGCGAGCACGATCGCATCGAGTTCGCCCTCGTCCAAACGGCGCAGGCGCGTGTTCAGATTGCCGCGCAGCGGCTCGATCCGCAAATCCGGCCGCGCCGCGAGCAGCTGCGCCTGCCGCCGCAGACTCGAGGTGCCGACGCGCGCTCCCGGCGGCAGGTCTTCTAGGCGGACGGCACGCGGGCAGACCAGCGCGTCGCGCGCGTCGGCGCGCGGCAGCACCGCGCCGATCACGAATCCGTCCGGCAGTTCCGCGGGCACGTCCTTCATCGAATGGACCGCGATCTCGGCATCGCCGCTCTGCAGCGCTGTTTCGAGTTCCTTGATGAACAGGCCCTTGCCGCCGATCGCGGCGAGGCTGCGGTCCAGGATCAGATCGCCTTTCGTCGACATCGGCACCAGTTCGACGCCGAGCGCGGCGTGCGCTTCGCGCAGGCCTCGGGCGACATGCTCGGCCTGCCAGAGCGCAAGCTGACTCTTGCGGGTGGCGATTCGCAGGGACGTGACGTTCAACACGCGCTCAGGCGACGCCGTCGTCGCGGAACAAGGCCGACTTCAGCCGATAGATCGTCGAGATGTCTTCGTCGCCGTGACCTTGACGTATCAATTCCGCGTACTCCGCCAGCGTCGATTCGACCACCGGCAGGTGCGCACCGTGCGCCGCGGCCATGTCGCGGCAAATGCGCAGGTCCTTTTCATGAAGCCGTACGCGGAAGCCGGCGGGGAAATTCATCCGCGCCATGAACGGCGCCCGGTTCACGAAGTACCAGCTGGAGCCGGCGCCCTGGCCGAGCGTGTCGATCAGCCGGTCGAGCGGCAGGCCTTCGGCCTTCGCAAAAGCCATAGCCTCGGCGACCGCCTGGATGATCCCGGCGCACATGATCTGATTCGTCGCCTTCGCCGCCTGTCCCGCGCCGCTCGGGCCTAGATGGGCGATCTTGCGGCCGAGCCGTTCCAACACCGGCAGCGCGCGCGCGAAATCGGCCTCGTCGCCGCCGACCATGATCGCCAGGGTCGCGAGCCTCGCACCCTCGACGCCGCCGCTCACCGGACAGTCGAGAAAGCCGATCCCCTGCGCCGCGAGCGCGCCGTGGATGTCGCGCGCCGTCGATGCGCCGACCGTGGAACAGTCGAGGACGATTTTCCCGGGCGAAAGGCCGGGGCGCAGTCCATCGATCACGGCGCGCACGTCGAGATCGGCCGAAACACAGATGACCACCGCTTCGCAATCCGCGGCGAGCGCGGCGAGCGTGGGGTAGGCCGTGCAGCCGCAATCGGCGGCGAGCGCCGCGGCCTTATCGGTGGTGCGGTTCCAGACGCCGGCGAGCAGCCCCGCCCGCTGCAGGTTGCGCGCCATCGGCGCGCCCATGCCGCCCAATCCCACGAAGCCGGTTCGCATCTCGATTCGCTCCTCGTCGCATCGCCCATCGGATGCGGTAGCGTAAAGCTTTGCCGCGCACGCGGCAAAGCCGTTCCGGGGAGCGGGGACGCGGGCGGCGGTTCAGGTACCGTTGCCGCAGAGACTGTCGACGGCCTGCTTGGCGTTGAGGCGGGCCGCGTCGATTTGTTCAGACGTCAGGTAATCGCGCTCGCCATGCGGTCCGACGGTGTACATGTGCCGGCCCTGGATCAATTCCGCGTAGTGTGCCTGCGCGTCGGCGCATTGCTTTTTCCTGGCGGCGGCGACGTCCTCGCTGACCGCCTGCTGCTCGGCTGCCGTCTTCTGCTGCGCGAGCGCCTGATCGGCGAATGCCGCGGCCGACGATGGCGCGGGCGCCTTCGCGGCCGGTTCCGCGCTCGGTTCGCGCGTGCCGAGCAGACGCACGAGCTCCGCCTTGACGCCGTCCGGTGGGTCATCACCGTATTGGATGCGACCTTGCGCGTCGACCCACTTGTAGACCACGGCCGACGCCATCGTCGACCAAGCCATCAACACCGCACAAATAATCAGGCGTTTCATATTCCGATCCTCGCGGGCTCTCCTACAAGGCGGTCGAGCCCGATTCTCCGGTGCGAATGCGCACCGCCTGTTCCAGTTCCGACACGAAAATCTTGCCGTCCCCGATCTTGCCGGTGCGCGCGGAGTCGATTATAGCTTCGATGACCCGGTCCACCTGATTGTCCTCGACCGCGAGTTCGAGTTTGACCTTGGGCAGAAAGTCGACGACGTATTCGGCACCCCGATAAAGTTCAGTGTGGCCCTTTTGACGGCCGAAGCCTTTGATCTCGGTCACGGTAATGCCCTGAACTCCGACCTCGGCGAGGGCCGAACGAACATCGTCGAGTTTGAAGGGCTTGATGATGGCGACAAGCATTTTCATGGGGGCGGCTCCTCGGTACTTTAAGTCTGGCAGTGTAGCAATGAAAAAATATCTTCCAATTGCCGCAACGCAGCATAGAATATTGACATTCTATGCGCTATAAATGCCCTGCATCTCGCGCCGGGCAAACAACGGACAAAAAAACGGCGGGCACGCGATCGACACGTGCACGCCGGTAGGGTTATCGCGCCGACGGGGGAGTTGGCTGGTTTGCCGGCGCGAGATGCTCCTAAATCGTAAATTCCTCAGATCGCTTCCGGTCCTATCTCTCCGGTACGGACACGCAGCGCGTGTTCGAGCTCCAATACCCAGACCTTGCCGTCACCGGTCTTGCCGGTACGGGCCACGTTACAAACGGCCTCCATGACCTGTTCCGCGATCGAGTCATCCACCGCGAGCTCCACTTTCGCCTTCGGCACGAATTGCACGTCGTACTCGGCACCCCGATAAATCTCCGTATGTCCGTGTTGCCGGCCATAGCCGTGCACCTCGGTCACCGTCACCCCCTGGATGCCGATGTCCGCGACGGCCTGGCGGACGTCATCCAGTTTGAACGGCTTGATGATCGCGGTTATCAGCTTCATCCATTGTTGCGCGTTCGCACCGTTTAATCGTTCCGCCCGGGCGCCATTACCGAGTACCATTGCTTGGCTTGAATGCAGTATCCATGCCATTTATGACAGGCGATGATTTTCAAGGGGTTAATTGCGTCGGGCGCCGTTGTTTGCACCGAGTTGGCGCGCGCCGGGCGGCGGCTGCATTAACGAGGTGCGCCGTATCCTTAGATATTCCCGGAGGTTCGAATGGGCTTCATCAACACCGCCGCGCTGGATGACCTGGCGCGCCGTCTCGCCGACTCGGTCCCGCAGTCCCTGCGCGCTCTCGGCCGGGATCTCGAGGGCAACTTCAAAGCGGTATTGCAGGCCCAGCTCAGCAAGCTGGACCTCGTCACGCGCCAGGACTTCGACGTGCAGACCGCATTGCTCGCCCGCGCGCGCGAGCAGTTGGCCGCGCTCGAGAAGCGGCTCGCGGAACTCGAAGCGAAGACACCCGCCCCGTAGGCGCGCCGCGCGCACGGCCAGCGCTGTCAGGGTGCGAGCCGTCGTGGGGAGGTCCGTCGCCGTCAGCACCGCCCTCAGCCGGGCGCCGCTCGGCCTCGCCGCGCCGTTGGTGCGCGTCGAGGTGCATCTGGGCGCCGGATTGCCCGGCTTCACGATCGTCGGGCTCGCGGAAGCCGTCGTGCGTGAAAGCAAGGAACGCGTCCGCGCAGCGCTCGTGACCGCCGGGCTCGAGTTCCCGTCCGGGAAAATCGTCGTCAATCTCTCTCCCGCCGACCTGCCCAAGGAGGGCGGCCGCTTCGACTTGCCGATCGCCGTCGGGATTCTGACGGCCACGCGCCAGTTGCCGCAGGACTGCCTGCGCGAGCGGGAGTTCTACGGTGAACTCTCGCTCGGCGGCCAATTGCGGGAAACGTCGAAGCTATTGCCGGCGCTCGTCGCCGGCGCCGCCGCGGGCCATGAATTGATCGTGCCGGCTGCCAATGCCGGCGAGGCCTCGTTGGTGCCGACCCGCTGCGTGCGCGCCGCGCGGGACCTTGCGCAACTCTGCGCGGCGCTACGCGACGGGGAGGCTCTGCCGGAACCGCCGGCGCCGTGTGCGGCGGCCGATGAGACGCCGTTGGACCTGGCCGATGTCCGTGGTCAGTTCGCCGCGAAGCGCGCGCTCGAGATCGCCGCGGCCGGCGGCCATGCGCTGTTGTTGATCGGTCCTCCCGGCGCGGGCAAGACACTGCTCGCGCAGCGCTTGCCGGGCTTGTTGACGCCGCTCGCGGCGGCCGAGCGTCTCGAGGTCGCGAGCCTGGTGTCGGCGGCCGGCGGCCGCCCGACGCCGAGCGCGGCCCGGCCCTTCCGCGCCCCGCACCACACCGCGTCGGTCGCGGCCTTGATCGGCGCGGGCCCGCGGCCCGGCGAAATCTCGCTCGCGCATCGCGGCGTGCTGTTCCTCGACGAATTGCCGGAGTTTCCACGCAACGCGCTCGAGGCGCTGCGCGAGCCGCTCGAGAGCGGCTCGATCGCCATCTCACGGGCCAAGCGTTGTTACGAGTGGCCGGCGCGATTTCAGTTGGTGGCGGCGATGAATCCCTGTCCGTGTGGATACCACGGCGATCCGGGCGGCGAGTGCCGTTGCAGCGCGGACCAGGTTCGGCGATATCGAAGCCGCATTTCCGGGCCGTTGGTCGATCGGATCGACATCCACGTCGAGATGGCCGCGCTGGCGCCCGACGAACTCCTCGGTGCGCCGCCGCACGCCGGTGAGGGCAGCGCCCGGGTCGGGTTGCGCGTCGCGGCCGCGTTGGACCTGCAGTGGCGGCGCCAGAACAAACCCAATGCAGAACTCACGCCGCGTGAAGTCGATGAGCACTGCCGGCTCGACGGGGCGTCGAACGCCCTGCTCGCGCGCGCGGTCGGCCGCCTGCGCCTGTCGGCGCGAGCCTGCCACCGCATCCTGAAGCTCGCCCGCACCTGTGCGGACCTGGCTGGCGAGCCCCGGATCGGCTCGGCTCAGGTGGCCGAAGCGATCCGATTACGCGCGCTCGACCGGCCCGCCGCTATTTGTTGAGCGACACCATATAGTCGACCGCCGCCCTGATCGTCGCATCCGGCCAGTTCGTGCCGCCGCGGGCCGGCATGTTGCCCTTGCCGTTCAGCGCATGCTGGTAGAGCACCGCCTTGCCCTGGGCGATCCGCGGACCCCAGGCGGCGTGGTCGCCGATCTTCGGCGCGCCGTTCAAGCCGAGCGTGTGGCACGACGTGCAGACCTTCTCGAACGCTTCCTTGCCGGTTTTCGGTATGTCCGCCGCCGGAGCGGCGTTCGCAGGCTCGGTCGAAACGGCCAATGCGGAATTGTCCTGCCCGGCGATCGCGACGCGCGCGAGAGGTGCGACATTTTGCTGCACGGCGCGCAATTGCAGCTGTTGCGTCATCTGCTGTTCGAGTTGCGTGCGACCGAGATATCGGGCGTATACGAACAAACAGATCGCGACGAAGATCAGGAACCCAAGTATCACGCTGAAAGAATTCAGGAAATGGGTATCGGAGGTTTCGACTTTGGACACGGCAACTCGCTGAAATTAGCTAAGAGAAGCTCTTATTGGGCGCCAGTATAGCGACAGCCGGGGACCGACGGAATAGCCGTGGGACCAAGCGCCTTCGCGGGGCGGGTACAATCTGCGCTGTCGCGCGGCCGGCGGAGGACCCGCGCGGGGGAATTTCGATGCTTCCAACCAAGGGTCACGCGGACGCGGTAGGGCGCGCCGTGGCGGCGCGCGCGGCGCCTCCGGGCGGCATCGTCGCCGCGCTTTGATGGTCCGTCACATCATCCCCGCGGCCTGGCTGTGCTGGGCGCTTTACTGGTGGATCGCGGCACGCGGCGCCAAGGCGACGCAATGGCGGGAATCGGCGGCCTCGCGCGTCGCGCACGTCGCGCCGCTGATCGCCGCCTTCCTGTTGTTGTCGCCGACGCACCTGCCCGACCGACCGCCGTGGGCGCTGTGGTCGGGCGCCGCGTTGACGCTCGCCGGTCTCGCGTTCGCGGTCTGGGCGCGCCGTCATCTCGGCCGCAATTGGAGCGGAACGATCACGCTCAAAGTGGACCATGAACTGATCACGAGCGGCCCGTACCGACTCGTTCGGCACCCGATCTACGCCGGCTTGTCCCTGGCCTTCGCCGGTTCGGCGATCGCGAGCGGCGGCCTGCGCGGCGCGTCCGCGCTCGCGCTCGCGGCGTTCGCGATCTGGCTGCGGGTGCGGATGGAAGATCGGGTGATGCGCGGCCGATTCGGGGCGGCCTACGACGACTATGCGCGGCGTGTCGGCGCCGTGATCCCGGCGATCGGCCGTCGCGGCGGTCCATGAGCGACGCCGCCGTCGGCTTTGCGCCGGTCGCCGACGCCGCGGCGCGGGTGTTGATCCTCGGGACGCTGCCCGGCCGCGTGTCGCTCGCGCGCCGCGAGTACTACGCCCAGCATCGCAACGCCTTCTGGCCGATCATGGGCGTGCTGTACGGTGCGGGGCCCGAGATCCCTTATCCACAACGGCTCCAGCGTCTTTGCGCGGCGCGCGTCGCCTTGTGGGACGTGTGCGCGGCCGCGACGCGCCCGGGGAGTCTCGACTCGGCGATCGATCCGCGGAGCGTCGTTCCGAACGACTTTTCCGCGTTCTTCGACGCGCATCCGCGGATCGCGATCCTCTGCTTCAATGGCGCGGCCGCCGAATCGATGTTCCGGCGCCTCGTCAGCCCGACCCTCGGCGCCGCGCCCTCGCGCTTCGAACTGAGGCGATTACCGTCGACGAGCGCTGCCAACGCGTCGCTCTGCCACGAGCGCAAACTCGCGGCGTGGACCGTCGGCCTGCAATGGGGACGTCCGCCGTGACGGGGCTTGCGGCGCCGGTGACCGCGGCTATGCTGTCGCTGCCGTTTGCATCAACGCCCAGGCTTCCCGCATGACCCGAACCGGCGATTTCACGAGCTTTGCGTACGTGGCCAATTCCGGCACCCAGGATATATCGGTGCTCGGCCTGAGGCCGGACGGCGATTTGGTCGCGCTCGCGTCGGTTGCGGTCCAGCGCCCGATTCACACCGGCCGCTCGATGGTGCTCGCGCCGAGCCCCGATCACCGCAGGCTCTACGCGGCTTACCTGAGCGGTCCCGACCAGGCCATGGTCGCCGCATTCGCAATCGATGCCGAGACCGGGAATCTGCGGCGCATCGGCGCGACGCCGCTCGCCGCGCCGAGCGCGTACCTGTCGACCGACCGCAGCGGCCGATTTCTGTTCAGCGCCTCCTATGCCGGCAATCTCGTCACGGTCAACGCCATCGGCGCGGACGGTGCGGTCGGGGAGGCGCTGCAGGTCATCCCGACCGCGTCGATGGCCCATTGCATCATCGCCGATCGATCGAACCGGTTCGTGCTGCATACGAGTCTCGGCGGCGACCTCATTTATCAGCGGCGCTTCGACCCGCAAAGCGGCCGATTGTCGCCGAATGAACCGCCGGTGGTGAGCGCGCGGGCCAAGGCCGGACCGCGCTTCATCGTGTTCGCTCCCCACGCGGATTTCGCCTACGTCATCAACGAACTCGACGGCGCGGTCGACGTGCATCGGTTCGCCGCCACGACCGGCACGCTGGACCCGGCGTTGCAGACGATCAGCGCGCTGCCGGATCCGTTCACCGGCAAGCCATGGTGCGCGGACATCCACATCCGTCCCGATGGCCGGTTTCTCTATGTGTCGGAACGGACGTCCAGCGTCATCACGGCGTTCGCGGTCGATCGCGCGAGTGGACGCCTCTCCCGCATCGCCTGCCACGAGACCGTCCGGCAGCCGCGCACTTTCGCGATCGACCCGGCGGGCTCTTGGTTGCTCGCCGCGGGGCAGCTTGCCGACCGCGTCGTCTGTCATGCGATCGACGCGCGCAGCGGTGGGTTGACGGCGCGGCGGGAGTACCCGGTCGGCAAGAATCCGACCTGGATCGAAGTGCTCGCACCGGCCTGACGCGGAGCCGTCGGGACCGTTGACGGCGGCGATCGCGCAAGGCCGGGGAATTGCCAGGCGCCGGTCATCGGGGTGGACGGGACTCCGGCTGCGCGAGTACTATCCCGGCCCCGGTATCGAGCGCCCGTAGCTCAGCTGGATAGAGTGTCGGCCTCCGAAGCCGAAGGTCACTGGTTCGAATCCAGTCGGGCGCGCCACTTCCCTGCCGATGCACCGGCCGGGCCTCGGCGGCGCGGAATGCGCGTCACTTACCCCAGCGCCACTTCGGCGGCTCGCCTTTGACGTAGCAAACCCACACGAAAAGAGCGGTCGAGGCGGCCAGCACCGCGACGAACCCGAAGGGATGCTGGCGCTTGAGCAAGGCCACCGCATACAGCACCGCGCCCAGCCAGATCGCCATCACGACCCAGCCTTGCCAGGTTCCGGGCAGGCCCCAGCCCCAGCCATAGCGCTTCGCGGGAAACCAATACCGGGTGGGTGTCGGCATGGACATTTATTATACGCGCCTGGGCGCGTTCGGCACGCGCCGCCGCTGGGGTACCATGGGTACAAAGGCCGGCATGAGCCGATCGCAGAGGCAACGGGGCGTGATCAATGGTCTACCGCGGGTGAACCGCGACGGCGGTGCGCGCATGGCGCCGTCGGCCGCGGACAGGCTGAGCCTCGCCGGCTTCTATGGCTGCATCGCGCTGCTGCACCTCCTCGGCTGGGGCCTGTACCTGCACTACACGCCGGGCCACCCGGCGCTGGTCGGACTCGGATTCGTCGCCTATCTGTTCGGCTTGCGCCACGCGTTCGACGCCGATCACATCGCGGCCGTCGATGACAGCGTGCGGTTCATGCTGCAGCGGGGCGATCGTCCGCTCGGCGTCGGATTCTTCTTCTCCCTCGGGCATTCGACCGTCGTCCTCGTCTTGTCGCTCGCGGTTGCGCTCGCCGCGCATTCGACATCCAGGCTGATCCCGTCGCTGCGCGCCCACGGCGCGTTGATCGGCGCCGGCGTGTCCGGCGCTTTCTTGTTGATCATCGGCACGATCAATCTGCTGGTGCTGCTCGACATCCTGTCCGTTTGGAAGGAAGCAAGAGCGGGAAGTCACGACCATGCGCGATTGGAGTCGCTGCTGCGCCGGCGCGGCTTGCTGAACCGCTTGTTCGGGGCGCGTCTGCAGCCGCTGATGCGGCGCAGTTGGCAGCTTTACCCGCTTGGTCTCTTGTTCGGGCTCGGCTTCGACACGGCCTCCGAAGTGGGCCTGCTGGCGATGACCGCCGGGGCCGCGGCCGGCGATCTGCCGGTGGCCGCCGTGCTGTCGCTCCCCGTCCTGTTCGCCGCCGGGATGGTCGCGACGGACACGACCGACGGCGTGTTGATGTCGCGAGCCTACCAGTGGGCGTTCGTGAATCCGCTGCGAAAGATCTTCTACAATCTTGCGACAACCGGCCTGTCGGTCGTCGTCGCCCTGGGGATCGGCACGATCGAAGTGCTGCAGCTGGGGATGCGCCTGCTCGACCGGCACGGTCCATTCAGCGAGTTCGTGCTGCACCTCGATTTTCGCGCGCTCGGTTACCTGATCGTGGGACTGTTCCTCGGCGCCTGGGCGCTGTCGGCCGCACTGTGGAAGCTCAGGCGCCCCGAGTGCGGCTGAGCGGCCGCCGATCGCCTCCGATGTCCGCCGTCAGTTGATGTCCTTCGACAGAATCAGCTTGGCGACCGCCTGGTCGCTCGCGCTCGTCAGGCCGGCGCCGATGCCGAACTCGATCGAAATCGGCGCTCCGGTGTAGTCGATGACTCCGAACAGCTGATGGCTTTGCTGCCGCGGCGAATAGAAGTGGTGCAAGGGGCCGAAATCCGCGTATTCCTCGGCCGCGACCGTCCAGCGCGGCGATGCCGCGTAGGCCAGCCGCGCTGACGGCGCGAAATCGAGATTGCGCGCGCCGGTGAAGGAATTGTCCAGAATCGGATTGATCACGAGCGTCACCCGCCCGCTGCGCCAACCGACGATCGGCCGGATCTCGGAGGTCACGCGCCGCGGATCCCATTGTGGCCGGTTGTAGCTGAATTCGAAGTTGATGCCATAGAAGAAACGCTTGGTGGCCGCGTCCGGAG
>JAJXYR010000047.1:0-3676 GCA_021780475.1 Pseudomonadota bacterium
GGTGCCATGTCGAAATAATGGTTGCAGCTCGCCTTGATGAGCGCCCGCGGCAACACGAACTGTCCGCCGGGCAGATCGCCCATGCGCGTCGCCCGAGCGACGTTGCAGGAATCGTGGAAGGTGACCTTCATGTGGTCGTTCGCTTCCTTGTCGAGCTTGATCGCGCCGCGGCGGATCAGGTCGTAGGTGAACTCGACGATGTGCTGGGGCACCGGATAGCGGGGATCGAGGAAGTCGAACGGACCGGCGAGCGTGTTCCAGAAGCCGTAGGCGACCCGCCACGCGTGGCCGCATTCGCCGACGACGATGCGCTTGACCTTGAGGTCGATCGCCGCCTGACGGATGCGCAGCGCGACCTTGCGCATCTGCGCGTAGTTGCCGATGAACATCGCGAAATTGGCCGCCTCGGACGCGTAGGAGCTCAAGGTCCACCGGACACCGGCCTGATGGAAGACCTTCGCGTAGCCGATCAGCCCGTCGATGTGCGGCTCGGCGAAGAAATCGGCGGACGGCGGGATCAGCAGGACTTCGGCGCCCTCGACGTCGAGCGGGAAACGCACGTCGACGCCCGTGGCCTCCTTCACGTCCTCCTCGAGCCCCTCGAGCGTGTTCGCGAGCGCCGGCCCCGGCAGGCCCAGGTTGTTGCCGATCGCGTGGACCTTGGCGATGATCTCGTTGCAGTACTTCTGTCCCACCCCGATCTCGTCGAGGATCTCGCGCGCGGCCATCGAGATCTCCGCCGTGTCGATCCCGTAGGGGCAGAACACCGAGCAGCGCCGGCACTGCGAACACTGGTGAAAATACCCGTACCACTCGTCGAGGAGCGCCGCATCCAGGTCGCGAGCGCCGACGAGCTTCGGGAACAGCTTTCCGGCGAGCGTGAAGTGCCGCCGGTAGACGCTGCGCAACAAGTCCTGGCGCGCGACCGGCATGTTCTTCGGGTCGCCGGTGCCGAGGAAGTAATGGCATTTGTCCGTGCAGGCGCCGCATTTGACGCACGAATCCAGATGGACGCGCAATGACCGGTACTTGTCGAGCAGGTCGCCGAGCTTGGCGACCGCCGCTCGTTCCCAGTCCGGCACCAGCGCCTCGGGGAAACCGAGCGCCTGTTGATGCCGGGGTGCCGCCTTGAACGGCGCGCTCTTCGCCATGGCGCCGGGTCGCAGGTCGGGCGTCCGCAGGTAGTCGCGGATCGCCGGGACTTCGAAATCCGTCTTCGCCACGCTACACCCCGCCGGCGCCGCCGCGCTCGAGTCGCGCCGCCCACGGCGCCAGATGCCGCCGCTCGCGCGCGTCGTCCGCCTGATTGCGCGTCGGGCTGAAGAATACTCCCGGCGCATGCAGCAGCTTGCTGAACGGGAACACGATCAACAGCACCGCGACCAGAGTCAGGTGCGCGAGCAGCAGTGGATTGCTCGGGAGCGGTTGCCAGTCGAGATATTCGAGCCCCAGCACGAAGAACTTGAACGACACGATGTCGGTGCGATCCAGCAGCTCGATCGAGAATCCCGACAGCCCCGTGCCGAGCAACAGCAGCAGCATCAGATAGTCCGACGGTGCGCTGACGTAGCGCACGCGCGCGACGAACAGCCGGCGCCCGAGGAGACCGGCGAGCCCGGCCAGCATCACCATCCCGCCGTAGACGCCGAACGGTTGCAGCAGGGTCACCCAGGCCCAGATCGGCTGGAGGAAGTATCGAAGATGCCTCAACAACTCGAGCAGCAGTCCCAGGTGGAACGCCGCCGCGAAGATCCAGGTCCACTTGTCCGACTTGAACAAGCTCTCGAACAGCGCGACCTCGCGCGCGACCCGGCCGGCCGCGCCGGCGCGCGTCACCGGCGCCGGCGTCGTCGGGATCTTCAGCGGCGCCGGCGTACGCGCATAACCGTAGATCCGGTAGCCCGTTCCGGCGACGAATATCCCGGCCGCGGCGTACAGCAACAGCGCGTAGGTCACGGTCAAGAGCGGCACGGTCACGCCGCTCCGCCGGAGGCACCGCGCGTGGGCGGCGCCCGCCGGCCACGTCGCCGCGACCCCGTGGGGTCAGATGCAGCCGGTCGGCTTCGGCAATCCGGCATATCGGCAAGCCTGCTTGGCGGGACCGTACGGGAAGAGTTCGTAGAGGTATTTGCTGTTGCCCTTCTCGGGACCGAGCTTCTTGCCGATCGCCTTGGTCAGCACCCGGATCGCCGGTGCGACCTGGTACTCTGCGTAGTAGTCGCGCAGGAAGTTGATCACTTCCCAGTGATTCTCGGTGAGGGCGAGGGAGTCCTCGGCCGCCATCACGTTCGCGACGTCCTCGCTCCAGTCCCCGAGGTTGACCAGATAGCCCTCCTCGTCGACCTCCAGTTCCTTGCCCTTCACTGCGACTGCGGATGTCATGTCGTTCCTCCCGATGCACCTGACTTCAAAGAGTCTCTCGAAGGGTCGCCGGCGCGTCAGACCCAGGCCTGGACGTGGTGGTATTCGACGGCGAGATCGACGAAGCCGCCGTAATCGACCACTTCGACGCCCGGGATCAGCTGTTCGGCCGTGAAACCGCGCGCCGCCAGATCCGGTCCGAGCACGTAGATCCGCCGCTGTCCTGCCGCTTCCGCCAGGGTCGCGGCGATCGTGCCCGCCGCCAATGCGCCATACACCGCATCCTCGATCAACAGCACGCCGCAACCGGGACGGGACAGCCTCAGGCACGATTCCAGATCGCGCGTCTGCAGCGGAGATTTGTTCGTGGTGTGCAGCACTGCCATCCGGATTGCCCCTTCAGAACGCGAGGACGACGTCCTGCCGCTCCATCAACTCGCCGAGCTCCGCGGAGTTCAGCACCTGCACCGGCACGAGCAGATCGTCGACCGTGAGTCCGCGCACCTCGAGCGACTCGCGCTCGACGTAGAGCTTCTCGACGTCGTAGTCCGCGAGCGCCCGGTAGGTCGCAGAGAAGTTCTTCTGGCCGATGCCCTGGGTCCGCTGTCCCTTCTTGAGCTGGTAGACCCCGTCGTCGAGGAACACCAGGCTCACGTCCTGATCGAATGCCGCGCCGATCAGCACCACCTCGAGCGATTCCAGCGCGTAGATCGTCCCGTAGGGCGCCTTGCGGTTCACGAACATGAACCGCTTGACCTGGCCGGCGCCGCCCTCCCGCTTTTCGCTCATGCTGGTCCTCAGTCGCCGAAAACCACCAGACGGTCGGCCTCGATGCCGGCCTGGATCAACTGGCCGAGGCCGGAGATGTGAAAGCCCGGCGCCAGCAGCTCGTTCTTGATGCCACGGCGCAGCCCCGCGGCGACGCACACCACCAGGTCGATGTCGTGCGCGGCCGCCAGCGCCGACCATTGGCGGGTGACGTTGCGATCGTCCTGTGGCGGCTCGGTCAGCTTGTTCGCGTTGTTCACCCCGTCGTGGTAGAAGAACACGCGGTAGATCCCGTGTCCCTTGGCGAGCGCGGCGACGGCGAATTGGTAGGCGGAGTCGGACGCCTGGTGCTGATACGGCCCCTCGTTCACCAGAATGCCGAACTTCATGGTCGGCCGCCGGCGGAATGGCGGATGTGCGTCGATGCGTTCAAGCTCGCGCGGCCGCCGCGCCAGTTGTCGAAGTGGTAGGGCGTGAACGGCAGGCCGGTGAGCTCGAAGAAGCGCGGCCAGCCGATGCGCTCGATCCACTCGCCGATGCGTTCCCA
>JAJXYR010000047.1:3686-6316 GCA_021780475.1 Pseudomonadota bacterium
CGGATTGTTCGGCAACCCGGCGACGACCAGCTTGTGGAACGTCGGGCGCGACCGCGCGTTGGAATGCTTGCCGCCGACCCAGATCGCGATCTTGGTGTATTCCGGATCGTTGATCTGCATCGGCGGACACGGCGCGTAGCAGGCCCCGCAGCAAATGCACTTCCGCTCGTCCACCTCCAGCGTCGGCTTGCCGTTGACCACCGCGGGTCGGATCGCCGCGACCGGGCAGCGCGCGACCACGGCGGGACGCTCACAGATGTTCGCCACCAGGTCGTGGTTGATCTTCGGCGGCTTGGTGTGCTGGATGTTCACCGCGAGGTCGCCCTGCCCGCCGCAGTTGATCTCGCAGCACGACGTGGTGATTCCCACACGGTTCGGCATGCGCTCGTGGATGAACTCCTCGTGCAGTTCGTCCATCAGCGCCTTCACGACGCCCGAGGCGTCCGTGCCCGGGATGTCGCAATGCAGCCAGCCCTGCGTATGGGAGATCATGCGCACCGAATTGCCGGTACCGCCGACGGGAAAGCCCGCGGCGTCGAGCGCAGCGATCAGCGCCGGCACCTTCGCCTGCTCGGCGACCATGAACTCGATGTTGCTGCGGATGGTGAAGCGCACGTAGCCGTCGGCATACCGGTCCGCGATGTCGCAGAGCGTGCGCACGCTGAACACGTCCATTTGTCGTTGGGTCCCGGCGCGAACCGTCCAGACCTGGTCGCCGCTCTTCGCGACGTGGTGCAGCACGCCGGGACGCGGCCGGTCGTGCCAGTGCCACTGCCCGTAGTTCCTCTTGAGCAGCGGGTGCATGAACTGGAAGGCGTCCGGAACGCCGCTCTCGATCGGCATCCGGGGCTTCGCGGGAGTGCTCATCGATCCTCCTCGGCGGGTGGCGCGCCACGGCGCGCATTCCATTTGCGGGCTTCCTCGTCCCATCCGTCGGTGCGCACGTACGGGTTGGTGCGCGGATGCAGCAGCATGCAGGGATCGGGTTCGAGGCCCACCGACTCGAGGAAGTTCGCGAAACCGATGCGTTCGATCATTTCGCCGGTCCGCTCGTGCTCCAGCGCGTTCTCGGCGAAGAAGCCGATGATGTTCTGGGCCAGCTCGTGCAGCTTCGCGAAGTCCGCGTCGGTCTCGAGTTTCATGAAGGGCACGATCACGGTGCCGAACAGATCCCCGATCTTGAGCGTCCGCTTGCCGCCGAGGAGGATGGTGACGCCGCGGTCCTTGCCGGGACTCAGCGCTTTCGTCATCACGTTGATGCAATGCATGCAGCGGACGCAGTTGCGGTTGTCGATCGTGAGGCTGCCGTCCTCCTCGAGCGACACGCAGCGGGTCGGGCACCGGGTGACGACGTTGTCGATCACCGCCTGACGGCCCCGCTCAGCGACGAATCCGCGCACCTCGCGCTGGTCGATCTCGATGTCGTCCCGCCAGGTTCCGATCACCGCCATGTCCGCGCGCTGGATCGCGTTCATGCAGTCGTTGGGGCATCCGGAGAACTTGAACTTGAACTTGTAGGGCAGGGCCGGACGGTGGATGTCGTCGACGAACGCGTTGATGATCTGGGTGTGCGCGCGGATCTCGTCGTAGCACGAGTGCTCGCAACGCGCATGGCCGACGCAGGACATCGAGGTGCGCACCGCCGGTCCCGCGCCGCCGAGGTCGTAGCCCATCTCGTTCAGCTCGTCGAAGCAGGGTTGCACGTTCCGGCTGCTGCAGCCCTGGAACATGATGTCGCCGCTCTGACCGTGCAAGGCGATCAAGCCGGACCCGTGCTTCTCCCACACGTCGCAGAGCCGGCGCAGCGCGTCCGTGGTGTAGTGCATGCCGGGCGCCGGCATGATCCGCAGCGTGTGGAATTCCGCCGCCTCCGGGAATTCGGGCTTGCCGTCCGCACCGCGCAACTCGGTGAAACGCGGAATGATGCCGCCGCCGTAGCCGATCACGCCGACGGTGCCGCCCTTCCAGTAGCCCCGCTTGGTCTCGTAGGAACGCTCGAGTTGCCCGAGCAGGTGTTTCATCATGCCGGCGTACGGCTTGTCCTCCGCCGCGGCGAGGCGCTTGAGGCCGGCGACGAAGCTCGGCCACGGACCCTTCTCGAGCTGGTCCAGCAGGGGCGTTTCCGGAGTTTTCGCGCTCATGGTGTTGGTGCCGCCGTTTCGTCGGGTGGGACCCCAGGGCGGACTGTAGAGGCGCAAGGCGGCCGTCGATATTGCGCCGATGGGATAGGAACCCGTGCCGCGGTCTATCTCCGACGGGATATGGTCGGGATTCCTCCGAGCGCGAAGCTTGACCGGGTGCGGTCACGCTACTGGCAGGACGACGACGACGGCGCCGCGGTCACCGTGGCCAGGGCGGTCGATCTCGCGTTCGGCCTCTCCGGGCGGTCGCTTCCCACCGACTACGCCGCGGAGCTCGCGCGTGCCATGATCGAGGCGCTGCCCTGGCTGCCCGACGTGCGCGGCGCCGGCGTGCGCCTCGCGTTCGGCGCCGCGGAGGGCAACGGCTGGCGGCGCGACGAAACCGATGGCGCGCTGATCTATCTGCCCAAACGGGCGCGGCTGGTGCTGCGGTTGCCGCCGGCGCGGCTCGACGCGGCGCGCGCGCTGGCCGGCAGGACGCTCGCGGTC
>JAJXYR010000250.1 GCA_021780475.1 Pseudomonadota bacterium
CGTCGGATGAGTGCATCAGGGGAAGACTACATGGTCAGTTTTGTGCGTTCGCGGTGCACTGTCGTCCGCCGGCGACCTGGACGCCGGGATTCGCAAATTAGGCTGTTTTTTTTGATTGCCGTCTGGATTGCCGGAAGCCTTGTATTCGCCGGAGCCTCGGCGCAGCAGCGCTTGTTCCGATTTTCCATCACGCGGGCACCCCTGTCGCTGGCCCTGCGAACCTACGGCCAGATCTGCGACACGGATGTGATATTCACCGAGTCCGTCGTCGCCGGCGCCCCGCGTATCTCGTTGGTTGGCAGCTACACGGCGTCCGAGGCCTTGAGCCGGCTGCTCGCCGGCACGGGGCTGCTCGCCGCGCGATCGCCGTCGGGAGCCTTGATGATCAAGCGCGAGCTGACGGCGGCCGGCGCATTGCCCGCGGCGCAGCGGGCGCCGACGGCAAACCGCGGTTCGGCGCGGGAGACGCAGTCCGGGGACGCGGGCGGTCCCGCCGCCGGACCACCCGCCGCACCCGCGGCACAGCAAATCGCCGAAATCATCGTAACCGGCAGCCGCATCGCGAGCCGCAGCGAGACTTCCGACAGTCCCTTGGTCACGGTCGGCCGATCGATGCTCGCCGCGAGCGGCCAGGTGTCCCTGGACGTCGCACTTGGGCGGATGCCGCAGTTCTCCGCCGCGCAGGGTCAGACCGAGGTGGGCGACGTGCAGGGCGCGACCGGATTCCAGGGCGGCCAATCGTTTGCGGATCTGCGCGGGCTCGGTGCGAACCGCACCCTGATCCTGCTGGACGGGCGCCGCCTGGTTGCGACCACGCCGAATGGGGCGGTTGATTTGAATGTGATTCCATCGGCGTTGATCAAGGACGTGGACGTGATCACCGGCGGTGCGTCGGCGGTGTACGGCTCGGACGCGATGGCCGGGGTGGTCAACTTCCGTCTGCGTCATCATTTCAGCGGCGTCGAGATCGATGCCGAGCGCGGCGCGACGACGCGCGGCGACGGCGCGGAGACCAAGGTCAGCGTTTTGCTCGGCGGCAATTTCGACGGGGATCGCGGCAACGCGGTCGTGGATCTCGAGGTCGCCGATCGCGGCGCGGTGACCGGCGCGAACCGGCCGTTCTTTGCCGATAATCCCCGCAAGGTGCCACGCCCCCCCGAGGGCTTCTTCAACGGTCCGGATATCGGCGGCTACCCGACGATCGCGGCCGTCAATGCCGTGCTCGCGCAGTATCCGAACGCGACGCCGCTCGCCGGCAGCGGCCTTTATACCGGAGCGATCGGCGTGAACCACGACGGCACGATCTTCACCGCCAACAGCGCGCCGAATTGCGTGCAGAACTACCGCGGCGCGCTGGCGCCGAAAACCCTCGGGCTCGCGATCAGTCCGGATTGCACCCAGATCGACGCATACCTCGGACCGTACTTCGCGATCCAGGTGCCGATGCGCCGCTACAATTTCTTTGCGCGCTCCACGTTCCAATTCAATGATCGTCTGCAGGCGTACGGACAGTTCAACTTCATGCACTCGAGCGCCGCGGATCTGCAGAGCGGCGCGTTCATCGGGCCGGGCAAGTATTTCGAAATCCCGCTGGAAAATCCGTTCGTGCAGGGCAATGCGGCGCTGCAGGCGATACTCGCGTCGCGCACCAACGCCGCGGACCCCGCGGCGCTCGCCGCGCCGCTCGCGCTGTCCGCCTATCTCACCGGCTTCGGTCCGCGCATCGAACAATTTTCCTATGACGATTATCAGGCGGTCGGCGGATTGAAGGGCGGCTTCGCGCGTTCCGCTCTGCGCTGGGACGTGTACGCGTCCTTCGGGCAGACGCTGTTCGACAACGAGGAACGCAACAACATCAACCTGCCGGCGGTCGAGTCCATCCTCTACGGCACCGCCCGCTACGTCGGCGCGGACGGCAGCACCTGCACCGGGTACGCGTGGAACCCCCTCGGCGGACAAGCGCTCACCCGCGGCTGTCTGCAATACACGACCGGCACCGCGCACAACACCAACCGCATGACGCAGAAGCTCATCGAAGGCACGTTGAGCGGCGATCTGGCGGCATTGTCCGGCGGCCGCCTGCGATTCGCGCTCGGCGCAGACTATCGCGGAAGCTCCTTCGACTACCGCCCGGATCCCGGTCTGAATCCCGCGTTCAACGTGATGCCCGCGACGATGCCGGCCAATATCATCTCGCCGTCCTACGATCTCGTGAGCGCGACCTCAGGCACCCAGAGCGTGCGCGAAGTGTACGCCGAGTTGCTCGTGCCGATTCTGAAGGACCGGCCGCTCGCGAAGAGCGTCGCGCTCGACGTTGGCGCCCGTCACTCGAACTACGACTTGTTCGGCGGCACCAACACCTGGAAGGCCGATTTCCACTGGCGGACCACGGCGGCGCTCCTGCTGCGCGGCGGCTATGAACGCGCGATCCGGGCGCCGAGCCTGGGTGAGCTCTACGACACCACGCGCCAGGCGCAGGACAATATCTCCGTCGATCCCTGCGAGGTCGGCAGCGGCTATCGTAGCGGGCCCAATGCGGCGCGGGTACAGGCCCTGTGCCAGGCGATGGGCGTGCCGGCGGCGCTCTATCCGGGGTTCACGTACGGCGTGCAATCGGTACCCGGCATCTCCTCGGGCAATCCGCGCCTCGAGCCGGAGACGGCGAACACGGTCTCACTCGGCTTCGTGCTGTCGCCGCGTTTCGAGGCGGCATGGTTGCACGCGTTCAAGGCCTCCGTGGACTACTACCACATCAAGATCGACGGGGCGATCGCCCTGTCGACGCTCGATCAGATGCTCGCGAGCTGTTTCAACGCCTCGGGCGCGAACCCCAGCTATTCGGCCGGCAATTTCTATTGCCGCCAATTCGCGCGCAATCCCACCAACGGCGACATCGCGCTCGGGCGGGAGGTGCTGTCGAACCTGGCCTCCTACAGCACCGACGGCGTCGACGCGCAGGTCGATTGGAACGCGCCGCTGCGCGAGCTTGGGTTTTCACCGCTCGCCGGCCGGATCACGCTGCAAGCCTACCTGTCGTATCTGAAGTCCCTGAACGTCGCCGAACTGGCGGGCGGCCCGAACGTCAACTTCGCGGGCACTCTGGTGCAGACCTCGGCGACGCCGGACCTCGCGCATCCCCGGTGGAAGGCCAACACCTCGATCGGTTACGCGCTGGACTCGGTGTGGGCGGCGTTGCATTGGCGCTTCATCGGTGCGATGGCGGACTGGGTGCCGAGCGCGGGGCCGGGCGCCCCGGGCCGGGGCGTGCCCGCATATCATTACTTCGATCTCGACGCGCACTGGCAGCTGACCGACCATGTCCAGGTCACCGCCGGAATGACCAATCTGTTCGACCAGGGTCCGCCGATCGTGCAGGGCGCGCCGCTCTACACGGATGCGGCCACCTACGATCCGATGGGCCGCACGTACTATGTGGGATTCAAGGCGGACGCGCCCTGACGATGGCGCGCGCCGCCCTAGCCTGCTGCGCGCTGCGGCAGCCCGAAGCGGCGGCACGCAGTTTCGAATCGGCTTACGTCTCCAAATTCGTCCGAGACCTCGCCGCGCGCGAAACGCGGCGCGAATCGCGCGTGATACCGGCGAAATCCGCGCTCGTTCCACTCGAGGAAGCGGATGTCGCGCACGTCGAGATGCCGCATCGCGATCAGTGCATGAGGGCCTCGAAAAACGGCGAACGAGGGATTTGTCGCCGAGGGCTTGACGCTTTCCGGGTGAAAGGGCGTCGACATCACCTCGAGCTTGTCGACCAGGTGCACCTTGAGTTGCTCATGCGCTCGGTCCAGCCACCCATATTGGTCCGGTGTGAGGCCGGGAAAAGCGAGCAGCATGCTGGCGAAGGTGCTCTTGGGCTCTTCGCGGGGCTGGTGTCGGACGAACCAGTGGGCCGCCGCCAGCACGACCGCGCGTAGTTCCCGATAGCTGGAATGGGCCGAGGTCGGCTGAAAGGACACCATGAATCGGTCCAGTTCGATCGACGGTTTGACGAACGGACAGACCGCTCCGGAGCGCCCAAGCTGTGGATGAGGAGCTGCGAGGTAACGCAGGGCCCAAGCCTTGATGAGTTCCTCCTGCCGCAGCGTTTCGGGATCCGCCGCGACGGGGAATTCGACCGGGCGGGTGCGCAGCAGCTGCCAGCGCAGAGACAGGCGGTCACCCGCCCGGGAGAGCATGCGGCGTACGGAGGGAACCGGGCGGGATTCCGGATTCAACGCGACGCGCCGGTGTAGGAAGACGCGTCGCGCAACAGCGGCGCGACGCGCGTCCGCGCATACACGGCCGCACGCCGCAGGAAGCAGCGCGCGCCCACTGCAAGGCGTCGTGCGACGCCGATGCTGCGATTCCACTGCAACGAGGCGCGAACCCGGCCGGCCGCGGCCGCCGTTTGCTGCTGCGACTCACCCTTGAGAATCAGGCTATACGGCATGGTCAGGAGATCCTGGGTGACGGCGAACTTCGTGCCCACTTCCGGGCGAATCACCCAGGAGTGGAATTCCGGCATCGCCTCGATCGCCTCGATGCCGTGCAACTGGAAGATTCGCTCCGCGCGGCGGCTGATGCCGTGCACGTACCGTACCGCTTTGGCATCGTAGCGGGACCAATCGAGCGGCGGCACGCCGTAGTCGGCGTCCGAGAGATAGTAGTGAGCCGCAAGATCGAAAAGATCGAGCCCTGGACCATGTAGTTCTCCGCTGAGAACCGCATTGCCGTGTCCGGCCAGCCGGGCTCCCACTTCGATCAAGCAGGGGCCCGAGCTGTCCACCTTGGCTTCCAAATGGAATGGACTGCGTTTCAGGCCGGACGCGGCGACCACCTCGCCGGCGTAGGCGGCCAAGCCTTCGAACAGGGGGTCGTCATGCCGGACCAGGACGGTCTCGTGGTCGATGTTGGTTCGCCCGTTCGCGGCGACCCTGGCGTAAGCGAATATCGCGATCACGGTCACACGGCCGACCGCATCGACCTGGCCGTTGACGAAGTATTCGCGGCCGTCGACGAATTCCTCCATCACCAGCGGAACGCCCCGCAGCGATTCCAAATAGCCGTCGATTTGAGCGGGGCTCGTGCTGGAATCGAAAACGCCGATGTTCCGATTTCCGTAGCCGCTTGACGGCTTGAGGACGAAGCGCCGGTATTCACGGTGCCGGCGGTTGCTCAGCACCGTTTCACGGCTCTCGACGGCTATCGATGCGTTGATTCTCAGGTCCGGACGGTTGGTGCGCAGATGTGCCTTCAGCAGGTGCTTGTCTTGAAAGAGACGCAGGACTTCCGGCGCATTCCACGAAAGACCCAGACGTTCACCAAGGGACGCCGCGGAACGCAACGAGGGTTCGTTGAACGGCATCGCTGCGGCGATTCGGTGGTGACGTATCAGGTGCGCGGCGAAGGCTTCGATATCCGCCTGCCTGAAGTCATACGATGCCGCGACGAGGCCGGAACGCAGCACGGGGAACCGATGCTCGTTGCGCGCCCGTTCCGCGGGATCGGTGTAGAAGCATACGGCCCTGCCGCCATATTTTCGCGCGACGAGCTCGATGAATCGAATGGCGTAGGCATGGTGCGGATTCTCGAAGAGAACTTCCATTCCGTCGGTCGTCCGTTCTGTCATGTCTCGTCGCGGTGTTCTGTGAGGGTCTGGGTGGCGCCGCGCCTTCGTGTTCCGAAGCGGCCACGCGCCCGGCCGCCGTGGCCGGGATGCTAGCGCATGGGCCCGCGTCACGCAGCCACCATGGTATAGTTTTTCCCCCATCCTATTGCGAAATGTGACGCAGTTCCGCCAGGCCGCAACAGGGGCTTTCGAGGCCGTGCGACGATCGCGGGGTGGGGCTTTCGGTAATGTTCCTCCAGGGAGCGGGGAGTGGATCGGGCTCGAAGGGATGGCGACGCTTGACGAATCGAAGTCCGATCACTGAACAAACCGCCGCGCGCGCGCCGTACCGCCGTGCGGCGTCGGCCCCGGGCGGCGGCGAATCACCCGGCACGGCGCCGGTCGCCGTTTTCGACAATACCTGGTCGGTGACCACCTGCTCGATGGCGTCTCTCGGACGCCGCGGGGTGCCATTGCACGTTTATGGGCAGGGGTTCGGGCGTTGGTCCCGCTACTGTACGCGCCGTCTCCCGTGCCCGCCCGTCGATGATGCCGACAGATTTCTCGTCTGGCTCGAAGGGCGTATCCGCGCCGGCGAGATCGGCCGTGTCGCACCGACCACGGATTTGATTGCCTATTACACCTCGTTGTTGCGCGACGTTTTTCCGCCCGAGGTGCGCCGGACCA
>JAJXYR010000134.1 GCA_021780475.1 Pseudomonadota bacterium
GATGAAGCCCGAGGGTCAGTATGTGGATCTACCCGATTTGAGCTTCGACATCTTCGACGTCGCCACCGAGCGAATGGCGGCGCTCATCGAGCAGCATCTGGCCGACGCGCGCGGGCGCTGAGCGGCGTCCGGTCCCGCGCCGCCGCATCGTCCCGCAGCTTGCGCATCAGGCTGTATATCCGTACAGTCGTGAAAATGCGTTCACCGATCCAAGGGCGCGGCGCGGCCGACAACGACGCCGGCCGCTTCGAATCGCGCCGAGTCGACCAAGAAGACGACGGCTGGTGGCGTGAGGACGCCGTCGACGGGCCCGCGACCGAGGTGCGTTCCGAAACTGCGCGCCGGATCATTTCGCGCAACGCCTCGCCGGATCTGCCGTTCAACCAGTCCATCAACCCGTATCGCGGCTGCGAACACGGCTGCATCTACTGTTTTGCGCGGCCGAGTCATGGGTATCTCAATTTGTCCGCCGGCCTGGATTTCGAGACCAAGCTGTTCTACAAGGAGAACGCCGTCGGATTGTTGGAGGGCGAACTGTCGCGCCGGGGTTATCGCCCGGACGCGATCAACCTCGGCGCCAACACCGACCCCTACCAACCGATCGAGCGCCGGCACCGGCTCACTCGGGGCATTCTCGAGGTGCTGCTGCGCTTTCGGCATCCGGTGACCATCGTCACGAAGGGTCACTTGGTGTTGCGGGATTTGGACCTGTTGCAGCGACTGGCGGCCGACCGGCTTTGTCGGGTGATGATCAGCCTGACGACGCTGGATACGGAATTGAAGCGTGGGCTCGAACCGCGCGCGCCGTCGCCGCAGGCGCGGCTCAAGGCGATCGAAGGGCTCGCGAACGCCGGCGTGCCGGTCGGCGTGCTCGCCGCACCGATGATTCCGGCGTTGAACGACCATGAGCTGGAGGGAATCTTGCAGTGCGCAGCCGACGCCGGCGCGGGATCGGCCGCGTACACGCTGCTGCGTCTGCCGTACGAGGTCAAGGAATTGTTCGAGCGCTGGCTGCGCGATCACCGCCCGTTGCGCGCCGCGCACGTGCTGTCGCGCATCAAGGCGATGCGCGGCGGGGGCTTGAGCGATTCGCGCTTCGGCGAACGCTTCACCGGCGAAGGGGTCGAGGCGGCGTTGCTCGCGCGCCGGTTCGAAATCGCGTGCCGCCGCCTCGGGCTCGGGGTTGGCGAGAAGCAGCGGCTGAACACCGCGGCGTTCCGCGTGCCGGTGGCCGCGGGCGGACAATTGCGCCTGGATGGGCTGTGACCGTGGTGCCGTCCATTGCGGGCGGATTCTCGCGCGAGCCCGGCGAGTGGGGGCATCAGGCGCGGTCGTCGGGCCCGCGGATCGGTTCGGCGCGCGCCCGCGCGCCGAGCGCCGCCGCCGCCCGGGTGAACACCGGCGTCAGCGTCTTGTAGAGGACATAGATTGCCGCCGGCGCAACCAGCAGCCACGCGAGTCCGGCGTGCAGAATCGCCCGCCACAGGACGATCATCGCCCGGCCGGCGCCGTGCGCGATCAACGCAAGATCGCCGGCGACCGACAAGGGCTGCGGCGGCGCGTGTGTCAGCCACTCACCAAGCCGGACGAAGGGGATGATCAGCAAGATCTGCGTCGGCGCCATTGCCGCCTGCGCAAGTTGCACCGCGGCGAGATTCAAGCCGAAGGCCAGGGCGATCAAGGTGCAGAGCGCCGTCGAGACGCCGAGAATCGGGATGTTGCCGACGACGATGCCGATCGCCACGCTGAGCGCCAACCGGTCGGGAGCGACTCCGCGCGACAACAACGCGAGCAGCGGCGTGGCGATCCGGCGGCGCAGGAAAGCCTTCATCGGCGCGCCATCACGGGTTGCGCACGCTCAAGATTTCGAGCAGCGGTGCGCCGGGGCGCAATGCGCGCAATTGCAGCAGCATGTACACGGACATCGCCATATTGCCGAGCAGCATGATCGCCACGAACCACGCGATGCGCCCGAACCAGCGGCGCTCCTTGAAGAAAACCCACACGTAGAACGTGAGAAAACCGAAATAGGCGTCGAGCAGCGTTGCGATGGTCCAGTAGCGGTCCGGGCCGCGCGTCAGGCCGGTCCAATGCTGCAGCGGCTGCCGTGTCGCGGCCCAAGCCGTGTAGCAAATCATCGTCGCCAGGATCGTGCCGAAGAGGCATTTCAAACCTTGTCGTGCCGTCATGTCGTCCTCCGTTCGCCGGCGCCGTCGGCGCCGAACGCATAGCGCTGGAAACGATGCGCGGTGGCAAACGCCATGACCAAGGCCACGACGAGCAGCGGGTTGGTGATTTCCGCGCGATGCGGCGGGGTCCACAAGTGCGCGAGTTCCACCGCGATGCTCGCCGCGAGCGTCAGCGCGAACGCCGCCAGCGGCCGCCCGAATGCCAAAGTCAGCGCCCACAACAGCGCGCCGTCGAAAAACAGCGAGTCCAGCAGCGGCCGGTAATCGCGCGACGCGAGCAGCGTGCCGGAAAACGGGATCCAATGAAAGTCGCCGATCCTCGCGGCGGGCAGAGGCGGCCACACGTTGGACGAAACCAGCACCGCCAGGCAACCGACGATCGTGCACCAAGCTCGTGCGCGCGCCGGCCAGGCGGAGGTGACGAGCATCAGCAGCGGCACGATGCACCAGGACAGCAGTTCCACCGCGCTGCGCCGGTCGGTGCCGACATAGGCCTGTTCGACCGCCGTCAGCGCGATCAGCGCCGCGAAGGCCGGCAGGTGCCAGGGCCTGCGCCAGATGTGGCGCAGACATTCGGCGATGATCCACCAGCGCGCGAGCGCGAGACTCCACGGCGCAGCCACGGGCTCGCGCCGATGGAGCCAGGCCGCTATCAAGCCGCCGAGCGGCAACGATGCGTGGCGGCTCGGCAGGTAAGGCGCGAACTCGCCGATGAACCAGATCGCCAGCAGGCATAGGGGCACGAACGCCGGCCGCGGATGGCGCAGGGCCGGGAGCCGCCATGCGCCGCCGATGCGCAGATAGCAGGCGACCGCGAGCGCACCGAACGACGCGCCGGCGCTGTTCCATGCCCAATCGAAGACGCTGGTCACCCGATGCGGCGTGGTGAGCTGCAGCAGTTCGACCGCCAGCGAAAACGAGGCGCCCAGCAGCGCCGCCTGCACCGTGCGGCGGGCCGACCCGCCACGGCCGAATGCCAGACGGCAGGCGGCGCCGAGCGGAAGATACAGCAGAAAATTCGCGATCAGATCGGTGCGCGACGGGGCGTGGGCGCCGACGCGCGCAAGCCGCAGCGTCATCAGCGCGAGCGACGGAGTGAAGAATTGCAGCGGATACAGCGAACCCCAGAGGATCAGCAGCGCGATGCCGAGCGCGAACCAGCGTGCGGCCGTCCGCTGGTCGGCCACGGCCGCCCGGCCGCCGGGGCGCTCCCGGTTCATCGCGGCCGCACCCGGCGCGTGGGCGCGGCTTCGTGCGGATCGTCCGGCCAAAAATGGCGCGGGTACCGGCCTTTGAGATCCTTTTTCACCTCGTGGTAGCCCTTGTTCCAGAAGCTGACGAGGTCGCGCGTCACCTGCACCGGCCGCTGCGCCGGCGACAGCAGCTTCAGCAGCAGCGGCATCCGTCCGGCCGCGACGCAGGGTGTCGCAGTCAATCCGAACATTTCCTGTAGACGTACCGACACCGTGGGGATGTCGCCGTCGAGATAATCGATCGCGACACTCGATCCGCTCGGCACGCGCAGCGTGGCCGGAGCCTCGCGCGCGAGAACATCGTGCTGTTTGCGTGTCAGGAGGCCGCCGAGCGCGTGCGTCAGATCCACACGCGCGAGGTGATCCCGGCGCGTGCAGCCGTCGATCCACGGCGGCGCCCACTCATCGAGCCCGGCCAGCAAGGCCTCGTCGCCAAGGTCGGGCCACGGTTCCGGCGCGGGCACGCCCGCGGCACGCATCAACGCGACGCGCGCCTGAAACTGGCGCAGCTCCCGCGTCCACGGCAGCGCGCCGATGCCGAGCTGGCGCAATCCGGCCAGCATCGCCCCCCGCAGGCCTTCGGGGTCGGCCGCCTCGAGTTCCGCGCTGTCCAGCACCAGCGCGCCGAGACGGCGCTCGCGCCGCGCGCGCACCGCGCCCTGCCGATCATCCCAGACGATTTCGCTGCGAGTATTGATCTGCGCGGCGAACAATCGCTCCAGATCGGCCGCGGCGATCGGCGCGGCGAGAAATATCCGCGCCTCGCGCTCCGCGCCGTCGAGTTCCGCGGCGACCAGGAATTCGGATTTGGCGAGCGCCTGGGGCTCGCCGAAGTGCGCGCCGCGGCCGTTCGCCAACAGGTAGCGGCCGGCGCCGCCGCGTGAGCGCGCGATGCGGTCGGGGTAGGCGAGCGCGAGCAGCATGCCGACCGACTCGTCGGGATCGGCGGTGTCTCCGGCGCTGCGCAATTGATTGCGCCACTCGGCCGCCTTGCGCGCGGCCTGGCGCAGCGCTGCGGCGTCCACGCGCAGTCCGGGCGGCAGCGATGCGCCGCCGTCCGCGAGCGCGGCCACGCGCAGCCGGATGTCGGCATCGCGTTGTCCGGGCGCCGCCCGGACGATGTCACGGTCGCTCAATATCGCCGCCAGCGCGCAGGCAAGACCGGCGGCACCGAGGCCGGGCGCCTTGATCAGCATGTGCGCAAGCCGCGGATGCGCGCCTGCGCCACCCAGCGCGCGGCCGTGCGCCGTGATCCGTCCCTGCTCGTCGATGGCTTCGAGCCGGCGCAACAGGTCGCGGGCCTGAGCGAGGTTGGCCGCGGGCGGCGGATCGAGCCAGCGCAGACTCATGGCGTCGGCCGCGCCCCACAGTGCGAGCTCGAGCGCGAGCGGCGCAAGGTCGGCGCGCAGAATCTCCGGATCCGTGTGGGCCGCGAGCGCGGCTTGCGACCCTTCCGACCACAGCCGATAACAGATGCCCGGCGCGAGGCGGCCGGCGCGGCCGCGGCGCTGGTCGGCGGCCGACTGGGAGACTTTCACCGTCGCGAGGCGGCTCATGCCGGTCGTGGGGTCGAATTCCGCATATCGAGACAAACCGGCGTCGACGACGATGCGCACGCCGTCGATGGTGAGGCTGGTTTCGGCAATCGACGTGGCGAGCACGATCTTGCGCTGGCCCGGCGGCGCGGCCGCGAGCGCGGCGTCCTGCGCCGCGGCATCCAGTTCGCCATAGAGCGGCAGAACGCGGACATTGCGCGGCAGCGCGCTGCTCTCGAGTGCGCGCTGCAGACGCCTGATCTCCGGCGCGCCCGGCAAGAAACACAGCACGTCGCCGTCCTGTTCGCCGATCGCGCCGGCGATCACACGGGCGGCGTGCTGTTCCAGCGGAAGCTCTGGCCGGCGCGGCGCGTACCGGGTCTGCACGTCGAAGCTTCGTCCCTCGGCGTCGATGATCGGCGGGTCGCCGAGCAGGCGCGCGAGCGGCTCAAGGTCGAGCGTCGCGGACATCACCAGGATACGCAGATCCGCGCGGAGGCTTTCCTGGCTCTCCAGCGCCAACGCGAGTCCAAGATCCGCGTTGATGCTGCGTTCGTGAAATTCGTCGAAGACGATGCAGGCGTACCCGTCGAGCGCGGCGTCCCGCTGCAACATCCGCGTCAGAATGCCTTCCGTGACGACCTCGATGCGGGTCGTGCGGCCGACGCGGGTCTCGAAGCGCGTCCGGTAACCGACGCGCCCGCCGACCGGCTCGCGCAACAGGTGAGCGATGCGGGTCGCGATCGCGCGCGCCGCCAGTCGCCGCGGCTCGAGCATGACGATTTTGCGTCCTTCGAGCCAGGGCGCATCGAGGAGCGCGATCGGCACGAGCGTGCTCTTGCCGGCGCCCGGCGGCGCCTGCAGCAGCGCGCGGCGGCCGGCGGCGAGCGCGTCCAGCAGCGGCGGCAGCGCGCCCTGGATCGGCAGGGCCGGCAGCGCAGCGCGATTCGATATGGTTGTGCTCACGGGAGAAGGCGCTCGAGGGGCGATGGCGCTACTTTACCCTTGAAGGCCGATCGGCGCGCCGCCGCCGATCTTGATACACTGAGGGGGTCGGGCCTGTAGCTCAGTTGGTTAGAGCAGGGGACTCATCAAAAATGGTGCCTTCGCGCCGCAAGACGCGAAGTGGACGGGATGAATTCAGGGAAACCTTAACAGTTCGGCTGATGGCGATCCTGAGCCAAGCCGGCGGTGCACCGCCGGAAGGTGCAGAGACTACCTGAGCGCTTTCAAGCGGCGCTTAATGACAGGCAAGAGCGTCCCGCACCCCACG
>JAJXYR010000303.1 GCA_021780475.1 Pseudomonadota bacterium
GCGCCCGCGCGCGCGAACAGCAGCGCGGCGGCGCGGCCGATGCCGCCGCCCGCGCCCGTGATGATCGCCCGTTTCCCGTGCAATTCCGTCATGTTTTCCCCCCGCACCGCCGGCGTCGCCTCCGCGGGATTTGACCGGTCCCGGCCCGGCGATGGTATCATTACTTGATGGCGACAAGTAAATCTGCGGGCGGCCGCCGGGCCGCGCGCGCCGATGCGCCGCCGCGGCGGCAGCGCGAACGCACGGAGCTGTCCGACCGGCGCATGCGCGATGCGGCGGTCCGGTTGTTGGTGGAGCGCGGCGTGGCCGGCGCGACGCTCGCCGAGATCGGCCGGCGCGCCGGCTACAGCCGCGGCCTCGCGACGCACCGCTACGGATCCAAGGCGGGCCTGCTGCGCGCCGTGCTGCAGTCGATTTCGCGGCGCTGGCGCGAGACGCTCGCGCTGCATACGAGCGGCAAGTGGGGCGTCGAGGCGATGTGCGGCGCGGTCGATGCGCAGCTGGCGATGCTGCGGGAGCACCCCGCCGAAGTGCGGGCGATGTTTCTGCTGTGGTTCGTGAGCATCGATCCCGGCGCGAAATTCCGCCTCAACGTGCGCCGCGTGCACGACACGCAGCGGCGCGACGTCGCCGCCTGGGTCGAACAGGCTCTGGCTCGCTCGGCGATCGCCGCCGACGCCGATCCGGCGCGTATCGCCGAGCAGTTCTGCGCGGCGATGATCGGCATCGTCTACCAGTGGCTGGTCGGCGAGGACATGCCGCTCGAAGCGATGCATTTGAAACTGAAGGCGGACATCCGCCGGCTGCATGGGACGAAGCGCACTGCCAACCGAGGAATGACATATGCCCGAAGCATTCATCTTTGACCACGTCAGGACGCCGCGCGGCCGCGGCAAGCCGGACGGTGCGTTGCACGCGATCACGCCGATCCAGCTCGCGGCGCAGACTCTCGAGGCCCTGCGCGCGCGCAGCGGGCTCGATTCGCGCCTGCTGGATGACGTGATCCTCGGCTGCGTGTCGCCGGTCGGCGAGCAGGGCAGCGACATCGCGCGCGTCGCGGCGCTTGTCGCGGGCTTCGATGAGCGGGTTCCCGGCAAACAAGTCAACCGGTTCTGCGCCTCGGGCCTGGAGGCGGTCAACACGGCCGCCGCGCAAATCATGGCCGGCCAGTCCGATCTCGTGATCGGCGGCGGCGTCGAATCGATGTCGCGCGTGCCGATCGGCAGCGACGGCGGCGCGCTGTACTCGGATCCGGCGGTCACCTACTCGACCTACTTCGCGCCCCAGGGCATCGGCGCGGATCTGATCGCGACGCTCGACGGCTATTCGCGTGCGGCCGTCGACGCCTACGCGCTCGAGAGCCAGCGCCGCGCGGCCCGCGCCTGGGCCGAAGGACGGTTCGCGAACGCGATTCTGCCGGTGCGCGATCTGCTCGGCGGCGTCGCGCTGGACCGGGACGAAACCGTCCGTCCGCACGCGACTGCCGCCGACCTCGCGGCGCTGAAGCCCGCCTTTGCCGCGATCGGCGACCAGGCGGGGTTCGATGCGGTCGCGATCCAGCGCTACCCGCAGGTCGAGGCGATCGATCACGTGCACACCGCCGGCAACTCGAGCGGCATCGTCGATGGCGCCGCCGCGGTGCTGGTCGGCGCGCGCAAGATGGCCTCGCGGCTCGGCCGTGCGCCGCGTGCCCGGATCCGCGGATTCGCCTCGATCGGCAGCGAGCCGACGATCATGTTGACCGGCCCCGCGGATGCCGCGCGAAAGGTGCTCAAGCGGACCCGCATGGCGGTCGGCGACATCGACCTGTTCGAGATCAACGAGGCGTTCGCGAGCGTCGTGCTGCGCTTCATCCGCGCGCTCGACCTCGATCCGGAGCGGGTCAACGTCAACGGCGGGGCGATCGCGATGGGCCATCCGCTGGGCGCCACCGGCGCGATGATCCTGGGGACGGTGCTCGATGAGCTCGAGCGGCGCGATTTGCGCACGGCGTTGGTGACCCTGTGCGTGGGCGCCGGCATGGGTACGGCGACGATCATCGAGCGCGTCTAGCTCGGGAACCAGCGGGGAAATCCAGATGACCACAGTGATTACGACGCAGCGCGACGCGGCCGGCATTTTGACGCTGACTTTCGACGATCCGGCGCGGTCGATGAACGTCCTGTCGGACGCGGTCGTCGCCGAATTCAAGGCGGCGGTGGATGCGGCGGCCGCCGATGCCGCGGTCAAGGGCATCCTGATCCGGTCCGGGAAGGCCGCGTTCATCGCCGGCGCCGACCTCAAGGAACTCGCCACCGCATTCGACCGCAAGCTGAACCCGGCCGAGGGCTACGCGCTGAGCCAGGAGATCTCGCTTGCGTTCAGGCGCCTCGAGACGCTCGGCAAGCCGGTGGCGGTGGCGATCGGCGGGACCGCGCTCGGCGGCGGCTTCGAGCTGTGCCTCGCGTGCCATTACCGCGTGCTCGCGGACGATCCGAAAGCCGTGGTCGGCCTGCCGGAGGTCAAGGTCGGACTGTTGCCCGGCGCCGGCGGCACCCAGCGGCTGCCGCGCTTGATCGGGATCGCCGCCGCGCTGCCGCTGCTCGCCGAGGGCGGCGCGGTGAAGCCCGCACAGGCGCTCAAGCTCGGGCTCGTGCACGCCGTGGCGCCGGCCGCCGAGATCGAGCAGCGCGCCCGCGACTGGCTGGCCTCGGCACCCGAGCCCACCCAGCCGTGGGATCGCAAGGGATACAAACTGCCGGGAGGCGGCATCACCAATCCCGCGGTCGCGCAGACCTTCATGGTCGGCTCCGCGCTGGCCGCGAAGACGACACAGCGCAACTATCCGGCGCCGATCTCGATCCTGTCGGCGGTGTTCGAGGGTTCCGCGCTGCCGATCGACACCGCGCTGAAGGTCGAGTCGCGTTATTTCGCGCGCCTGCTCACGGGCGCGGTCGCGCGCAACCTGATCCGCACGATGTTCATCAACAAGGGCGCGGCCGACAAGCTCGCGCATCGTCCCGCCGGGGTGCCCGTCGCGCCGGTGCGGCGGCTCGGGATCATCGGCGCCGGCATGATGGGCGGCGGCATCGCCCACGTCGCGGCCGCGGCCGGCATCGAGGTCATCCTGCTGGACCACACCCGGCCGTTCGCGGACAAGGGCAAGGGCTATTCGGAGGCGTTGGTCGCGCGCGACGTCGAACGCGGCCGGCTCACGCCGGAGCGCGCCGCGGAGCAGCTCGCCCGCATCCGGCCGACGGCCGATTACGCCGATCTCGCGGCCGCGGATTTCGTCATCGAAGCGGTCTTCGAACAGCGCGACATCAAGGCCGAGGTCACCCGCCAGGCCGAGGTGGTGATCGCCGCCGGCACGACCTTCGCGAGCAACACCTCGACGCTGCCGATCACGCAGCTCGCCCTGGCCGCGCAGCGGCCCGCGCGCTTCGTCGGCATGCACTTCTTCTCCCCGGTCGAGAAGATGCCGCTCGTCGAGATCATCGTCGGCAAGAAGACCGCGCCGGAGGCGGTGGCGCACGCGATGGATCTCGCGGCGCGCCTGAAGAAGACGCCGATCGTCGTCAATGACGGCCGCGGCTTCTACACGACGCGCGTCTTCGGCGCCTACACCGCCGAGGGCATGAAGATGCTCGAGGAAGGCGTCGATCCGGCCTTGATCGAGAACGCGGCGGTCGCCGCCGGAATGCCGGTCGGGCCGCTCGCGGTCTCCGACGAAGTCACGCTGGAATTGCAGTACAAGGCGGCGCTGCAGGCCGAGACCGATCTGGGCCCGAAATTCGTCGCGCCCGTGAATTACGCGATCCTGAAGAAATTCGTGCTCGAATTGCAGCGCATCGGCCGGCGCGCCGGCCACGGCTTCTATGAATATCCGCCCGGCGGAAAGAAGCACCTGTGGCCGGGCCTCGCCGGGATCTATCCACGCGCCGCCGCGCAGCCGTCCGTGGACGAGGTCAAGCTGCGGCTGCTGCACGTCCAGGCGCTCGAGAGCGCGCGCTGCGTCGAGGAGGGCGTCATCCTGCACGCGGCCGACGCCGACCTCGGCTCGATCCTCGGCGTGGGCTTCCCCGCCTACACCGGCGGGACGCTCTCCTACATCGACACGATCGGCATCGCGCGGTTCGTCGCCGAGACGGCCGCGCTCGCGAAGCGCCACGGATCGCGCTTCAAGCCGTCGCGCTGGCTGCGCGCGCGCGCCGCGGCGGGCACGCCGTTTCATGCGCCGATCGCAACCGCGGAGTCTGGATCATGACCGACATCGGCACGACGGCGGCGCCCCGGGGCATCTTCGAGGCGGAACACGACATGTTCCGCGACTCCTTCCGCCGGTTCATCGTGAACGAGGTGGCGCCGCACGCCGAGCGCTGGCGCGAGGCCGGCCAGGTGGATCGAGAGGCTTATCTCAAGGCGGGCGAGCAGGGATTTCTGCTGATGTGGGCCGAGGAGCGATTCGGCGGCGCGGCGGTCGACGACTTCCGCTACGAGCAGATCATGATCGAGGAGAACGTGGCGCGCGGCGAGCCCGGATTCTTCATGACGCTGCACTCGCGGCTCGTCGGCCCCTATCTCGGCGCACTCGGCAGCGAGGATCAGAAGCGCCGCTATCTCGAGGATTGCGTCAAAGGCCGCAGGATCCTCGGCATCGCGATGACCGAACCGTCGGCGGGCAGCGACCTGGCCGCCATCAAGACGCGCGCCGAGCGCGACGGCGCGGACTGGATATTGAGCGGATCGAAGACCTACATCTCGAACGGCCAGATCGGCGATCTGTTCATCGTCGCCGCGCGCACCGTGCCCGACAAGCGGCACGGCCTCGGACTCTTTCTCGTCGAGCGCGACATGGCCGGCTTTCGCCGCGGCCGCAAGCTGAAGAAGCTGGGGCTGAAGGCGCAGGACACCTCCGAGCTGTTCTTCGACCAGGTGCGGGTGCCGGCGGACAACGTGCTCGGCGATCCGACGCAGGGCTTTTACTACCTGGCCCAGTTCCTCGTCGAGGAACGGCTCATCGGCGCCTGCCAGTACATCGCGAACGCCCAGGCGGCTTTCGATCTGACGCTGGAATTCGTCAAGGAGCGGCGCGTGTTCGGCAAGGCGGTCGCTGCCTACCAGAACACGCGCTTCAAGCTGGCCGAGATGCGCGCCCAGCTCGATGCGCTGCAGGTGTTCATCGATCATTGCGTGATGGAGCACAACGCCCGCCGCCTGCGCGCCGAGACGGCCGCGTCGGCGAAGTGGCTCGCGAGCGAGCTCGAGTCGCGGGTCGTCGACGACTGCCTGCAGATGCACGGCGGCGCGGGCTACATGGAGGAATACCGGATCTGCCGCATGTTCGCCGACGCGCGCGTCTCCAGGATCTACGCCGGCTCCTCGGAGATCATGAAGGAAATCATCGCCCGCGGCATCGGGCTCGACGACAGGAAGATGACCTGAGGGGCCGCGGGCGCGCGCTCAACGTCCGGCGGGCCGGGAATCGAGCGCGGCGCGCGCCGCGGCCGCGATGATCGATCCGGCGGTGGTCGTGAGCGTCAGGCCGCCGTCGATCGCGAGCGTGTGTCCGGTGATGTAGTCGCCGAGGTCGCTCGCGAGGAACAGCGCGGCATCGGCGACCTCGCCCAGCGTCGCGAGCCGCGGCACGGGTTGTCCCTCGGTGAGCCGGCGCTCGCCGACCGCGTTGCAGAAGATGTCGGCGCCGTGCGTGCCGGCCACCAGGCCGGGCGATATCGCGTTCACGCGCGCCCCGTCGAGTCCGCCCCATTCCAGCGCAAGCGACTTGACCAGCATCTCGATGCCGGCCTTGGCCGCGGCCGCATGCGCCTGCAGCGCCATCGGCACGGACCCCTGCGGGGCGGAGATCGCGATCAGGCGGGCCCGCGGGGCGAGCAGCGGATGGCAGGCGCGAAACGTGTGGAACGTGCCCTTGAGGTCGATGTCGACGACCGCCGCGAACGCGTTGGAGGAAAGTTGCGCGGCGGGTCCGAGGAAATTGCCGGCGGCGCCGGCGATCACCACGCCGAACGGCCCGAAACGTCCGGCGCCGGCGCGGGCGGCCGCGTCGACGGCGGCCAGATCGCGGACGTCGGCGCTCTGCGCGAGCACGCGGCCCGGGAACTCGGCGTCGAACTCGCGTTCCGCCGCGGCGAGGCGCCCGGCATCGCGCGCGACGATCACCACGTTCGCG
>JAJXYR010000154.1 GCA_021780475.1 Pseudomonadota bacterium
ATCGGCACCCCGCCGGACGTGGAGGCGCTGCGCGCACTCTACACGCGGTTCGAGTTCCGCCTGTTGCTGAAGTCGCTGCAAGCGCCCGGCGCGCCGCCGTCCGCACCCTCCGCGGCGGCGCCGGCGGCCGACCAGGCGGCGCCGGCCGACCGGCCGGCGCGGAATTACGCGATGATCACCGACCGCGCCGCGCTCGACGCGTGGCTCGCGCGGCTCGAGGGTGCGCCGCTGGCATCGTTCGACACCGAGACCGATGACCTGAATTACATGCGCGCGCGCATCGTCGGCGTGTCGTTTGCGGTGACCCCGGGAGAAGCCGCCTACGTGCCCCTGGCGCACGACGGTCCGGGCGCGCCGCCACAATTGGACCGCGACGCGACGCTCGCCGCGCTGAAGCCCTGGCTCGAGAATGCGGCCCGCGTCAAACTCGGGCACCACCTGAAATACGACACTCACGTGCTCGCCAACCACGGCATCGCACTCGCCGGCCATGGCTACGACTCGATGCTGGAATCCTACGTGCTCAACAGCACCGCCGGCCGGCACGACATGGACTCCGTCGCCGAACGCTACCTCGGGCTTCGCACCATCCATTTCGAGGACGTCGCCGGCAAGGGCGCGAAGCAGCTGAAGTTCAATCAGGTCGATGTGGAGCGCGCGACGGAATATGCGGCGGAGGACGCCGACGTGACCTTGCAGCTGCATCAGGCGCTGTGGCCGCGGATCGAGGCCGAACCCGCGCTCGAGCGCCTCTACGTAGACATCGAACAGCCGCTGGTCGCGGTGCTCTACCGGATGGAGCGCGCCGGCGTGCTGGTTGACCGCGAGCTGCTGAGGGCGCAGAGCGGCGAACTCGCGGCGCGCATGCGCGAACTCGCGCAGCTCGCGCACGCGGCCGCGGGCGGTGAGTTCAATCTGGACTCCCCGAAACAGCTCCAGGAGATCCTGTTCGGACGGCTCGCGATCCCGGTGATCCGCAAGACGCCGACCGGGCAGCCGTCGACGGCCGAGGACGTGCTCGAGGAACTCGCGGCCGAACACGAGCTGCCGCGGGTGATCCTCGATTACCGCGGCGTCGCCAAGCTCAAATCCACGTACACGGACAAGCTACCCGATCAGATCGAGCCGTCCACGGGACGGATCCATACTTCTTATCATCAGGCGGTCGCCGCGACCGGACGCCTGTCGTCGTCGGATCCGAACCTGCAGAACATCCCGATCCGTACGCCCGAAGGCCGCCGCATCCGCCAGGCCTTCGTCGCCCCGGCCGGCAGCTCGCTGGTCGCCGCCGACTACTCACAGATCGAACTGCGCATCATGGCGCACCTGTCGGAGGACGCCGCCCTGCTGCGGGCCTTCGCGCTGGACCGCGACATCCACCGCGCGACCGCGGCCGAGGTGTTCGGTCTCGCGGAGGAGGTGGTCACGGACGAGCAGCGGCGCGCCGCGAAGGCGATCAATTTCGGTTTGATCTACGGCATGTCGGCGTTCGGCCTCGCCAAGCAGCTGTCGATCGGCCGCGCCGATGCGCAGCGCTACGTCGATCTGTATTTCGACCGCTATCCAGGCGTGAAGCGCTACATGGACGAGACGCGGGTGCGCGCGCGGGATGCCGGCTTCGTCGAGACCGTGTTCGGGCGGCGGCTGTACCTGCCCCAGATCCGCTCGCGCGATCAAGCCGAGCGACAATACGCGGAGCGCAGCGCGATCAACGCGCCGATGCAGGGAACGGCCGCGGACATCATCAAGCGCGCGATGATCGACGTCGACGCGTGGATTCGCGACGCTCGGGTGCCCGCGCGGCTGATCATGCAGGTTCACGACGAACTCGTGCTGGAAGTAGCGGACCATGCGGTCGCGGAGGTGACGCGGGAACTCGCGCAGCGGATGGCGCGCGGCGCAGAGCTGCGGGTGCCGTTGAAGGTGGACATCGGCACGGGCGCCAACTGGGACCAGGCGCATTGAGCAATTTATCGAGCGTTTTTAAGCGCTTAGGATGATGGAAACAATTTTGGCGGGCGCACTGGAACTTTCACCCGACGGCCCCATCTAATCTTGTGAGCGACACAATCGCTCCCTGCTCTTCTCCCTGAGCGGGCAGACCCGGTCTGTCATCCCCATGCCGGGTTCGTCTGCCCCGATGGACGCTTCCAAGCGACCGTCGGGGCCTTTTTTTATCCGCGCTCCAGCCAATCGTCCATGACCGCGCGTGCCTCGTCAATGCCTTGTTTCGCCAGCGCGGAAAACAGCTGCGCGGTGACCGCCGTGTCCGAGCAGGCCTCCTTGGTCTCGCGCAATACCCGCAGGCCGTCCTGGCGATTCAACTTGTCCGCCTTGCTCAGCAGCACGTGGGCGCGCCGATCGCGGGCGAGAGTCCATTCGAGCATCGCCACGTCTTGCTCTCCGAGGCCGCGTCGGCTGTCGACGATCAGGATCAAGCCGACCAGGGACTCTCGTTGTTCGAAATATTGCTGCATCAGCGCGAGCCAACCCAGACGGACGCTCTCGGGCACTTTCGCGAATCCATAGCCTGGCAGGTCGACGAGGCGCTGCGCCGGCGCGATCTCGAAAAAATTGATCAGCTGGGTCCGGCCGGGCGTGCGGCTGACGCGCGCAAGCCCGGTGCGGTGCGTGATCGCATTGATCGCGGTGGATTTACCGGCATTCGAGCGCCCGGCAAACGCGACCTCTCGTCCCGCGTCGGCGACCAGTTGCCGCGCGTTCGACGCACTTGTCAGGAATTTCACATTCGGATAAGTCGACATGGCCGCCCGTTGCACGTAAATTATTGACCCTAGTGTACAATTTGGCTTCGAAGGCGGTTCATCTAAGAACGGGGTAGAGCGCGATCATGAAGCGGTTTTTGATACTTGCAACAGTGATGGGCGGCGTGGCGATGGGCCTGCCGGCATTTTCCCTGGGGGACGCCCAGGCCGGAGCGACCAAAGCCGTCGTGTGTCACGCCTGCCACGGCGCCAACGGCAACAGCGCCAATCCGCAATGGCCGAGCCTCGCCGGCCTCGGCGCCGGTTACATCGCCGAGCAGCTTCAGAACTTCAAGGACGGCAAGCGTCAAAACCCGATCATGATGCCGAACGTGATGGCGCTGACGCCGGCCGACATGGCCGATCTCGGCGCCTACTTCGACAGCCTGCCGAACACCGGGCTCGAAGCCGATCCCTCGTATTGGAAGGCCGGTCAGGCCCTGTACCGCGGCGGCGACGCCACGCGGGGCATACCGGCGTGCATGGGCTGTCACGGGCCGACCGGACGCGGCAATGAACCCGGAAGAATTCCGGCGCTGCGCGGCCAGCACTCGGTCTACCTGATCAAACAGCTGCAGGACTACGCGTCCGGCGCGCGTGCGACCGGTCCGAACGGCATCATGCAGACGATCGCCAAGCGCCTCAGCGCCGACGACATGCGCAATGTAGCCTCCTACGTCAAGGGGATGCGATGATGAACCGCGCCGCTCGATTCGCCCTGCTGATCTGCCTCGGTGCACTGTCGGCCGCATGCTCGAAGCATTCGGCGCTGACCGCGCCGACACCGACCGCCTCCACTGCCGCGACGAGCACGGCACAATCCTCCGCCCCGGCCGCCGCGGCATCGGCCGCCTCGTCCATGGCCGCGGTCGCGCCGTCGACGATCAAACGCCTGAACGAAGACGGTTCCGAGACGGTCGAGGACACGAGCGGCGACACCGGCGCCCACAATCCGATCTATGCGGCGGTCGCGGCGGTCACGGGCACGGCGGTCGCCGGCTCCTTGAGCGGCCCCACGATGTGGCAGGAGGGCGTGAATTACACGCGGCTCGTCCCCGCGCAGCCGACCTACGCACCGGCCGGCAAGGTCGAAGTGCTCGAGTTCTTCTGGTATGCCTGCCCCCACTGTTACGCGCTCGATCCCCTGGTCGAAGCCTGGCGCAAGACCAAGGCCCCGTACATCGCCTTCTCCCGCGTGCCGGTGATGTGGGCCGCGGGCCACCGATCTCTTGCCCGCTTGTTCTACACGCTGCAGAGCCTCGGCAAACTGGACGAGCTGCACACCGCGATCTTCAAGGAGATCCATGTCAACAACGATCCGCTGGTCGGAACGGACGATGCGGACTCGGAACGGATGCAGCTCGCGTTCGTGACGAAGCACGGGGTTTCCGCCGACGCCTTCCGGACCGCCTATCACTCGTTCACGGTGGAGACCGACCTGCAGCGCGCCGATGAACTGATGCAGCGCTATCGCATCACCGGCGTGCCGACGTTCGTCGTCAACGGCAAGTACGTCGCGGACGTGGGCACGGCCGGCGGCGAACAGAAGCTGATGAACTTGGTCAGCGACCTGGCGTCGATCGAACACAAGCACTGACCGCGCCCGCGGGGAGTTCATGGGGAAAGGCCGGCTGGAGGCATTCAGCGACGGCGTGATCGCGATCATCATCACGATCATGGTGTTGGAGCTGAAGGCGCCTGAAGGGTCGGGCTTCCCGGCCCTCGCCGGCGTGCTGCCGACCTTCCTGAGCTATGTGCTCAGCTTCCTCTACGTCGGCATCTACTGGAACAACCACCATCACATGCTGCACGCGGCGACGCGCGTGAGCGGCGCCGTGCTGTGGGCGAACCTGCACCTGTTGTTCTGGCTGTCCTTGTTTCCATTCGTGACCGCGTGGATGAACCAGAGCCGGTTCGCATCCGCTCCCGTCGCCGTCTACGGCGGCGTGCTGCTGCTCGCGGCGACCGCCTATTACAATCTGGCGCGCTGCCTGGCCGCGACCAACGGCCGCGACTCGAAGCTCGCGACCGCGTTCGGCAGGGACTACAAGGGGCTGGTGTCGATCGCCCTGTATGCCGCGGGCATCGCGCTGTCGTTCTTCAACGCCTGGGCCGGGCTCGCCGTCTACGTGCTCGTCGCGGGCATCTGGTTCGTCCCCGACCGGCGCATCGAAAAGGCCATGGGCTAGTCGCGCGCGTCCGAATGGCGCGCGACCAGCCCATTCACGTCAGAAGGAGACCGACACGTCGGCGTACACCAAGCGCCCGACGGGCGAGTACGTGGCGATGTCCGCGTTCGTGTGCTGATTGGCGAACGCCCGCGGGGCGAGCGGCGGCATCTTGTTGGCGAGGTTGTTCACCCCCACGGCGAGCGTGAGCTTCCGGTCGCTGTCCGTCCCCAACAGCCAGTCATACGCGCCGCGCACGTCCCAGGCGCTGTAGCTCGACACCGGGATGCCCGGACTGGTGGTGCCGGCGAGCCCCGCGTCCTCGACGGATGCGATGTAGGTGTTCGCCAGCGTCAGGTCGATGCCGCGGAAGTTCCAGTTGAGCGTCGAGTAGAAGCGGTACTTCGGCAGCGTGCCGGCAAACACGCCGAGGTCGCTCGCGTTGCCTGCATACTGGATCACCGGATCGCCGGCGATGCCGTCCGAGAACTTGAACGAATCGAACACGGCGCCGTTGGTCGCCAGCGTGAAGGTGCCGTACTCGGTCCAGGGAAGGACATACGTCGCCCCGACGGACCACGAGCGCTCGCGCAGCACCGCGAGATTCGTGAAGCGGTCGACGAGGTACAGCTGCGACAGCTTCGCCGGATCACCAAGACCGGTCACCGGGTCCGTCAAGAAGGTCTTCAACGCACCGGGCGCGGTGAACGGGTCGGTGCCGCCGAGATTGGTGAACTGGCCCACCCCCAGGTTGTTGAAGAACGGCGACGCGGAACCCAGCTTGTTGACCGAATTGAAGATGTTGTTGAAGCCGATGCCGCCCGCGAATCCGTACAGGTTGATCGACGAGAAGTCGGCGGTGACCTGCAAGCCTTCGATCCGCTTCGGCCGGAACACGAATCCGATCGAGCGCGACACCGACACGGCGGGCTTCAGGTTGGGGTTGGCGCCGTCTTCGGCGTTGAAGTTATTCGTGGCAAGGTTCGCGTAGCCCGCACCGAGCACGTTGCCCGCGATGGCGCCGGGGGCCGTGCGCAAGTCGAACGGACCGTAGGCTTGGTACAGCGGCGGCGCGACGAAGGACTTGGTATAGGTCCCGTGCACGACGAACTGCGAGTCGACCGGCTCCCAGCGGAAGCCGAACTTCGGCGTGGTGCTGCTGCCCGCGTCGTTGTAGTGCTCGAATCGTCCGGCCGCG
>JAJXYR010000067.1 GCA_021780475.1 Pseudomonadota bacterium
ACTTTATTTACCTTATGATCAAGCGCTTACAAGATAATTCTCGAGTAAAAAATACCATCAAGCAAAAGTCCACCGAGAGTTAGCGCGTGCCGAAACGAACCGACATCGACAGCGTTCTGATCATCGGTGCCGGACCGATCGTGATCGGCCAGGCGTGTGAGTTCGATTATTCCGGAGCTCAAGCGTGTAAGGCATTGAAGGAAGAGGGTTACCGAGTCATTCTCGTGAACTCGAATCCGGCGACGATCATGACCGATCCGGAGACCGCGGATTCGATCTACATCGAGCCGATCAACTGGCGCACGATCGCCCGGATCATCGAGAAGGAGCGTCCGGCAGCGCTGTTGCCGACGATGGGGGGCCAGACCGCCCTCAACACGGCGCTCGACCTGGCGCGCGAGGGAGTGCTCGAGAAGTTCGGCGTCGAGATGATCGGCGCCTCCAAACGCGCCATCGACATGGCGGAGGACCGCGAGCAATTCCGGCACGCGATGTCCGAAATCGGACTGGCGACGCCACGGGCGCGCATAGCCCACAGCATGGAGGAGGCGCTCGCGGTGCAGTCGGAGATCGGCTTCCCGACGGTCATCCGGCCCTCGTTCACGCTGGGCGGCAGCGGCGGCGGCATCGCTTACAACCGGGAGGAGTTCGAGGGCATCGTCGGCCGGGGTCTCGACGCCTCGCCGACCAACGAGGTGCTGCTCGAGGAGTCGGTGCTCGGCTGGAAAGAATACGAAATGGAGGTCGTGCGCGACCGCAACGACAACTGCATCATCATCTGTTCGATCGAAAACGTCGATCCGATGGGCGTGCACACCGGCGATTCGATCACCGTCGCGCCGGCGCAGACCCTGACCGACAAGGAGAGCCAGCGGCTGCGCGACGCATCGATCGCCGTGCTGCGCAAGATCGGCGTCGACACCGGCGGTTCGAACGTACAGTTCGCGGTGAACCCGGAAGACGGCCGAGTGCTCGTCATCGAAATGAACCCCCGGGTCTCGCGTTCCTCGGCGCTCGCCTCGAAGGCCACGGGCTTCCCGATCGCGAAGGTCGCGGCGAAACTCGCCGTCGGCTACACGCTCGATGAGCTGCGCAACGAGATCACCGGCGGGGCGACACCGGCCTCGTTCGAACCCGCGATCGATTACGTGGTCACGAAGATTCCACGCTTCACGTTCGAGAAGTTTCCCGGGGCGAACTCGCGTCTGACGACCCAGATGAAGTCGGTCGGCGAGGCGATGGCGATCGGCCGCACCTTCCAGGAATCGATGCAGAAGGCGCTGCGCAGCCTCGAGACCGGTTTGGACGGTTTCAACGAGCAGGTGACGCTGCCGCTGTCCGAGGAAGCGGCGACGCATCTCGCCTACGAGCTTCGCTGGCCGGGACCCAATCGGATCCTGTACGTGGCCGACGCGTTTCGCGCCGGCTGGACGCGCGAACGGGTGTTCGAGGCGACCGGCATCGATCCGTGGTTTCTGGCGCAAATCGAGAACCTCCTGGCCGAGGAGTCGATGCTGCGCGAACAGGGCTTCGAATCGCTCGACCACGCACGGCTGCGGGCGCTGAAGCGGCGCGGCTTCTCGGATGCGCGCATCGGCGCGCTCGTCGGCCGGGACGACGTCGCGGTGCGCAGCCGGCGCCGAAAGCTCGGGATCCATCCGGTTTACAAGCGCGTCGACACCTGCGCCGCGGAATTCGCCACGTCGACCGCCTACCTGTACTCGACCTACGAGGACGAGTGCGAGGCGAACCCCGGCAACCGCCGCAAGATCATGATCCTGGGCGGCGGGCCGAACCGCATCGGCCAGGGAATCGAATTCGATTATTGCTGCGTCCACGCGGCGATGGCCCTTCGCGCGGATGGCTTCGAGACCATCATGGTCAACTGTAATCCGGAGACCGTGTCGACCGACTACGACACGTCCGACCGGCTCTATTTCGAGCCCTTGACGTTCGAGGACGTCATGGAAATCATCGAAATGGAGAAACCCGAGGGTGTGATAGTGCAATACGGCGGCCAGACGCCGCTGAAGCTGTCGCGCGCCATCGCCGCGGCCGGCGGGCCGATCATCGGCACCAGCGCCGACAGCATCGACGTCGCCGAGGATCGCGAGCGCTTCCAGAAACTGGTGACCGCGCTCAAGCTCAAACAGCCGGCCAACGCGACGGCCCGTGCCGAGGAACAGGCGGTGCAGCTCGCGCGGGAGGTCGGATTCCCGCTGGTCGTGCGGCCGAGTTATGTGCTCGGCGGCCGCGCGATGGAAATCGTCTTCAACGAGGACGATCTGCGCCAGTACATGACCGATGCGGTCAAGGTGTCGAATTCCAGTCCGGTGCTGCTCGACCGCTTCCTCGACCTCGCGGTCGAGGTCGACGTCGACGCGGTCTGCGACGGCGAGGACGTTCTGATCGGTGGCATCATGGAGCACATCGAGCAGGCCGGGGTGCACTCCGGCGACTCGAGCTGCTCGCTGCCGCCCAATGGCCTGAGTGCGGAGATCCAGGACGAGCTGCGCGCGCAGACCCGCAAGCTCGCGAAGGCCTTGAACGTCATCGGCCTGATGAACATCCAGTTCGCGATCCAAGGCGGCGTGATCTACATCCTCGAGGTCAACCCGCGCGCCTCGCGCACCGTGCCGTTCGTGTCCAAGGCGACCGGCGTGCCGCTCGCGAAGGTCGCGGCGCGGGTGATGACCGGCAAGTCGCTCGCGGCCCAGGGATGCACCCGCGAGCGCATTCCACCGTATTTCTCGGTGAAGGAAGCCGTGTTCCCGTTTTCCAAATTTCCCGAGGCGGATCCGATACTTGGGCCGGAAATGAAATCCACGGGCGAGGTCATGGGCACGGGCCACACCTTCGGCGAGGCATACGCCAAGGCGCAGGCGGCGTCCGGCGTCGTGCTGCCGACCCGCGGCCTCTGTTTCATCAGCGTGCGCGACCGGGACAAGCCGATGGCGGCGGAGCTCGCGCGTATGCTGCAGGAGCGCGGCTTCGACCTGGCCGCCACCGGCGGCACCGCGCAGGTTCTGGAAGACTCTGGCATCATCTGCAGGCGCGTGAACAAGGTGCGCGAAGGGCGGCCGCACGTCGTGGACATGATCAAGAACGATGAAATCGCCTTGATCGTCAATTCCACCGAAGGGAAGCAGGCGGTGCGCGAATCGCGGTCGATCCGGCGCGAGGCGGTGGCGCGGCGGATCACGTACTACACGACGGTGGCCGCCGCGCGCGCCACCTGCGACGCGCTCGATCACCTCGGTGACATCGCCGTGAATCGGCTACAGGATCTGCACAAGGAATTGCCGGCGTGAAACGAACCCCGATGACCCTGCGCGGCGCGGTGCGCCTGCGGGAGGAGCTGAAAAGGCTGAAGAGCGTGGACCGCCCCAACGTCATCAAGGCGATCGCCGAGGCGCGCGCGCACGGCGATCTGAGCGAGAACGCGGAATATCACGCCGCGCGCGAGCAGCAGAGTTTCATCGAGGGCCGGATCAACGACATCGAGAACCGCCTGTCGAACGCCGAGGTCATCGACGTCACCAAGCTGACCGCGAGCGGCCGGGTGGTGTTCGGCGCGACGATCGAACTCGAGGATCAGAGCGGCGGCGCCGCGGTGCGCTACCAGTTGGTCGGGGACGACGAGGCCGACATCAAACAGGGGCTGCTGTCGGTGTCCTCGCCGATCGCGCGGGCCTTGATCGGCAAGTCCGAGGGCGATGTCGTCGATGTCACCACGCCGGGCGGATCTCGCAGCTACGAGATCGTCTCGGTCCGGTACGTGTGACCCACTTGCGCGGCCTGTTCCGGGTCCTGTTGGTGTTTGCCATCGGCAGCCTGTGGTCGCTCGCCGCGGGCGTCGCGCCCATCCTGTTCTTCACGCAGCCAAACCGGCATCTGGCCGGCGAACTCGCCGGCCGCATGTTCCGCATCGAGACCTATCTTTGCGTGGCGGTCGCCCTGATCGCGCTCGCGCTGCCCGGCCGCACCCGCTTCGGCTGGTGGTACCTGGTGGCGATCCTGCTGTCGATCAACGAATGGGTGCTGCGCCCGCGGATGGAACTGGCGCGCGTCCACGGCGTGGCCTCGGGTCTGTCGTTCGGCGCGTGGCACGGCGTGTCCGCGATCCTGTACCTCGTCGCCTGCGCGGCGGCGGTGCTACTCGTCTGGAAGGACGATCTTCGGTAGGCCCTCGCGCCGGCGCCGGTAGAAGACGCCGACATTGCCGATGCGTTGGATCAGTTCGCTCGCCGTCGACGCGGCGAGGCCGGCAAGCGCCTGGTCGCGCTGAGCGCGGTCGCCGATGCGGGCGCTGACCTTCACCAGTTCGTGCGTGGTCAATGCGAGATCGAGTTCGGCGGCGACGGCGGCGGTCGGCCCGGCGGCGCCGATCATCACGACGTTGCGCAGCGGATGGGCGAGGCGTCGCAGGTGTTTCTTTTGTCGTTCCGTTAGCGTCATGCGCCGAGTATAAATTGATTCAGCGGAGAATCGATGCCGAAACGTTCCAAAAGCAGCGCGCGATGGCTCACCGAGCATGCGAACGACGAGTTCGTGAAGCGCGCACAGCGCGAAGGCTGGCGCTCGCGGGCGGTGTACAAGCTCGAGGAGATTCAAGCGCGCGAGCGGCTGCTGCGACCGGGTGTGCGCTGTGTCGACCTGGGCGCGGCGCCCGGGAGCTGGAGCCAGTACGCGGCGCGGTTCCTGGGCGGCACCGGCAGGATCGTCGCGACCGACATCCTGCCGATGGACGGAATCCCCGGCGTCGAGTTCATCCAGGGCGACTTTCGCGAGGAAGCCGTGTTGAACCAGGTGCTCGCGCTCTTGGGGGGCGGCAAGGTCGACCTTGTTTTGTCCGATATGGCCCCAAACATGGCGGGTATCGATTCGGTCGACCAGCCGCGTTCGATGTATCTGGCGGAACTGGCCGTCGAATTCGCGGTCTCGAATCTGGCACCGGGAGGCGATTTGTTGGTGAAGTTGTTTCAAGGTGAGGGTTTCGACCGGATCGTCAAGGACGCCCGTGGCCGCTTCGGACGCGTTCTGACCAAAAAGCCCAAGGCATCCCGTGCGCGGAGTCCCGAAATCTATCTGTTGGCGCGCCAGTTTGGGATGGTGTAACGTCATCGCTGACCGCCCGTGGTCCATTCTGTCGTTGTTTGTTTGCGACTCGTAGGTGAATCTTGAACGATCTGACGAAACAAATTCTTTTATGGGTCGCGCTGGCGGTCATTTTATTGTTGATTTTCAGTCAGTTCGGTGTTCATTCCAATGAGCCGACCACGATTGATTATTCGCAATTCCTGACCGAGGTGAAGAGCAACAATATCGATTCGGTGACGCTGAAAGGCGACATCATCGAGGGCAAGCGGCGCTCGGGCGATCCGTTCGTGACCTACAACCCGGAGACCAGCAACAGCGCGTTGATCGGCCTGCTGCAATCGCAGGGGGTGAAGTTCCGCGGCGAACCGCCCAAACAGCAATCGGTCATCGTACAACTGTTGATTTCGGCGTTTCCGATCCTGCTGCTGATCGGCTTTTGGGCGTATTTCATGCGCCAGATGCAAGGCGCATCCGGCGGACGCGGCGCGATGTCGTTCGGCAAGAGCCGCGCACGCCTGCTCGGCGAGGATCAGGTCAACGTCACGTTCGCGGACGTCGCGGGCGTCGAGGAGGCCAAACAAGAAGTCGTGGAAATCGTCGACTTCCTGAAAGATCCCGGGAAATTCCAGAAACTTGGCGGCAAGATCCCGAAGGGTGTGCTGATGGTGGGTTCCCCCGGCACCGGCAAGACCCTGCTCGCGCGCGCGATCGCCGGCGAGGCGAAAGTGCCGTTTTTCACGATTTCCGGCTCGGATTTCGTGGAAATGTTCGTCGGCGTCGGCGCCTCGCGCGTGCGCGACATGTTCGAACAGGCGAAGAAGCATGCGCCCTGCATCATTTTCATCGATGAGATCGATGCCGTCGGCCGGCACCGCGGCGCGGGCTTGGGCGGTGGCCACGACGAGCGGGAACAGACGCTGAATCAATTGCTGGTCGAGATGGACGGCTTCGAAGGCAACGAGGGCATCATCGTCATCGCCGCCACCAACCGCCCGGACGTGTTGGACCCGGCCTTGCTGCGCCCCGGCCGCTTCGACCGCCAGGTCGTCGTGCCGCTGCCGGACGTGCGCGGCCGCGAACAGATACTCAAGGTCCACATGCGCAAGGTGCCGCTCGGCGACAACGTCAAGCCGGGCATCATCGCGCGCGGCACGCCGGGGTTCTCCGGCGCCGACCTCGCGAACCTGGTCAACGAGGCGGCCTTGTTCGCCGCGCGCGGCAACAAGCGCACCGTGACGATGGAGGAGTTCGAGCGCGCCAAGGACAAGATCATGATGGGCTCGGAGCGCCGCTCGATGGTCATGACCGAGGAAGAGAAGCGCAACACGGCGTTCCATGAGGCCGGACACGCGATCGTCGGGCTGTCGGTCCCGGAACACGACCCGGTGTACAAGGTGACGATCATTCCGCGTGGTAGAGCGCTCGGCGTGACGATGTTCCTGCCGGAGTCGGATCGCTACAGCACCAGCAAGCGCCAGCTCGAAAGCCGCATCGCGACGCTGTTCGGCGGCCGCGTCGCGGAGGAACTGATCTTCGGCCGCGACGCCGTGACGACGGGGGCGTCCAACGACATCGAACGGGCGACGGAACTCGCGCGCAACATGGTCACGCGTTGGGGGCTTTCGGACCGGCTTGGACCCCAGACCTACAGCGAAGAATCCGGCGAGGTGTTCCTGGGCCGCAGCGTCACGCAGCACAAGCAGGTCTCCGATGAGACCGCGCATGTCATAGACGAGGAAGTGCGGCGCGTGATCGACAGCAATTACCAGCGCGCCTACACGATATTACAGACGAACCTCGACAAGCTGCGCGCGATGTCCGATGCCCTGATGAAATACGAGACGATCGACGAAGAACAGATCAAGGACATCATGGAGGGCAGGTCGCCGCGGCCGCCGCACGACTGGGACGACACGCCGACGCCGACGCCGCGCGGACCTTCGGCCGAAAAGCCGTCGGCGCCGCTGGTCAGTCCGGCCGGCCAGCACTGATTCCGAGGCGCCGCCTGGCCGGCGGCGATCCGCCGGCCGGCGGTTCGTCCGCCGCGGCCCCGAGGGCTTTCGCGATGATCTGGCGTTGCCGGCAACGACTCATCGACCTGCGCCGGCCGGTCGTGATGGGCATATTGAACGTGACGCCGGATTCCTTTTCCGACGGCGGCCGCTACCTCGAGTCCGGCGCGGCCTTCGATCGTGCGGCCCGTCTCGTCGCCGAGGGCGCCGCGATCATCGATGTCGGCGGCGAGTCGACCCGGCCGGGCGCCGCGCCCGTGCCGTCGGCGTTCGAGATCGAGCGCGTCGTGCCGGTCATCCGGCGCATCGCGGCCTCGTTCGACGTCGCCGTGTCGATCGACACCAGCAAAGTCGACGTGATGGCGGCCGCGGTCGAGGCGGGCGCCTGCATCGTCAACGACGTGCGGGCACTCGGCGCGGGCGGCGCGCCCGCGTGGGCGGCCGACGCTGGCGTCGGCGTATGCTTGATGCACATGCGGGGCGATCCGCGCACGATGCAGCAGGCTCCTCGGTACGACGACGTGACCGCCGAGGTTGCGGCCTTTCTCGACGACCGGCGACGCGCCTGCGTGGCCGCCGGGATGGCCGCGGATTCCATCGTGCTGGATCCCGGCATCGGCTTCGGCAAATCGCTCGCGCATAATCTGACGCTGTTGCGGCAATTGCCGGCCTTGTGCGCGCTCGGTTCTCCGGTGCTCGTCGGCGTGTCGCGCAAGAGCCTGATCGGCCGGGTGCTGGGCCGCGAGCCGGCCGACCGGGTGTACGGGGGAATCGGCCTCGCGGCGCAGGCCGTGGCCGCCGGCGCGAAGATCGTCAGAACGCATGACGTCGCGGCGACGCTCGACGCGGTTCGCCTCGTCGATGCCGTGATGCAAGGGACGGAAGAATGACGCAGAAGTATTTCGGAACCGACGGGGTGCGCGGGCGGGTCGGGGAGAGCCCGATGACGGTCGATTTTGCGCTGCGGCTCGCGGGTGCCGCGGCGCGTGTGCTCGCGCCCGGCGGCGGCCGCGTGTTGATCGGCAAGGACACGCGCCTGTCCGGCTACATGTTCGAATCGGCGCTAGAGGCCGGTTTCGTCGCGGCCGGGGTCGACGTCATGTTGATAGGACCGTTGCCGACGCCCGGCATCGCCTACATGACCCAGCGGCTCGGCTGCAGTTTCGGTGTCGTCATCAGCGCATCGCACAATCCCTATCAAGACAACGGCATCAAGTTCTTCGACGGCGCAGGCAGCAAGCTGTCGGATCACGCGGAACGCGAGATCGAAGCCTTGATCGACGGTCCCGTCGTGACCCGGTCGTCGCAGATGCTCGGACGCGCGACGCGCACCGACGACAGCCGCCAGCAGTACCAGGACTTCTGCGCGGCGACGATACCTCGGGGCATGGACCTTCGCGGGTTCAAGATCGTCATCGATTGCGCCAATGGCGCCGGCTACAAGGTCGCGCCGCGGGTGCTGGCCGATCTCGGCGCGGAGATCGTGCCGATCGGCTGTTCGCCGAACGGGCGCAATATCAACGATTCCTGCGGATCGACCGCCCCCGAATTGCTGCAATTGACCGTTCCGGGGGTGCGCGCCCACGTCGGCATCGCGCTCGACGGCGACGGCGACCGGGTGGTGATGATCGATGCGCTCGGCCGCATCGTCGACGGCGACCAGATCCTGTACATCCTGGCGGCGGCGCGTCACGAGGCCGGCACGCTGCGCGGGCCGGTCGTGGGCACGGTGATGAGCAATCTTGGCCTCGAACAGTCGCTGGCCGCCCGGGGCATCGAATTTCGTCGCGCCGCGGTCGGCGACCGTCACGTGCTCGCGGCGCTGAACGAGGCCGGCGGCACGCTCGGCGGGGAGACCTCGGGACACATCCTGTGTCTCGACCAGACGACGACGGGAGATGGATTGGTGAGCGCCCTGCAGGTGCTCGCCGTGATGAAGCAGAGCGGCGCGGGACTCGCCGAACTCGCGGCCGGGATGCCCAAATATCCACAAGTCCTGTTGAACGTCCGCGTCGAGGCTCGCTTCGACCCCGCCGGCGACGACGGCGTGCGCGCGGTGGTCCAGGCGGTCGAGCAGCGTTTCCGCGGCCGCGGCCGCGTAGTGCTGCGCGCCTCGGGCACGGAGCCGGTGATCCGGGTCATGGTCGAGGGCGACGACGGCGCGCTCGTGAAGCAGGGAGCGCGCGAGATCGCCGCGGAAGTCGAGGCGGCCGCCCGGCGGCGCTGAGGCCGCTTCGCACCCCTTTCGGAGTCCGGCTTGCAGTTCGATGGCCGCGAGGCTAATCTTCGCCGCCTTTCCGGCAAGTACCGAGCAGCCCGAGGTTATTGCATATGCGTCGTCCCCTGGTCGCGGGCAATTGGAAAATGCACGGTTCGGGCGCGGCGAATGCCGCGCTTCTGGCGGAATTCGAGCTGCGGCTGCATTCCGAATGGCCGGTCGACATCGCGGTCTTCCCGCCCTTCGTGTATCTGGCCGACGTGGCGCGCCGCCTGCGGGACGCGGCGATCGACGTCGGCGCGCAGGATGTGTGCGCGGAACCCGGCGGCGCGTTCACCGGCGAGATCGCGGCCGCCATGCTGAAGGACGTCGGCTGCGCGCTCGTGATCGTCGGCCATAGCGAACGCAGGCGCTGGAATCACGAGGACGATGCGCTGGTGGCGCGCAAGTTCGCCGCGGCCTCGGCCGCGGGATTGACGCCGGTGCTGTGCATCGGGGAGACCTTGGAGGAGCGGGAGGCGGGGAAGACCGAAGCGGTCGTCGCGCGCCAGCTCGATGCGGTGCTGGCGATGAACGGGGTCGCGCCGTTCGCGCGTGCCGTCATCGCTTATGAACCGGTTTGGGCGATCGGCACCGGCCGCAACGCCTCGCCGGAACAGGCGCAGGCCGTGCATGCATTCGTTCGACGCCGCATCGCGCAACAAAATGCTAATATCGCGGGCCAGGCGCGGATCCTCTACGGCGGCAGCGTGAAAGCGGCCAACGCAGGGGAACTGTTTGCGATGCCCGATGTGGATGGAGGTCTGGTCGGCGGCGCCTCGCTGGTCGCGGACGAGTTCTACGAGATATGCGCGGCCGCGGCCGCGCGACACGAGAGAGTTTGATTATGCTGCGTGGTTTCTTATTGGCGGTGCACGTGCTGCTCGCGTTCATGATTGTCGGGCTGGTGCTGCTGCAGCGTGGAAAGGGCGCGGAGGCGGGCGCCGGCTTCGGTGCGGGAGCGTCGGGCACGGTGTTCGGTGCGCGCGGCACGGCAACGCTGTTCTCCAAGTTGACCGCGGTGTTCGCGGCGATGTTCTTCGCGACGAGCTTGTCGCTCGCCTATCTTGGCACGCAGTCCACGAGCGCGCCGAGCAGCGTGTTGGAGCGCGCTGCGCTGAGTACGTCGACCACGCCCGCGGCGCCTGCTGCGCCGGGTGCGCCGGCGACGTCGAATGTTCCGGCCGGCGCGCCCGCGCCGGCGAAGAAGCCTTGAGTCGTTTTTGAGATGATGCATGCAAGCCGACGTGGCGGAATTGGTAGACGCGCTAGTTTGAGGGGCTAGTGGGGCAACCTGTGCCGGTTCGAGTCCGGCCGTCGGCACCATCATCTTTTCGTTGATAGGCACTTACGGATCGCGCATGTCCTGTTACAATCGCGGTTCGAATCTCAAGGGCATCGAATCGCTTAATCGAACGCAAATATGCTGTCTCAATATTTGCCAATCCTGATATTCATGGCCCTGGCCACGGTGCTCGGCCTCGCACTGTTCACGATCGGCTGGATCGCCGGACCGCGGCGCCCCGACGCGGAGAAGCTGTCCCCGTACGAGTGCGGCTTCGAGGCTTTCGAGGATTCGCGCATGCGCTTCGACGTGCGCTACTACCTGGTCGCCATCATCTTCATCGTCTTCGACCTCGAGATCGCCTTCTTTTTCCCGTGGGCCGTGTCCCTGCGCGCGACCGGCACCTTCGGCCTGCTGTCGATGCTGATCTTCGCGTTGGTGCTGGTGGTCGCACTGGTCTATGACTACCGCAAAGGGGCGCTGGAATGGGACTAGACGCGGGCACGGAAACCACGAGCGCCGTCCCCGGCTTCGAAGTCACGACCGTCGACAAACTCATCAACTGGGCGCGCACCGGTTCATTGTGGCCGATGACGTTCGGGCTCGCGTGCTGCGCCGTCGAGATGATGCAGGCCGGCGCGGCGCGCTACGACCTCGACCGCTTCGGCATCGTGTTCCGGCCGTCCCCGCGGCAATCCGACGTGATGATCGTCGCCGGGACCCTGGTCAACAAGATGGCGCCGGCGCTGCGCAAGGTCTACGACCAGATGAGCGAACCGCGCTGGGTGATCTCGATGGGGTCGTGCGCGAACGGCGGCGGGTACTATCACTATTCCTACGCGGTGGTGCGCGGCTGCGACCGGATCGTACCGGTGGATGTGTACGTTCCGGGATGTCCGCCCACGGCGGAGGCTCTGCTCTACGGCATCATCCAGCTTCAGAACAAGATCAGGCGAAACAAGGCGATCACCCGATGACGAGTGCCGAGCGATGACGCAGGACAGCCCCGACGCGCCGTCGTCCGACCGGCGCGCCGCGCTCTGCGAGGCGGTGCTGCGCACGCTCGGCGAGGGCGCCGTGAAGCTCGACTCGCCGCCGGGTGAACTGGCCTGCGAGGTTCCGGCGGCACGGCTGCTGGACGCGGCCGCCGCGCTGCGCGACGAACCGGCCTTGAAGTTCGAGATGTGCATGGACGTGTGCGGCGTCGATTACCTCGAATACGGCCGTGCCGAATGGAAGACCTCCGACGCGACGTCATCGGGATTCAGCCGCGGCGTGTCGGACGACCTGCTGCCCGCCGGGGCCTCGGAGCCGCCGGGACGGCGGTTTGCGGTGGTCTACAACCTGTTGTCCGTGTCGCTGAACCAGCGTCTGCGCCTGCGGGTGTACTGCCCCGACAACGCCCAGCCGATCGTCGATTCGGTGACCGGCATCTGGGCGTCCGCCGACTGGTTCGAGCGCGAGGCGTTCGACCTGTTCGGCATCATGTTCCGGGGCCACCCGGACCTGCGCCGGCTGCTGACCGATTACGGCTTCATCGGGCATCCGTTCCGCAAGGATTTCCCGCTGTCCGGAAACGTCGAAGTGCGCTATGACCCGGAGAAGGGGCGTGTCGTGTACGAACCGGTCAGCATCGAACCGCGCGTCCTGGTGCCGAAGGTGATCAGGCACGACAACCGCTACGACCCGCAATTGACGAACGCGAGCCCGAATGGCTGAGATCCGCAATTTCACGATGAATTTCGGCCCGCAGCACCCCGCCGCGCACGGCGTGCTGCGCCTGGTGCTGGAGATGGACGGCGAGGTGATCCAGAAGGCGGACCCGCACGTCGGACTGCTCCACAGGGGCACCGAGAAGCTCGCCGAGAGCAAGGTGTACAACCAGTCGATCGGCTACATGGACCGGCTGGACTACGTGTCGATGATGTGCAACGAGCACGCCTACGTGATGGCGATCGAGAAGCTGCTCGGCATCGCCGCGCCGATCCGCGCCCAGTACATCCGCGTGATGTTCGACGAGATCACCCGCATCCTGAACCATCTCATGTGGCTCGGCGCGCACGGCCTCGACATCGGCGCCATGACCGTGTTCCTGTATTGTTTTCGCGAGCGCGAAGACCTGATGGACTGTTACGAGGCGGTGTCCGGGACGCGCATGCACGCGACCTATTACCGTCCGGGCGGCGTCTACCGCGACCTGCCGGACTCGATGCCGAAATACCAGTACACGAAATGGCGCAGTAACAAGGACGTCGACCGCTTGAACGAGCGGCGCGGCGGCAGCATGCTCGATTTCATCGAGGATTTCACCCGCCGTTTTCCCGGCTGCGTCGACGAGTACGAAACGCTGCTGACGGACAACCGCATCTGGAAACAGCGCACGGTGAACATCGGCGTCGTGAGTCCCGAGCGCGCGATGCAGCTGGGGTTCTCCGGCCCGATGCTGCGCGGTTCCGGCGTCGAATGGGACCTGCGCAAGAAGCAGCCCTACGAAGCGTACGAGCTCGTCGATTTCGACGTGCCGGTCGGCGTCAACGGCGACTGCTACGACCGGTATCTGGTGCGGATCGAGGAATTGCGCCAGTCGAACCGCATCGTCGCGCAATGCGTCGACTGGCTGCGCAAGAATCCCGGGCCGGTGATGATCGACGATCGCAAGGTGCGTCCGCCGCGGCGCGAGCAGATGAAGGGCGACATGGAATCCCTGATCCACCACTTCAAGCTGATGACCGAGGGTTATTGCGTGCCGGAAGGTGAAACGTACGCGGCCGTCGAGGCGCCCAAGGGCGAACTCGGCGTCTATCTGGTCTCGGACGGGGCGAACAAACCGTATCGCATGAAGGTGCGGGCGCCCGGCTTCGCGCATCTGGCGTCGCTCAACGAGATGGTCCAAGGGCACATGCTGGCCGATGTCGTCGCCGTGATCGGCACCCAGGACATCGTCTTCGGAGAGATCGACCGATGAGCGTCGAGTTGTCGGCGCACTTGCGCGAGGAGATCGACCGTTGGGTCGCCAAATTCCCGGCTGATCGCAAGCGCTCCGCGGTCATCTCCGCGCTGCACGCGGCCCAGCATGAGAATCACGGTCACCTGACCGCACCGCTGATGGACGCGATCGCCGAGTACCTGGGGCTTCCGCCGATCCAGGTGTACGAGGTTGCGGCGTTCTATTCGATGTTCGAGACGCACGCCGTCGGGCGGCATCACGTGTCGGTTTGCACCAATATCTCCTGCATGCTGCGCGGCGGGGAGGAGGTGCTCGGCCATGTCGAGAAGAAGCTGGGCATCAAGGTCGGCGAAAGCACCGCCGACGGCCGGATCTTCCTGAAGCGCGAAGAGGAATGCCTCGCCGCCTGCACCGGCGCGCCGATGATGATGGTCGATCACGTCTACCACGAGGATTTGACGCCGGAAAAGATCGATGCCGTGTTGGATGCGCTGAAGTGACGCCCGGGTGACGCCGATGTCCTACGAACAGAACCAGGTCATTTTCGAGGCGCTCGCGCATGAGCGTCCGTGGACTCTCGAGGGCTACCGACGCAGCGGCGGCTACCAGGCGTGGGAGAAGATCCTGCGCGAACAGACGCCGCGCGAGAAGATCATCGAGGAAGTCAAGGCTTCGGGCCTCAGGGGCCGCGGCGGCGCGGCGTTTCCGACCGGCGTCAAGTGGAGCTTCATGCCGCGCAGTTCGCCCGTGCAGAAGTACGTGGTCTGCAATTCCGACGAGTCCGAGCCCGGAACCTGCCATGACCGCGACATTTTGCGCTACAACCCGCATTCGGTGATCGAGGGCATGGCGATCGGCGGCTACGCGATGAACGCGACCGTCGGCTACAACTACATCCGCGGCGAGTTTCTCGGCGAGCCGGTGCCGCGCTTCGCCGCCGCCCTCGAGGAGGCCTATGCGGCCGGCCTGCTCGGCAGGGACATCCAAGGTTCCGGCGTGCAGTTCGACCTGCACATGTTCGTCGGCGCCGGCGCCTACATCTGCGGCGAGGAGACGGCGCTGCTGGAGTCGCTCGAAGGCAAGCCGGGCCGGCCGCGGTTCAAACCGCCGTTCCCGGCCAACTTCGGCCTCTACGGCAAGCCGACCACGATCAACAACACGCAAAGCTTCGCGTCGGTGCCTGCGATCATGCGCAAGGGCGCCGCCTGGTTCGCGGGCCTGGGTCCGGTCAATTCCGGCGGTACGGTGATATTTTCCGTGTCCGGACACGTCGGCAAGCCCGGCAATTTCGAGCTGCCGCTCGGAATACCGTTCAAGGACCTGCTGGCCGTGGCCGGCGGAGTCTGGAAGGGCAGGCGCCTGAAGGCCGTGATCCCCGGCGGGTCCTCGGTGCCGGTGATGCCGGCCGAGGCGATCCTGCCGATCAACATGGACTACGACTCGGTCAAGAAGGCCGGCTCCTCGATCGGCACCGGGGCGGTGATCGTCATGGACGAATCCACGTGCATGGTGCGGGCGCTCGAGCGGCTGTCTCGTTTCTACATGTCCGAGTCCTGCGGTCAATGCACGCCGTGCCGTGAAGGCACGGGCTGGCTCGACCGCATGCTCAAGCGCATTCTCGCCGGCGAGGGACGGCGCGAGGATCTGACGCTGCTGGTGGACGTCGCCAACCGCATCGAAGGCCACACGATTTGCGCGCTGGGAGATGCGGCGGCGTGGCCGGTCCAAAGCTTCCTGAAGCATTTCCGGCCGGAATTCGAATACATGATCGAGCACAAGGGCCGCTCGATCGTCGCAGCCCAAGCCGCGGCGGCGGCGTGAGTCAAGAGCGAACGATGAGCGAAGATCTGGTCAACATCGAAGTAAACGGCGTACCGCTCAAGGCCCGCAAGGGTCAGATGATCATGCAGGTCACCGACCCGGCGGACATCTACATTCCGCGATTCTGCTATCACGACAAGCTGTCGGTGGCCGCGAACTGCCGCATGTGCCTGGTCGAGGTCGAAAAGGCGCCGAAACCGCTGCCCGCGTGCGCGACTCCGGTCACCGAGGGCATGAAGGTATTCACCAAGTCGCCGCGTGCGGTCGCCGCACAGCGCGCGACGATGGAATTCCTGCTGATCAACCATCCGTTGGATTGTCCGATCTGCGATCAGGGCGGCGAATGCGAGCTGCAGGATCTGGCGGTGGGTTACGGCCGCGACAAATCCCGTTACGACGAGCGCAAGCGCGTCGTCAAGGATCAGGACATCGGCCCCTTGGTGTCCACCGACATGACCCGCTGCATCCAATGCACGCGATGCGTCCGCTTCGGCCAGGAGATCCAGGGATTTCCCGAACTCGGCACCGTGGGGCGCGGCGAGCAGATGCGCATCTCGACCTACGTCGAGCGCAGCGTCGATCACGAGCTTTCGGCCAACATCATCGACCTGTGTCCGGTCGGCGCGCTCAACAACAAGCCGTTCCGCTACCACGCGCGCTCCTGGGAAATGACCCAGCACGCGCTGGTCTCGCCGCACGACGGCTTCGGCACGAACATTTATGCGCATGCGCTGCGCGGCAGGCTCATGCGCGTCGTTCCGCGCGACAATGAGGAAATCAACGAGACCTGGATCGCGGACCGGGACCGCTTCGGATTCGAGGGCATCTACGCCGAGAACCGCGTCGTCAGCCCGATGCTGCGTCGCGACGGCAAACTCGAAGCCGTCGACTGGGACACGGCGCTGACGGCCGCGGCCGAAGGTCTGCAAAAGGTCAAGGCCGGGCACGGCGCCGATGCGGCCGGATTCCTCGCTTCGCCGATGTCGACCGTCGAGGAGTTGTATCTTCTCGCGCGCATCGCGCGCGGGATCGGCTCCCATCACGTCGATCACCGGCTGCGCCAGGTCGATTTTCGCGCCGAGGAGCGCGACGGACCGTACCCGGGTCTCGGCATGCCGATCGCCGCCGTTGAGCGGCTCGAGGGCATTCTGGTGGTCGGCTCGCATATCCGCCATGAAATGCCGCTGCTCGCGCATCGGATCCGCAAGGCTGCCGTCGGCGGCGGCGCCCGGGTCGCATTCTTGAACCCGCAGAATTTCGAACACTTGTTTCCGGTCGCCGCGACCCTCGTGTCGGAGCGCGATCTGGTCGCCGACCTCGCGGCCGTGGCGCATGCCGCCGCCGCGCTGGTCGGCAAGCCGCTGCCGCCGGCCGTGCCCGCAGCCGCCGTGGGTGAGTCGCACGCGGCGCTCGCCAAGGCCTTGCTGAACGGCGAGCGGCGCGCGGTGTTGCTCGGCGCGCTGGCGCAGCGCCATCCGGCCTACTCGGAACTGCGGTCGATCGCCGCCGCGCTCGCCGATCTCGCCGGGGCGGGTTTCGCAACGCTGGTCGAGGGCGCGAACGCCGCCGGCGCCTACCTGGCCGGCGCCGTCCCGCACCGCCTTGCCGGCGGGGCCGCGGATCCGGCGCGCGGCAAGCCGGTGCGCGCGATGTTGCAGGACGGCTTGAAGTCGCTGGTGCTGGTCGGCCCGATCGATCCGGTGGCGGACCTGGCGGGCGGCGAAGAGTCGCTGGGCGGCGCTGGGTTCGTCGTCGCCGTGACCTCGCACCTGTCCGAGGCGGTCGCGGCGCGGGCGCAGGTGGTGCTGCCCGCGGGAACGTTCGCCGAGACCTCGGGCACGTTCGTGAACATCGAAGGCCGCTGGCAGAGCTGGCCGGGCGCCGCCAAGCTGGTCGGCGAGAGCCGGCCCGCGTGGAAAATCCTGCGGGTCCTCGGCAATCTGCTCAATCTGGACGGCTTCGATTACGCGAGCTCCGACCAGGTGCGCGACGAGCTGAAGGCGCTGTGCGGCGGGACCGCGGACCCGGGAGCCGGCGGCGCATTCGCCGCCGTGCCGGTCGGCGGAGCGGCCGCGAGCGCGCCGTGGACCGAAATTCCGCCCTACCAAGTCGACGCCTTGGTGCGCGGGTCCCCCGCGCTCGCGAAGACGAAGGACGGGCAACTCGCCCGCGTCGTGATCTGATCATGTGGACCTGGGCACCGCTGCGGTCCTGGCTCGCGAGCCTGATCACAAGCTACTGGGCCGATCCGGCGCTCAACGCCGTTCAAATCCTGATGGTGATGATCGGTTTGATCCTGGTGATGGCGTTCTACACGCTCGCCGAGCGCAAGATCATCGGCTGGATGCAATCCCGCCGCGGGCCGAACCGGGTCAATCTGTTCTGGGTGCCGGGACTGGGCCAGCCGTTCGCCGACGTCGTGAAGCTGCTGTTCAAGGAAATCGTGGTTCCGGCGGATGCGAACGGGATCCTGTTCCGCGTCGCGCCGTTTCTCACGCTGATTCCCGCGCTGGCGATCTGGGCCGTCATCCCGTTCGCGCCCCAGCACGCCTTTGCGAACATCAATGCGGGACTGTTGTACATCCTGGCGATGACCTCGATGGGGGTCTACGGGGTCATTCTCGCGGGCTGGGCGGCGAACTCGAAATACGCGTTTCTCGGCGCGATGCGGTCGGCGGCGCAGATCGTGGCCTACGAGATCGCGATGGGCTTCGCGATGGTCGGCGTGCTGATGGTCTCCGGCAGCCTCAACATGGGAGCCATCGTCGAGTCCCAGCACGGCGGCCCGCTCAGTTGGAACTGGTTCTGGCTGTTCCCGCTTCTGGTCGTCTATTACATTTCGGGCGTCGCCGAGACCAACCGGGCGCCGTTCGACGTCGCGGAGGGCGAATCGGAAATCGTCGCCGGATTCCACGTCGATTATTCGGGCATGGCCTTCGCGCTCTTCTTCATCGCCGAATACGTCAACATGATCCTGATCTCGGCGTTGACGGTGATCTTCTTCTTCGGCGGCTGGCTCTCGCCGCTCGACGGCTATCTGCCGGCCTCGTCGCTGCTCGCCGCACCGAGCTTCTTTTGGTTCGGCCTGAAGACGCTGTTCCCGATGTTCGGATTCCTGTGGTTGCGCGCGACGTTTCCACGTTATCGCTACGACCAGATCATGCGGCTCGGGTGGAAGGCGCTGATCCCGGTCACGCTGGTGTGGCTGCTCGTCGAGGGAGTGTTGATCTATTACCACGTCGGTCCGTGGAAGGGGCATCCTTAAGATGCAAGCCATGCGCAGATTCATCAAGACGTTCTTGCTTTGGGAACTCCTCCAGGGTCTCTGGGTGACCCTGAAGAACATGTTCAGGCCGAAGACGACGATCAACTATCCCGAGGAGAAGACGCCGCAAAGCCCGCGTTTCCGCGGATTGCACGCGCTGCGGCGCTATCCGAACGGCGAGGAGCGCTGCATCGCCTGCAAGCTGTGCGAGGCGGTCTGTCCGGCGCTCGCGATCACGATCGAGTCGGGCGTCAGCGACGACGGCACCCGCCGCACGACGCGCTACGACATCGACCTGTTCAAGTGCATCTTCTGCGGATTCTGCGAAGAGGCCTGCCCGGTGGACGCCATCGTCGAGACCCGGGTCCTCGAGTACCACATGGAGAGCCGCGGCGAGAACATCATGAGCAAGGACAAGCTGCTCGCGGTCGGAGAGCGGTTCGAACCCACCATAGCGGCCGACCGGGCCGCCGACGCACGGTACCGCTGATGTTTCCGACGATCCTATTCTTCGTGTTCTCGGCGGTGCTGCTCGCCGCGGCGCTCGGCGTGATCCTCGCGCGCAATCCCGTCTACTCGGCGCTGCTGCTGGTGCTGTGCTTCTTCAACAGCGCGGTCATCTGGCTGCTGTTGAACGCGGAGTTCCTCGGCATCGTCCTGGTGCTGGTGTACGTCGGCGCGGTGATGGTGCTGTTCCTGTTCGTGGTCATGATGCTGGACATCAACCTCGAGGAGCTGCGCAAGGGCGTCGCCGGCTACTGGCCGCTCGCCGTGGCCGTCGCCGGGTTCGTCGTGTTCGCGATCATCAACGTCATCGTGGTGCGCCATCTCGGCGGGGCGGCGCTGCGCGCGGCCCCGGCGCTGCCGCCCGGCTATTCGAACACCCGCGCGCTCGGTGAGGCGCTTTTCACCCGCTACGCCTATCCGGCGCAGCTCGCCGCGGTGATTCTGCTCGTCGCCAGCGTCGCCGCGATCGTGCTGACGCTGCGCCGCCGGCCGGGCGTGAAGCCCCAGGACGTCGCACAGCAGGTCGCGGTCAACGCGAGGGACCGCGTGCGCATCGTCAAGATGGCCTCGGAGAAACGCCCGTGATCACGCTCACCGAAGTATTGACGCTGTCCGGGCTGCTCTTCGCGATTGCCATCGCCGGGGTGTTCCTGAACCGCAAGAACATCATCGTGCTGTTGATGTGCATCGAACTCATGCTGCTCGCGGTGAACTTCAATTTCGTCGCCTTCTCGAGATTTCTGGGCGACATCAACGGCCAGATCTTCGTCTTCTTCATATTGACGGTGGCCGCGGCCGAGGCCGCGATCGGCCTGGCGATCCTCGTCGTGCTGTTCCGGGAGCGGAGCAGCATCAACGTCGAAGATCTGGATACGCTGCAAGGCTGAGGGGCGAAATGACGAGCATGGAGTCCATTTACCTCACGATCGCGCTCGCGCCGCTAATCGCCGCGGTGATCGCGGGAGTCGGCGGCCGCGCGATCGGACGGGCGGGCGCGCACAGCGTGACGATATTCGGCGTCGGGCTGTCGTTCGTCCTTTCCGCGTACGTCCTGAAGTCCATGCTCGTCGACGGCATGCCGAACTTCGACGGCACGGTCTACACCTGGCTGGTCAGCGACGGCGTGACGATGCAGGTCGGATTCCTGATCGATCATCTGTCCGCGCTGATGATGGTGGTGGTTACCTTCGTGTCGTTGATGGTGCACATCTACACGATCGGCTACATGCACGACGACGCGGGCTACCAGCGGTTCTTCAGCTACATTTCGCTGTTCACGTTCTCGATGCTGATGCTCGTGATGTCGAACAACTTCATGCAGTTGTTCTTCGGCTGGGAGGCCGTCGGCGTGGTCTCCTACCTGCTGATCGGATTCTGGTACACGCGCCCCACGGCGATTTTGGCGAACATGAAGGCGTTCATCGTCAACCGCGTCGGCGACTTCGGCTTCGTCCTGGGCATCGCCGCCGTGCTGCATTACGCGGGTTCCCTCGACTATTCGACGGTTTTCGCGCACGCCGGGACCATCGCTTCGGCGCGGCTGCAGATCACGCCGACGGTCACCTGGTCGGCGATCACATTCAGCTGCATCTGCCTGTTCATCGGCGCGATGGGCAAGTCGGCGCAGATGCCGCTGCACGTGTGGCTGCCGGACTCGATGGAGGGTCCGACGCCGATCTCGGCGCTGATTCACGCGGCGACGATGGTCACGGCCGGCATCTTCATGGTGGCGCGGATGTCGCCGCTGTTCGAGCTGTCGGACACGGCGCGTTCGGTGATTCTCGTGATCGGCGCGAGCACGGCGCTGTTCATGGGCCTGATCGGCGTCGTCGCGAACGACATCAAGCGGGTCATCGCCTATTCGACGCTGTCGCAGCTCGGCTACATGACCGTCGCGCTCGGCGCGTCCGCCTACGCCTCGAGCATCTTTCACCTCATGACGCACGCTTTCTTCAAGGCGCTGCTGTTCCTGGCGGCGGGGTCGGTGATCATCGCCATGCATCATGAACAGGACATGCGGCGCATGGGCGGCCTGCGCAAGTACATGCCGATCACCTACTGGACCTGTCTCGTCGGCTCGCTCGCGCTCATCGGCTTCCCGGGAACGGCGGGGTTCTTCTCCAAGGACGCGCTGATCGAGGCGGTCCACGGGTCGCAGCTCGCCGGATCCGGCTACGCCTATTTCTGCGTCGTCGCCGGCGTGTTCGTGACCGCCCTGTACACGTTCCGGATGTTCTTCATGACCTTCCACGGCGAAGAGCGCATGGACCATCACACCCGCGACCACCTGCACGAGAGCCCCTGGGTCGTCACGTTGCCTCTCGTGCTGCTCGCGATCCCGTCCGCGCTGATCGGATGGTTCGCGATCAGGCCGCTGCTGTTCGGCGGGTTTTTTGGCGGCGCGATCGAGGTGCTTCCGGCGCACGACGTGCTCGCGCCGATGGCTGCCGAGTTCCATGGTCCCGCGGCATTCGTGCTGAACGGCTTCGCCGGGCTGCCGTTCTGGCTCGCGGCGGCGGGGGTGGGAAGCGCCTGGTTGTTCTTCCTGAAGAAGCCCGCGCTCGCCGACGCCGCCCTGCGGCGCTTCCGCTGGGTGCACGCCGCACTGGTCAATAAATTCGGGTTCGACTGGTTCAACGAACACGTCCTGGTCGCGGGCGCGCGCCTGCTGGGCGGCGGTTTGTGGCGCTACGGCGACCAGGACCTCATCGACGGCGGGATGGTCAACGGCAGCGCGCGTGCCGTCGGCTGGGTGTCCTCGGTGATGCGCTACGCGCAGTCGGGGTACCTGTATCACTATGCATTCGCGATGATCCTCGGGCTCGCGTCGCTGTTGATGTGGCTGATATGGCGGACATGATGACCTCCGGACACCTCCTGTCGATCCTGATCTGGCTGCCGATCCTCGGCGGGTTCACGGTGCTCGCGCTCGGCAACGAACGGCCCTCGGCCGCGCGCTGGCTGTCGCTCGCGTTCGCGCTGGCCGCGCTCGCCGCGAGCGTGCCCCTGATGACGCAGTTCAACACCGGCACCGCGGCGATGCAGTTCGTCGAGCGCGCGGCCTGGGTGCCCAGCATCAGCGCGCAGTTCTATCTCGGCGTCGACGGCATCGCGATGCCGCTCATCGTCCTGACGACGCTGACGACCGTGCTGGTGGTCATCGCCGGGTGGGGCAGCGTCGCCAAGCGCGTCGCACAGTACTTCGGCGCCTTCCTGATCCTCGAAGGGGCGATGATCGGCGTGTTTTGCGCGCGCGACGCGCTGCTGTTCTACGTGTTCTGGGAAGTCATGCTGATCCCGATGTTCATCATCATCGGCGTGTGGGGCGGGGCGCGCCGGGTCTACGCGACCATCAAGTTCTTCCTGTACACGTTCCTGGGCTCCCTGTTGATGCTGGTCGCGCTGATCTACCTGCACCTGAAGTCCGGCAGCTACGACCTCGACGTGTTCGCGCGGATGCCCCTGAGCCTCACCGAACAGACGCTGATATTCCTCGCGTTCTTCGCCGCGTTCGCGGTCAAGGTGCCGATGTGGCCGGTGCACACCTGGCTGCCCGATGCGCACGTCGAGGCGCCGACTGGCGGGTCGGTCGTGCTGGCCGCGATCATGCTCAAGATGGGCGGCTACGGATTCCTGCGCCTGTCGCTGCCGATCACGCCGGATGCCAGCCGCGAGCTCACGTGGCTGATGATCGCGTTGTCGCTGATCGCGGTGGTCTACATCGGCTTCGTCGCTCTCGCGCAAAAGGACATGAAGAAGCTGATCGCGTACTCGTCGATCGCCCACATGGGATTCGTGACCCTGGGTGCGTTCGTCGGCTTCAAGATCATCGAACAAACCGGCCGCACGCTCGGCGTCGAGATGGCGCTCGACGGGGCGGTCGTGCAGATGATCTCCCACGGCCTCGTCTCCGGCGCGATGTTCCTGTGCGTCGGCGTGATGTACGACCGCGTGCACAGCCGCGAGATCAGCGCCTACGGCGGCGTCGTCAACACGATGCCGATATTCGCCACGTTCATGGTCCTGTTCTCGCTCGCGAACACCGGCCTGCCGGGCACCTCGGGCTTCGTCGGCGAGTTCCTGGTTATTCTCGCGGCGTTCAAGGCCGACGTGTGGTACTCGATTCTCGCGGCGGTGACGCTGGTGCTCGGCGCCGCCTATACGCTCTGGCTGGTCAAGCGGGTGATCTTCGGGCCCGTCGCCAATCCGCAGGTGGCCGCGCTCGAGGATCTCAACGGGCGCGAGTTCCTGGTGCTGGGCGTTCTCGCGGCGGCCGTGCTGCTGGTCGGCATCTGGCCGGCGCCGCTGCTCGACGCGATGCGGGCGACGACCCAACATTTAACCCAGCAACTGCTGGTCTCGAAGCTTGCGCCCTAGGGTCCACGCATGAACGTTTTCAGTGTCGCCGATTTCAATGCCGGGATGGGCCTCGCCGCTCCGGAGATCTTTCTGGGCCTGGGCGCCTGCGCCATCCTGCTGCTGGACCTGCTGATCGGCGAGGAGAAGCGGCATTGGATCGCGGCGATCTCCGTCGTCACGCTGCTGATCACCGCCGCGATCGCCGCGGTGGTGCCGGTCGCCGGACGCGTCACGGCGCTCGGGGGCATGTTCGAAATCGACGCGATGTCCCAGGTCCTCAAGGTCGTCGCACTGCTGACCGTGGCGGTCGTGTTCGTGTATTCGGTCGAATACATGCGCTGGCGCGGTATCCTGAAGGGTGAATATTTCGTCCTGGGGCTGTTCGCGACCCTCGGGATCCTCGTGCTCGCGTCCGCGGCGAGCCTGATCACGCTCTATCTCGGCCTGGAACTGCTGTCGCTGTGCCTGTACGCGATGGTCGCGTTCGACCGTGAGTCCGGACGCGCGGCCGAGTCGGCGATCAAGTTCTTCGTGCTGGGCTCGCTCGCCTCGGGCACGCTGCTCTACGGCATGTCGATCGTCTATGGCGTGACGGGTAGTCTGCAGCTCGATGCGATCGCGGCGGCGGTGCATGGCGGGCTCGCGACAAACATCGGGCTGTTGTTCGGGATCGCCTTCATCATCGTCGCGATCGGGTTCAAGTTCGGGGCCGTGCCGTTTCACATGTGGATACCCGACGTCTACGAGGGCTCGCCGACCTGCGTGACGCTGTTCATCGGCAGTGCGCCCAAGGTGGCCGCGTTCGCTCTGACGATGCGGCTCCTGACGGAGGGGCTGGCGGGGG
>JAJXYR010000079.1 GCA_021780475.1 Pseudomonadota bacterium
GGCGCCGTGCAAGCGGGGTGGGTCGGCGGACCGGCCCTCGCTCGCGCCACCCGCCGCGCCAAGCCGGTAGACCGCGGTCTCGGTCGCCGTGAGCCGCTCCGGCAGGCGCAGCGCCGTGACGACCGGTCGGTCCGCCGGCAGCAGCCGCGCGCCGGCGAGCGCGTCCGCTTCGCACCAGCGTAAGTTCTGGCCGTCGCAGCCTTGCGGCGAGCCGCGGTAACCCGTCACCGCCCAGACGTCGAGGAGCACGCGCCGGTCCGGATAGTCGTGGCGGATGCGGATCACCGGATGAGCGGCGTCCACCGCGATACCCAGTTCCTCGTCGAGTTCGCGCCGCAGCGCTGCGAAGGGTGTCTCCCCGCCGTCCAGCTTGCCGCCGGGAAACTCCCAGCCGCCCGCGAGATGCTTGCCGGCGGGGCGCTGCGCGAGCAGCACCCGGTCCCGGGAATCGCGGATGACGCCGGCGACGACGTGCAAAGCGCCTCGGGCGGCCGCGGCGCACACCGGCGTGCGTATCAGCCGTTCGCCTGCAAGGCGCCGTGGCAATGCTTGTATTTGCGCCCGGAACCGCAGGGGCAGGGTTCGTTGCGACCGACTTTCGGCACCGCGCGCACGAACGGCATCGCCGCGGGCGCCTCACCACGCGAGCCCGGCTCGCCGTCCGAGCCCAGGCCCGACCCCGGTTCGCCACCGGCCGCGCCGTGAATCGGCGAGACCGCCTCCGCGTGCTGCAGTTGGAGCGCGCGCGCAAGCCGCCTCTGGCGCTCGGTCTCCTCGCGCTCGATCTCCTCCTGGCTGCGCACCTGGATCTTGGAGACCGTCGTGATGGTGTCGAGCTTGATGCGGTCGAGCATCGCCGAGAACAACACGAAGGCCTCGCGCTTGTACTCCTGCTTCGGGTCCTTCTGCGCATAGCCGCGCAGGTAGATGCCCTGGCGCATGTAGTCCATCGCCGCCAGGTGCTCGCGCCAGTGCTGGTCCAGCGTGCGCAGCATCACTTCCTTTTCGATGTAGCGCATGACCTCGACGCCGACGCTGTCCACCTTCTCCTGGTAGGCGCGCTCCAGCGCCTCGAGCGTCTTCTTCTTCAGCGACGAGCCGTCGCCGGAGGCTTCGTTCTTCAGCCAGTCCTCGACCGGCAGGCGCGGGCCGAAATCGCGCTCGACCGCCTCGACCAAGCCCGCGACGTCCCACTGATCCTCGGGTGCGCCCGTGTGAACGTACTGTTCGACGAGACTGTCGACGACCTCCTCGCGAATGCCGACGATCGCTTCGGCGACGTTTTCGGCGCCCATCAAATCGGTGCGCTGTTGGTAGATCACGCGTCGCTGATCGTTGGCGACGTCGTCGTATTCCAGCAATTGTTTGCGGGCGTCGAAGTTATGCTGTTCGACGCGCCGCTGGGCCCGCTCGATCTGGCGCGTGAGCATGCCGCTCTCAATGGCTTCGCCGGCCTTCATGCCGACACGCGTCATCAAGGCCTTCATCCGCGTCGGGTCGCCGAAGATGCGCATCAAGTTGTCTTCGAGCGACAGGTAGAACCGGCTCGAACCGGGATCGCCCTGGCGTCCCGACCGGCCGCGCAGCTGATTGTCGATGCGGCGCGACTCGTGCCTCTCGGTGCCGATGATGTGCAGCCCGCCGGCGGCGAGCACCTGGTCGTGCCGCCGCTGCCATTCCTCGCGGATTTCCTTCAGCTGGCCTTCGGTCGGCTCGGCGATCGCGTCGATTTGAATCTGCGGGCTGCCGCCGAGCACGATGTCGGTGCCGCGGCCCGCCATGTTGGTCGCGATCGTCACCGCGCCCGGCCGCCCGGCCTCGGCGACGATGTGCGCTTCACGCTCGTGCTGCTTCGCGTTCAGCACTTCATGCGGGATCTTCGCGTTGGAGAGCAGTTTCGCGAGGCGCTCGGACGCCTCGATCGAGGTCGTGCCGACGAGCGCGGGCTGGCCGCGCTTGACGCAGTCCTGGATGTCCTCGAGGATCGCCTGGAACTTGTCGTTTTCGCTCAGGAACACGAGGTCGGAGCGGTCGTTGCGGATCATCGGCTTGTGGGTCGGCACCACCGCCACTTCCAGCCCGTAGATCTCCTGGAACTCGAACGCCTCGGTGTCGGCGGTGCCGGTCATGCCCGAGAGCTTGCTGTACAGGCGGAAGTAGTTCTGGAACGTGATCGACGCGACGGTCTGGTTCTCCTCGCGGACCTTGACGCCCTCCTTCGCCTCGACCGCCTGGTGCAGGCCGTCGGACCAGCGCCGGCCCTGCATCGTGCGCCCGGTGAACTCGTCGACGATGATCACCTCGCCGCCCCGCACGATGTACTCGACGTCGCGCTTGTACAGCGAGTGCGCGCGCAGCGCGGCGTTCAGATGATGCATCAGCCGGATGTTGGTCGCGTCGTACAGGCTCTCGCCGTCGCGCAGCAGGCCGCTCTCCGCCAGCAGCTCCTCGACCTTCGCGTGGCCGTCCTCGGTGAGCGTCGCCTGCTTGGTCTTCTCGTCGACCGCATAGTCGCCGGGACCCTCCTCTTCGAGCTGGCGCGTCAGACGGGGGATCAAGGCGTTGATCTTGATGTAGAGCTCGGTGCTCTCCTCGGCGGGACCCGAGATGATGAGCGGCGTGCGCGCCTCGTCGATCAGGATCGAGTCGACTTCGTCGACGATCGCGAACGAAAGCCGGCGCTGCGCGCGCTCCTCGAGCCGGAACGCCAGATTGTCGCGCAGGTAGTCGAAACCGAATTCGTTGTTGGTGCCGTAGGTGATGTCGCAGGCATAGGCCGCGCGCTTCTCTTCCTGGTCTTGCGCATTCTTGATGACGCCGACTTCGAGGCCGAGGAAGCGGTACACCGGGCTCATCCAGTCCGAGTCGCGCTGCGCCAGGTACTCGTTGACGGTGACGACGTGGACACCCTCGCCGGTGAGCGCGTTCAGGTAGGCGGGCAGCGTCGCCATCAGCGTCTTGCCCTCGCCGGTGCGCATCTCGGCGATCTTGCCCGCGTTCAGCACCAGGCCGCCGATCAACTGGACGTCGAAATGGCGCAGGCCGAGCTTGCGGCGCGAGGCCTCGCGCACCAGCGCGAACGCCTCCGGCGCGAGCTGATCGAGCGTGGCGCCGCCGGCGAAGCGGGCCTTCAGTTCGCGGGTCTTCTCCGGGAACTCCTCGTCCTTGAGCTCCCGCACCTCGGGTTCGAGGGCGTTGATGGCGGCAACGGTGCGGCCGAACTCCTTGATCAGGCGCTGGTTACGGCTGCCGAATACATGCGTCAAAAGCTTCCACACGCGCGGGAATCCTCAAAAAGATCGGTATTGTACGGATAGACCGGGAAGGCGGGAAATCGTTTCGCCGCCGGGGCGCCGAATCGCGTCGCGATCAGCGCATGGCGCCGACGTAGGGCAGGGGATTGACCGCCGCGCCGTTCTTCAGGACCTCGAAATGCAGGTGCGGCCCGGTGGAACGGCCGGTGGATCCCAGCAGCGCGATTTCCTCGCCCTTGTGCACCAGGTCGCCGACCCGCACCAGCAGCTTTTCATTGTGACAATAGCGCGTCGCCAGCCCGTTGCCGTGATTGATCTCGACCATGTTGCCGTAGCCGGAGCGCGGCCCCGCCCAGGTCACCAAACCGGCCCCCACGGCATCGACGTGGGTTCCCTCGGGTGCCGCGATGTCGAGGCCCTTGTGAAACTCGGTGAAGCCGGTGAACGGGTCGGAGCGGTCGCCGAAATACGAGGAAATCCAACCGGTCTTGACCGGACTGCCGGCCGGGTAGACCTGTTTGTTGAGCTCGCGGGTCATGATCAGGTTCTCGAGCACTCCGAGCTGCTGTTCGCGGCTCGCAAGCTCGCCTTGGATCCGGTCGACCATCGCCGAGAGGCTCGGGATCTCCGCCGGCTGGCCCGGGGAGTCGCCCTCGCCGCCTTGGGGCGGAGGGGCGCCGAAATTGAATTCCCCGTCGTCGATGTTCGCCATGTGGGTCAGGCGTCGGCCGAGCGCGTCGAGCCGGATGACGCTCGCGTCCATCTGTCCGACCTGCATCGCGAGGGCGTTGACCTTTTCCTGGAACGTGCGCCGGACCTGCTCGATTTGAGCCTGTTGTTGCAAAATCGCGGTCGACCAGCGACCGAGCTGCCCCATCCGGTTCACGCCGTCGTTGCCCTGCCGGGATCCCAAGCTCATGCCGACCGAGAAGGCGCCGCCGACCACGACCAGGACGACGGCGAGCGCCACGGCGACCACCACCGGGTGTCTCAAGTCGAATTGTTTCACGCGACCGGACTGGCGGCCGACAAATATGACGTTCATAGGGAATACGATTCCAACGCGTCTTTCACTGGCAACCCCGCTATCGTGGCTCTTCGAACGAGCGGTAGACCGGAAGCTTTGCGTCCTCAACCTTTCGGTGAGTTTGCCCTTGATCAGTCTTGCGCGAACTATGCAGAAAAAGGTGACTTAAAACAAGGATTTCCGCACACTTGGCGGACGATAATTCCTCGCGCGCCAGCTGTTGCGATGCAATACCCCAAACCTATCAGTGAGTTATTGCACTTAGGTCAGAACAAGCTTTCAGACCTGGAGCGGCGCCTGCGCGCGCGCGACGCGGTGCTCGACGCCTTGCGGGGTGCGCTGCCGGAAACGCTGGCGCCGCACGTCGCCACCGCGGGCTTCGAGGCCGGCCGCCTGTCGGTCGGCGTCCGCAGCGCGGTCTGGGCGACCAGAATTCGCTACGCGATGGGCGCGGCGCTCCCCCTCGTCGCCGCAAGCCTAGCGGCCGAGATCACCGCGGTCCGGATTCGCGTCGTGCGGACCGACGGCGGAGCCGATCAGGCCTGAACGGCCGCCGGCACGTAGGAAATGGGCGCCTCCGCGAGGCTCTCGAAGGTCACTTCCCGCCAGGCGCTCGCGGTGTCGATCAGCGTGCGCAACAGCCGGTTGTTGAGTGCGTGACCCGACTTGTAGCCGCTGAATTCGCCGATCAGGCTGTGCCCGAGGAGGTACAAGTCCCCGATCGCGTCGAGGATCTTGTGCTTGACGAACTCATCCTCGTAGCGCAACCCGTCCTCGTTGAGCACGCGGTAGTCGTCGAGCACGATCGCGTTGTCCATGTTGCCGCCGAGCGCGAGATTACGCGCCCGCAGGCTCTCCAGGTCCCGCATGAATCCGAACGTACGCGCGCGGCTCACCTCGCGTAAGAACGACGTGGTCGAGAAATCCATCGTCGCCACCTGGGCGTGTTTCTTGAACGTCGGGTGGTCGAACTCGATCTCGAAATTCACCTTGAAGCCGTCGTACGGGTCGAACCGCGCCCACTTGTCGCCCTCCTCGACCCGCACCGTCTCGAGGATGCGGATGAAGCGCTTCGGCGCCCTTTGTTCTTCGATCCCGGCCGACTGCAACAGGAACACGAAAGGCCCGGCGCTGCCGTCCATGATCGGCACCTCGGCGGCGCTGACCTCGACTAGGGCATTGTCGATCCCGAGGCCGGCGAGCGCCGACAACAGGTGTTCCACGGTGGAGATCTTCGTGTCGCCGCGATGCAGCGTCGTGCCGAGCATCGTGTCGCCGACGAATTCCGCCCGCGCCTTGATATCGACCGGTTGCGCCAGGTCCGTGCGGCGGAAGACGATGCCCGTGTCGGGCGCCGCCGGCCGCAGCGTCATCAGCACTTTATTGCCGGTATGTAGACCTATCCCCGAAGCCCGGATCGAATTCTTCAGTGTTCTTTGATTCAGCATTGTCCGTGAGGCCGGAGCCTGGATTGATCCGCCAAAGGTACCACAGCGCAGGCCGCCGGCCAAAAGCCGCCTGCGGCCAAAAAGCCGGCGCCCGGCGCCGCGTGCGACACGCGGCGCCGGGCGCCGATTTCAATGGAATGTTCCCCCGCTGCGTCCTCAATCGGCCTGGCGGCGCAGGAAAGCCGGAATATCCAGCATGTCCTCCGATTCGGCATCGGCGTGCAGGCCGTCGCCCACGGCCCGCTGACGCTGCACGGTCGGCTTGTCGAGCGCCGCATAGTCCGCCATGCCGGGCGCCGCCGCGCGGCGCACGACCCGGATCG
>JAJXYR010000322.1 GCA_021780475.1 Pseudomonadota bacterium
CTGCCCGCCCTGCTCACGGTGCGCGGCCGCCGCGGCGGCGAGTCCTTGAAGCCGGCGCCGGCCGCGGCCACGCAGACGGTGCGGCATCTGTGTCAGGCGGACGGTGTGCTCCCGTGGATGCGCGGCGCGTTGCCGTTTCTGTACGCGGGCACGGCCTTGATCGGCGTCGGCGACCTATGGATGGACTCGGCATGGTGCGTCGACTCGCGCGAATCCGGGCTGCGTGTCTCCTGGGAGGAGGCGCCTTCGCTCGTCTGATTCGATTGCCGCGGCACGCGCGATCTGGTAACCTGAATTCCCGTCGAATTCTCGTTATTCCCTATTGGCTTCATGCTCGCGCGAAGCGGATCGACACCGGTTCGCGACCCGGGCATTTATCGGCGGCGGTGACCCATCATGACCAGATTCGTATTCGTCACCGGCGGGGTGGTTTCCTCGCTTGGCAAGGGCATCGCATCGGCTTCATTAGGCGCGATCCTCGAGGCGCGTGGCCTCAAGGTGAGCATGGTCAAGCTCGACCCCTACATCAACGTCGACCCGGGAACGATGAGTCCGTTCCAGCACGGCGAGGTGTTCGTGACCGCGGACGGCACCGAAACCGATCTCGATCTCGGCCACTATGAGCGCTTCGTGCGCACGACGACCGGCCGCAACAGCAACTTCACCACCGGGCGCATCTACGAGCGCGTGATCGCCAAGGAGCGGCGCGGGGATTACCTCGGTGCGACGGTCCAGGTCATCCCGCACATCACCGACGAGATCAAGTACCGCATCCGCATGGGCGCGGGCAGCGCCGACGTCTGCATGGTCGAGATCGGCGGCACCGTCGGCGACATCGAGTCGCTGCCGTTCCTCGAGGCGATACGCCAGATGGGCGTCGAGGTCGGCCGCAATCACGCCTTGTACATGCATCTGACGCTCGTGCCGGTCGTGGGCGGCTCCGGCGAGATCAAGACCAAGCCGACGCAGCATTCCGTCAAGGAACTGCGCGGCATCGGCATCCAGCCGGACATTCTGTTGTGCCGCTGCGCGCAGCCGCTGCCGGACGAACAGCGCCGCAAGATCGCGCTGTTCACGAACGTCGAGGAGCGCGCGGTGATCTCGGCGGTCGATTCCGACGACATCTACAAGATTCCGCTGCTGTTGCACGAACAGAACCTCGACGACATCATCGTCGACAAGTTCCGCCTCGAGGCGCCGCCGACGGACCTGACGGACTGGCGCGCCGTCGTCGCGGCGAAACAGAATCCGGAGGCGGTCGTCGACATCGCGATGGTCGGCAAGTACGTGCAGATCCGCGATTCCTACATCTCGCTGAACGAATCCCTGATGCACGGCGGCATCAAGACCCGCACGCGCGTCAACATCCACTATTTCGAGTCCGAGGACATCGAGCGCGCGGGCCCCGGCGCGCTCCACAACATGGACGCGATTCTCGTACCGGGCGGGTTCGGCGACCGCGGCGTCGAGGGCAAGATCCAGGCGATACGCTTCGCGCGGGAGAACCGCGTGCCGTATCTCGGCATCTGTCTCGGAATGCAGCTGGCGATCATCGAGTACGCGCGCAATGCGCTCGCGCTGAAGGGCGCGAACAGCACCGAATTCGACCGCGCGACCAACCATCCGGTGATCGCGCTGATCACCGAGTGGCAGGATCTGGCCCGCGGCCAGCAAGTCCGCGACGAGAAGACGAATCTCGGCGGCAGCATGCGCTTGGGCGCCCAGGAGTCGCGCCTGGTGCCGGGATCCCTGGCGCACACGCTCTACGGCAAGGAATCCATCTTCGAGCGCCACCGGCATCGCTACGAATTCAACAACAACTATCTCGACGAGCTCTCCGCCGCGGGCATGCGTTTCTCCGGATTCTCCGTCGACGGGCTGGTCGAGTTCATCGAGCTCCCCGCCCATCCGTGGTTCGTCGCGAGCCAGTTCCATCCCGAATTCACGTCGACCCCGCGTGACGGCCACCCCTTGTTCACCGGGTTCGTGCGCGCGGCGCGCGAATACCGCGCGGCGCTGCGCCCCGGCCGCGCGACGGCATGAAACTCGCCGCATTCGACGTCGGCGTCGACCGCCCGCTGTTCCTGATCGCCGGTCCCTGCGTGATCGAGAGCGAGGGGCTTGTGCTCGAGGTGGCCGGCCGCCTGCGCGAGATCACCGCCGCGCTCGGCGTGCCGTTCGTGTTCAAGGCGTCCTTCGACAAGGCCAACCGATCCTCCCGCTCGAGTTTCCGCGGTCCCGGCATCGCCGACGGCCTGAAGGCTCTCGAGAAGGTGCGTTCGCAGATCGGCGTGCCGGTGCTCACCGACGTCCATGAGGACACCCCGCTCGGCGAAGTCGCCGCGGTCGTCGACGTCATGCAGACGCCGGCATTCCTGTGCCGGCAGACCAATTTCATCGTCGCGGTCGCCTCACAGGGCCTGCCCGTCAACGTCAAGAAGGGACAGTTCCTGTCGCCGTGGGAGATGCAGAACGTCGTCGACAAGGCGCGCTCGACCGGCAATTCGCAAATCATGGTCTGCGAGCGCGGATTCAGCTTCGGCTACAACAACCTCATCGCCGACATGCGCTCGCTCGCCGTGATGCGCGCCACCGGCTGTCCCGTGGTGTTCGACGCGACCCACTCGGTCCAATTGCCGGGAGGGCGCGGCGACTCGTCGGGCGGCCAGCGCGAATTCGTCCCGGTGCTCGCGCGCGCCGCCGTCGCCGCAGGCATTGCGGGCCTGTTCATGGAGACCCACCCGGATCCGTCACGGGCGCTGTCGGATGGGCCGAACGCCTGGCCGCTCGGGCGCATGGCGGCCCTGCTCGCGACGCTCGTCGACATCGATCGATCCGTCAAACAACAACCTTTCGAGGAAAGCCTTTTATGAGCCGAATCGTCGATGTACGCGGCCGGGAAATCATCGATTCCCGCGGCAATCCGACCGTCGAGGCGGACGTGGTTCTTGATTCCGGCCTGATGGGGCGCGCCGCGATCCCGTCGGGTGCGTCGACCGGCACGCGCGAGGCGGTCGAACTGCGCGATGGCGATCCGCGCCGGTTCGGCGGCAAGGGCGTGCGCAAGGCCGTCGAGCACGTTTGCGGGCCGATCCGCGACCTGCTCGTCGGTGAAAGCGTCGACGATCAGCGCCGCATCGATGCGCGTCTGATCGATCTCGACGGCACCCCGAACAAGTCGCGTCTCGGCGCGAACGCGCTGCTCGCCGCGTCGCTCGCGGCCGCACGCGCCGCCGCCGCCTCGCGCAAGCTTCCCTTGTACCGCCACCTCGGCGGGGAGCGGGACTACGTGATGCCGGTGCCGATGATGAACATCATCAACGGCGGGGCCCACGCCGACAACAGCGTCGACATCCAGGAATTCATGATCCTGCCGGTCGGCGCGCCGACGCTCGCCGAAGCGGTGCGCTACGGCGCCGAGATCTTCCATGCGCTGAAAAAGGTGCTGCACGCGAAAGGGCTCAACACGGCCGTCGGCGACGAGGGCGGGTTCGCGCCGGATCTGCCATCGAACGAGGCGGCGCTCGCGACGATTCTCGAAGCCGTCGACAAGGCGGGTTACCGCGCGGGGCGGGACGTCTACCTCGGCCTCGATGTCGCCAGCACCGAGTTCCACGCGAACGGCGTGTATACGCTCGCCTCCGAGGGGCGCAAGTTCACGTCGGCCGAATTCGCCGACTATCTCGCGGGCCTCGCGGCGAAATATCCGATCGTCACGATCGAGGACGGCATGAGCGAGGATGATTGGGCGGGTTGGGAACTGCTGACCCGCAAGCTCGGAGACCGGATCCAGCTGGTCGGCGACGACGTTTTCGTGACCAACACCAAGATTTTCGCCGAGGGCATCGCCCGCAAGGTCGCCAATGCGATCTTGATCAAGCCGAATCAAATCGGCACGCTGAGCGAAACCCTCGACGCGATCGCGATGGCCGCGGACGCCCGCTACGCCTCGGTGATCTCGCACCGTTCCGGCGAGACCGAGGATTCGATCATCGCGGACATCGCGGTGGCGACGACCGCCACCCAGATCAAGACGGGATCGATGTCCCGATCCGACCGGGTAGCGAAATACAACCAGCTATTGCGGATCGAAGCTGAGCTCGGCGCCAAAGCCAGCTATGCCGGCTTCCAGGCACTTTCTGTTCCAATATCTTAAGAGTTCGTGCTAAGCTGCTGTCCCCATGAGGATTTTCGCTGCCGCATTGAGTCTGGCGTTGCTTTTACTCCAGTACCAATTGTGGTTCTCGCGCCAAGGTATGCGCGAAATCACGCGTTTGGACGCGGAAATCGCCGCGCAAACCGCCGCGAACCAATCCCAGGCGGAACGCAATCGTCAATTGGCCGCCGAAGTGCACGATCTGAAGGTCGGGATGGGCGCGATCGAAGAGCGCGCCCGCAGTGAACTCGGGATGATCGGCAGCAACGAGACTTTCTACGAGGTCGTCTCCTCGGCGGGGCCCGTTGCGCCCGTCGCCGCGGCCGCCCCGATTACCGCCCGCGCCGAATGAGCGGCGCGCCGGCGGCGAAGCGCGTCTTCGCGATTCTGCCCGCGGCGGGCCGCGGCGAGCGCTTCGCGCCCGGCGCGGCGGCGCCCAAACAATACGCCGGACTCGCCGGACGCACGATGCTCGAATGGTCGCTCGCCGCGCTGCTCGATGAGCCGCGGATCGCGTGCACCGTCGTCGTCGTCGCCGCCGACGACGCCCGCTGGCCGCCGCTCGCCGCGGCGCTCGGCGGGCCGCGCTTGGATACGGCGATCGGCGGCGCGAGCCGTCAGGTCTCCGTCGCCAACGGGCTCGCGCGTCTCGCCGGCCGGGCCGCGCCGGACGACTGGGTTCTCGTCCACGACGCGGCCCGTCCCTGTCTCAGCGGACGCGAAATCCGCGATCTGCTCGACGCCTTGGATCGCTGCGACGCGAGCGGCGCGGCGGCGGGCGGGGCCGTGCTCGCCGCGCCGATCGTCGATACCGTAAAACGCGAAGGCGCGGCCGGCAGGATCGACACCGTCGACCGCACCGGACTATGGCGGGCACTGACACCGCAGGTGTTCGGCTACGCCGGTCTCGTGCGGGCGCTCGCCGAGGCGGCCGCGGCCGGCGTCACCGTCACGGACGAGGCGCAGGCGATGGAGCGCATCGGCATTCATGCGGCGCTCGTGCCGGGATCGCCGTTCAACATCAAGGTCACGCGGGCCGAGGACCTGGAAACGGCCGCCCGCATCATCGGCAACCGGGAAGGGACGCGCATGCGCATTGGTCAAGGTTTCGACGCACACCGCTTCGGCGACGGCGATCACGTGGTGCTCGGGGGCCTGCGCCTCGATCACGACCGGTCGATCGTCGCCCATTCCGACGGCGACGTGGTCATCCACGCGCTGTGCGACGCGATCCTCGGGGCGCTCGGCGCGGGCGACATCGGCCAGCATTTTCCCGACAGCGATCCGCGATACCGCGGCGCCGACAGCCGCGTGTTCCTGCGTGAAGTGGCGGCGCTGGCGCGCGCCGCGGGCCTCGTGGTCGTGAACGCCGACATCACGGTGCTCGCCGAGGCGCCGCGCATCGCCAAGCATCGCGCGGCGATGGCCGCGAATCTGGCCGCGGACCTCGGCATCGATCCGGGCGTGGTGAACGTCAAGGCGACGACGACCGAGCGCATGGGATTCATCGGCCGCGCAGAGGGGCTCGCCGCCCTCGCGAGCGTGCTCCTCGATCAGGCGCGCAGCAGCACGTAAACCGCGCCCGAGCCGCCGTCCCCGGGGCGGGCCGACGTGAACGCGACCACGTCGTGGCGGCCGCGCAGCCAGGCGTCGACGGCCGCCTTCAAAACCGGGCCGCGGGCGCCGGAGCGCGTGCCCTTTCCATGGATGATCCGCACGCACAGGAGGCCGCGCTCGCGGCTCGAGTCGAGAAAGCCGCCGAACAGGTTATGGGCCCGCAGCTGGGTCAGCCCGTGCAAATCCAGTTCGTCCTCGATGCGCATCAGGCCGCGGCGCAGCCGCCGCATCTGGCCGTCGCGCACGCCGGGGCGGCGGAACGAGAGCTGTTCGGGAAT
>JAJXYR010000213.1 GCA_021780475.1 Pseudomonadota bacterium
GCTGCTGCGCGGGCTGCTGGTCGACGAGGGCATCGTCGCCGCCGCGGACCTCATGATCCCCGAGCCGCTGTCGGCGGACACCCTCGCGCTCGTGCACACGGCCGAATATCTGGACAAGCTCGCGAATGCCGGACTCTCGGCGGCCGAGGTGCGCCGGCTCGGCATGCCCTGGTCCGAGTCCCTGTGGCTGCGGTCGCGCCTGGCCGCCGGCGGCACGCTGCTCGCGGCGCGCGCCGCGCTCGCCGCCGGCCTCGGCGCGAACCTCGCCGGCGGCACGCATCACGCGTTCGCCGACCACGGCGAGGGATTTTGCGTCGTCAACGACGTCGCGGTCGCCGTGATGCGATTGCGCGCCGAAGGGGCGATCCGCCGGGCGGTGGTCATCGACCTGGACGTTCATCAGGGCAACGGTACGGCGTCCATATTCGCCGAGGATCACGCGGTGTTCACGTTCTCGATGCACGGAGCGGAGAATTATCCGAGCGCCAAGATGCGCTCGAGCCTGGACCTGGGCCTGCCGGATGGAACCGGCGACGGTGCGTATCTGGCCGCGCTCGCGCGGCTGTTGCCCGAGGTGCTCGATGCGGCGGACGCGGACCTCGCGTTTTACGTCGCCGGAGTGGATGTCGCCGCCGGCGACCGCTACGGGAGACTCGCGCTCAGCGACGAGGGAATCCGCGCGCGCGACCGCCTGGTGATCGAGGCGGCGCGCGGCCGCGATCTGCCGCTCGCGATCGTGCTGGCCGGCGGCTACGCGCCGACGCGGCTGCGCACCGCCGAGCTGCACACCCAGGTGTTCCGGGAAGCCGCCGCGTACGAACGCGGCGGCCGTTGATCAGACCGCCATCAGCCCTTTGAGCTTGTTGATCGCGTTGACCTCGACCTGGCGCACGCGTTCGGCCGAGATGCCGTATTCGTCCGCGAGCTCATGCAGCGTCGCCTTGTCCTCGGTCATCCAGCGCCGGCGCAGGATGTTGCGGCTGCGCTCATCGAGCTTGCCGATCGCGAAGTTCAGCCGGTCGCTGGAGACTTCTTCCCACTCCTCGCGCTCGATCTCGACCGCCGGGTCGGCATTGGTCGCCGGCAGGTACAGGGCCGGCGAGTAGGTTTCGTCCTCGTCGTTGTCCGGCACCGGATCGAACGCCAAATCCCGGGCCGACAAGCGCTGTTCCATCTCGCGCACGTCGCGCGGCTCGACACCGAGGTCCTTGGCGACCGCCTGCGTCTCGGCCTCGGACAGCCAGGCGAGATTCTTCTTCATCCGCCGCAGGTTGAAGAACAGCTTGCGCTGCGCCTTGGTGGTGGCGACCTTCACCAGCCGCCAGTTGCGCAACACATACTCGTGGATCTCGGCGCGGACCCAGTGCACCGCGAAGGAGACCAGGCGCACGCCGACCGTCGGATCGAAGCGTTTGACGGCTTTCATCAGGCCGACGTTGCCCTCTTGGATCAAATCGCCCATCGGCAGGCCATAGCCTACGTAGCCGCGCGCGATGTGTACGACGAAGCGCAGGTGCGAGAGAACCAGTTCGCGCGCGGCGTCCAAGTCGCCGTCGGCGCGGAAACGCGTCGCCAACGCGATCTCGTCGTCTTTCGACAGAACCGGTATTTGCGAGACGCGACTGACATAGGAATCCAGGCTTCCCATCGGTCCTGCGAACACCAGGCCAGATTGTTTGGCAACCAAGGCTGCGGTCATTAGCGTGAACCTCCGATATCCAGTGGCGTCAATGATAGCACTCAGCATATTGGAGTGCTAATGGCGGGGGAAGTTCGGAAACCCCTTAATTTTTCATAAAAAACCGAAGCTTAGCTGGGGTTGATCGCCCGGATATGGTGCGTTGCAGCGATCCACGATCCGACCCAACCCAGCAGGCTTGCCGCGGCGAGGACGGCGATCCCGGTGGAAAAATCGAGTCCGGTCAATTGGAACCGACTGCCGTAGAGCCCGGCCAGACGGGCGACCGGGGCGGCGACCGCCGCGGTCGCGGCGCCGACCAGCACGAGCGCCAACACGCCACCGCCGAAGCCATAACAAAGGCCGCCGTACAGAAACGGCCGGCGCGCGAAGCCATCGGAACCGCCGACCAATTTCATCACCTCGATTTCGGTGCGGCGGTTCAGGATGTCCAGTCGGATCGTATTGCCGACGATCAACACGACGCCGATGCCGAGCAGTCCGGCCGTGAGCAGCGCCACCCGGCGCAGCAGATCGATCATCGCGAGCAGCCGTTCCACCCAGGCGGTGTCGATCTGGACCTTGTCGACGTCGGCGATCGCGGCAATCGCGGTCCGCAGCGCGGCGGTGCCCGCCGGCGTGCTCGCGGCGAGCGCTGGCGTGACGATCAGTGTGTTCGGCAGCGGATTGTCCTGCAGCGCATCGAGCGCCGCGCCGAAGCCCGAATCCTTGCGAAACTGCGCCAGGGCCGCGGTCGCGGTGACCACCTGCACCGTGGCGACATCGCCGCGCTTCTGGATTTCGGTCGCAATGTCGCGGGTGCGCGCGAGGTCCGCGGACTTGACCAGGTATACCGACAGGTCGAACGCGTCGTTCCAGCCGGCGGTCGCCGCGCGGGCATTCTGCAGGAACACGACCAGGCACAGCGGCAGCGCGAGCGCGATGCCGATCACCGCCATCGTCATCAGCGCGCCGAGCGGCGCCGCGGCGATCCGCCCGAGCGCGCCGACGAAGGTTTGCGCGTGGCGCAGGCCATAGGCGCGCAGGTTCATGGCGGGGTCTCGACGGCGACGCGACCCTCGCCGAGGATGATGCGGCGGGCGCCGAACTGGTCGATCAGGTGCACGTCGTGGGTCGCCACGATGACGGTGACGCCGACGTCGTTGAAGCGCTTGAAGAGGCGCATCACCTCGAGCGCGAGATCCGGGTCGAGGTTGCCGGTCGGTTCATCGGCGATCAGCAGCGGCGGCTTGGCGACGACGGCGCGGGCGATGCCGACGCGTTGTTGTTCGCCGGTCGACAACTCCAGCGGACGGCTGCGCTCCTTGCCGAGCAGCCCCACTTGGTCGAGCGCGGCGCGCACCCGCTTGTCGATCTCGCGGCGCGCGATGCCGGCGATGATCAGCGGCAGCGCGACGTTGTCGGCGACCGGCCGGTCGTGGAGCAATTTGTGGTCCTGGAAGACCATGCCGATCTGGCGCCGGAACTGCGGGATCGAGCCGGCCTTGATCGAGTCCGTGGAGCGCCCGTCGACGATCACCCGGCCGCGCGTGGGCCGCTCGATCAGCCCGATCAGCTTCAAGATGCTGCTCTTTCCCGCCCCCGAGTGGCCGGTCAGAAACGCCATGTCGCCGCGCGCGACCTTGAACGACACCCCGGCAAGCGCCTCGCGGCCGTTCGGATAGCGCTTGTAGACCTGGTCGAACTGGATCATGACGGTGCGCCGGCGGCCGGCCGCAACAGCGCCGTGACGAAATCCGCCGCCTTGAATTCGCCGAAGTCCTCGAGGGATTCCCCGACGCCGATGAAGCGGATCGGGAGCGCGAGTTTCTGCGCGATCGCGAGCACGACGCCGCCCTTCGCGGTGCCGTCGAGCTTGGTGATCGCGAGGCCGGTGACGCCGAGGTTCTTGTGGAACTGTTCGGCCTGCGCGACCGCGTTCTGGCCGATCGTGCCGTCGAGCACGAGCAGCACTTCGTGCGGCGCCGAAGGGTCGATGCGGGCGAGGACGCGCTTGACCTTTTTCAGTTCGTCCATCAGGTGCGTCTGGGTGTGCAGGCGTCCGGCGGTGTCCGCGATCAACACGTCCACTTTGCGCGCGCGCGCGGCCTGCAGTCCGTCGTAGATCACGGCCGCGGGCTCGGCGCCCGCCTGTTGGGCGATCATCGGCACCTGGTTGCGCTCCGCCCAGACGGCGAGCTGCTCGCGCGCCGCCGCGCGGAACGTGTCGCCCGAGGCGAGCATCACGGAGCGGCCTTCGGCGAGCAGTCGATTGGCGAGCTTGCCGATGGTCGTCGTCTTGCCGGCGCCGTTGATGCCGACCACCAGGATCACGTAGGGCTTCGCGCGTGGGTCGATGACGAGCGGGCGTTCGACCGGCCGCAGGATGTCGAGCATCGCGGCGCGCAGCGCCTCGAGGAGCGCGTCGACGTCGGCGAGTTCCTTGCGCGCGACCCGCTTGGTCAGCGCGTCGAGGATCCGCGCGCTCGCCTCGACGCCGACATCCGCGGTGATCATCCGCGTCTCCAGATCCTCGAGCACCTGGGCGTCGATCTTGCGGCCCGGCAGCAGCTCCTTGATCCCCTGGGTGAGCCAGGAGGAGCCCGCGCTCAAGCGCGAGCTCAGGCGTTTGAAAAATCCGCCCGGGGCGGTCTGTGCGGAATCGGTGGTCATGGCGGGTGGAGCTTATCAGAGCCTCGGGAGGAGGAAATTTTAAGCGTATCATCGCCGCCGTGACGACCAACAAGGCGCGCGAACGCGCCGCCCGCAACTCGATCAGAATCATCGGCGGCGCCTGGCGGGGGCGGCGGATCGCGTTTCCGGAGCGCCCGGATCTGCGCCCGACGCCGGACCGGGTGCGCGAAACCCTGTTCAATTGGCTGCAGCCGCACATCGTCGGCGCCCGCTGCCTCGATCTGTTCGCCGGTTCCGGCGCGCTCGGTCTCGAGGCCCTGTCGCGCGGCGCGCGCCACGTGGTGTTCGTCGAGCGCGACGCGGCCGCGGCCGACGCGCTGCGCGGGCATCTCGAGCACCTGGGCGCGGCCGCGCGCGGCGAAGTGCACTGCCGGTCCGCGGTGCAGACCTTGCGCGATGCCGCCCAGCCGTTCGACCTCATATTCCTCGATCCACCGTTCGCGAGCGCTGCGCTCGGCGAGATCCTGCCGTTGATCGCCGAGCGCGGCTGGCTCGCGCCCGCGGGCCTCGTCTATTTGGAAAACGCGCGCGCCGCCGGCGCGCCGCCGCTGCCGCCGGCGTGGCGGCTGCTGAAATCCAAGTCCGCCGGCGAGGTGGGTTATCATCTGGCGCGTGGGGAAGCATAGGCGTCGACGCGCATGTACAAAAGAAACGCGATTTACCCGGGGACATTCGACCCGATCACCAACGGACATCACGACCTCGTGCGCCGCGCGGCCAGCATTTTCGACCGCCTGGTCGTCGCGATCGCCGCGAATCCGAACAAGGCGCCGATGTTCTCGCTCGAACAGCGGGTCGACATGGCGAGCCGGGTCCTCGCGGACGTCGCCAACGTGGAGGTCGTGGGCTATGCGGGCCTCACGGTCGAGTTCGCGCGCCAGCAGGGGCTGTCGGTCATCGTGCGCGGCCTGCGCGCGGTGTCGGACTTCGAATTCGAATTTCAATTGGCCAACATGAGCCGTCACCTGTCGCCGGACATCGAATCGGTGTTCATGACGCCGCAGGAACAATACACGTTCATCTCCTCGACGCTGGTGCGCGAGATCGCGGTGCTGGGCGGGGACGTGTCCGAGTTCGTGCACCCGCTCGTCGGGATCGAGCTGAAGAGGCGCCGCGAGGTCTGAGCGTCCGCCCGCATGCGGGCGCGGGGCCTTCAGCGCCGCTGGCAGGCGGGACACCAATAGGTCGAGCGCTGGCCCTGTTGGGCGTGTTTGATCCGGGCGCCGCAGCGTCGGCAGGGCTCGCCGGCGCGCTCGTAGACGCACAGTTCCTGGCGGAAGTAGCCCGGCGCACCCGCGGGATCGACGTAATCCCGGAGCGTCGTGCCGCCGGTCTGGATCGCCGCCGCCAGCACCGCTTTGATCGCATCGGCCAGGGCTTCGGCCTGGGCGCGGGTGATCCGGCCGGCGGGGCGCGCCGGATGCACGCCGGCGCGGAACAGTGCCTCGCTCGCGTAGATGTTGCCGACGCCGACCACGACGCGGGAGTTCATCAACAGGAGCTTGATCGCGACGCTGCGCCGGCGGGTGGCCGCGAACAGGTAGCCGGCGTCGAACGCCGGACCCAAGGGTTCGGGCGCGAGGCGCGCGAGCAGCGGATGCTGTTCGGCGTCGCCGGCCGTGAAGTGCAGGCTGCCGAAGCGCCGCGGGTCGTGATAGCGCAGGCATCGGCCCGAGTCGAGCTCGAGATCCCAATGGTCGTGCGGACGGGGCGGGGCGGAGGCGGCCAGGATGCGCAGGCTGCCCGACATGCCGAGGTGGATGATCGCGGTACCCGAATCGAAGCGCAGCAACAGGTATTTGGCGCGCCGTTCGACGCGCTCGACGATGCGTCCCCGCAGCTGATGCTCGAGATCCGCCGCGATCGGCCAGCGCAGGCGGCGTTCCCGCACGGTGAGCGCGAGCACGCGACGCCCGATGAGCGCCGGCGCCAGGCCGCGGCGCGTGGTTTCTACTTCGGGCAGTTCGGGCAACGGAGAATCAAGCCCTGCGGCGCCGGCACCGTCCCTGGAAGGGGGCGGTGCGCGCGATCATCGACCTATTTGATCTTGGATTCTTTATAGGCGACGTGTTTGCGCACGACCGGGTCGAATTTCTTCGTCTCGAGCTTGTCCGGGTGCAGACGCTTGTTCTTCGTCGTCGTGTAGTAGTGACCGGTGCCGGCCGACGAGATCAACTTGATTTTATCGCGCATGGCAATGACCCCTTTAGACCCGGACGCCCTGGTTGCGCAGGTCGGCGACGACGACGTCGACGCCGCGCTTTTCGATGGTCCGCAGGCCGCGCGTCGTGACCCGCAGGCTCACGAACCGCTTCTCCGACTCCAGCCAAAAACGGTGCGTATGCAGATTGGGCAAAAAGCGGCGGCGCTTGTGATTGTTCGCGTGCGAGACGGTGTTTCCCGACTTGGGGCGCTTCCCGGTGACCTGGCAGACTCGCGACATGACGTGGACCTTGTGACGGTGGACTCGATGGAGGAGCCGCGCTTTATACCAGGGGATGCGTCCGCGAGCAACCTCGGGAGCGGAAAAACGTTCAAATTCAACGCCAAGACCCCGGGGGGGGGGGCACGGCGCCGCATCGCGCACGCGCCGTGCCCCGGCCGCCTCAGCCTGCCATCGCGATCATCTGCCGCTCGATCTCCTTGGGATTCGCCAAATAGCCCGCGCCCATCCCTTGGCTCATCGGGTCCGGGAAGATCTCCTCGTTGCCGGCCTCGATGCCGGCGACGATCGCCTTCGCCGCGTCGGCCGGCGAGGCCTTGTCGAACGGAATCCCCTCAGCCATGCGCGTGTCGATCGGGCCGGGGTAGACGCCGAACACCTGGGTCCCCTGGCCTTTGAGCATCACCCGCGCCGCCTGCGTCAGCGAGTGCACGGCCGCCTTCGAGGCGCTGTACGACGCCAGCAGCGCGAAATTCACCAACGAGGCCACGGACGCGACATTCGCGATCGCCCCGCCGCCGTTCCTGGCGAGAACCGGCGCAAACGCTTGAGTGACCGCCAAGGTGCCAAAGAAGTTGACGTCCATCTCCCGGCGCCCGGCGGTGATCCACGTCGGATCGGTGAATGCGCCGCCGGAGTGGCCGGCGAAACCGGCATTGTTCACCAACAGCTGCACATCGGAGGCCGCCGCGGCCGCGGCGGCGATTTGCGCTGGATTGGTCACATCGAGCTGCAGGGCCACGACGCGCCCCCGATGCCGCGCCGTCAGCGGCGCGAGGTCGGTTAGCTGGCGTGCCGCCGCGTAAACCTTCGCCGCGCCGGCCGCCACCAGCGCCTCGACGACCGCTTCGCCGATGCCTCGATTGGCGCCGGTAACCAGTGCCGTCTTACCCTTGATTGGATAACCCATTGTCGTCATGCTCCATGAGATTGATAAATACAGACAGGTCTGTCTACTTCCGGATTGACTGTAGACCGATCTGTCTGTAACGTCAAGCCCCATGTCTCGCCACAAGCCATCCGCCGTGCCGCCGCCCGGCGTCCGGGAACGCCTGTTGGACACGGCCGACCAGCTCTTCTACAAAGAAGGCGTGCGCGCCGTGGGCATCGACCGGGTGCTGGCCGAGGCGGATGCGGCGAAGGCGTCGCTGTATCTGCACTTCGGCTGTAAAGATGAATTGATCGCGGCCCATGTGGAGCGGCGCGTTGCCGGCGCGCGGTCACAGATCGAGGCGTATCTGCACGACACCCCACCCGGCGAGCGAGCGCTGCGCTTCTTCGACTGGGTCGTGGACTGGGTCAAATCGCCGGACTTTCGCGGCTGCCCGCTGCAGCACATCGTCGCTGAGATCAGTGATCCGAAGCATCCCGCACGCCTCGCCGCCGCCCGGCAACGGGAGTGGCTCCACGCGAGATTCTTGGAGTGGGCGCGGGCGGCCGGGGCCGCCGATCCGGGCGCCACCGCGGGCGCGCTGCTCGTGTTGTTCGACGGGGCCGTCGCCGCATCCGAGCAAGACGGCCCGCAACGTGCGCGCAATGCGCGGTGGGTCGCCGGGCAATTGTTGTCGCGCTGAACCGGGCCGCGGCCGGCGCCGGCCACCTGTCCGCGCGGCGAAAGGGGGCACGCTGATCGTGCCGAATCTCGAAATGGAGCGGACGATGGCGACTCATGGCTACCGGTTGATCAATGTCTTCACGCGCGGCACCGACGTGTTCTCGGGCAATCCGCTCTGCGTGTTCGAGGACGGCGCCGCGTTCGACGACTTGACGATGCAGGCGCTCGCCCGGCAATTCAATTTATCCGAGACGACGTTCATCCTGCCGTCGCGCCGGGCCGACGCGCGCGTGCGAATCTTCACGCCGTCGTACGAGATGCCGTTCGCGGGCCATCCCACGCTGGGTACCGCGCATGTCTGCCGTGCGCTCGGGATCGGCGGCGGTGAGCTGACGCTCGAAATGAAAGCCGGGCTCATTCGCGTCACCGCGGCGGCGGACCGCTGGACGCTTCAGGCCAATCCGCCGCGCTGGCGGGAGCCGCAGGAGCCCGCCGCGGCGATCGCGGCGATGCTCGGCCTCGAACCGCCGGACATCGCGGAGCGGCCGCTGTGGGTGAACGCGGGCCGCGAGCAATTGATCGTGCCGCTGACGAGCGCGGATGCCGTCCGCCGCGCGCGGCCGCATCCGGACGCGCTCGGCCGACTGAAGAGCGAGGATGGCGCGAGCATGGCGTATGTCTTCGCGCCGCGAGGCCCCGCGCGCGAGCCACGCGGTTCCGCGGCCGGCGCCGCGGTCGAGCGGGAGTCGCTCATCGCCCGATTTTTCTTCCCGCAGGGGCCCGCGGTGCTCGAGGATCCGGCTACCGGCTCGGCGACCGCCAATCTCGGTGGGTGGTGCCTCGCGCTCGGCCGCGCGCTGCCGTGCCGCTTCGAGATTGCCCAGGGAGAACAGGCCGCGCGCCCGTCGATGCTCTATCTGGACGTGGACGCCGACCGGCGGGTGTTCGTCGGCGGCGACGTGATCGAAATGGGGCGCGGAACCCTCACGATTTAGGCTTGGACCGTGGGTGTTGGCTCCTCGGCGAGGGATGATGCACCGGCCGCTGATCGCGCCTCCGCCGGCGAATCGGCGCCGACGCGAATCGTCGCGGTGCCGCACGCCACCTGGCCGATCAGCACGGCGGTCGCCGCGCTCGCGATGCCCGGCATGCCGTGATGCTCCGCCAGCCAAAAGCGCCGATAGCCCCAACGCTCGGCATGGCGCGCCAAGCCGAGCGTGTTCCGGAATGAACGGGCCGCAAGCGTACCAATCGCCGCTGCCGCTCCATTTCACGCCATTCAGTGCGACGGATGCTCACAACCCGGGGACATGCATGGACCCGGTGTCATCGTTGACAATAGCCGCGCATGCCGCAGCACCTCGGCCGCCCCCAAGGGGCCGCCATGGCCCATATGGAAGCGCTCGGCGCCCGCTCGTACAAGGCGCTGCAGTTCGCGCGCAACGGTCTGCGGGTCATCTTCGAATGGGGGCCGCATTGCACGGCTGTTGAAGGCGATGCCGCCGATCAGGATTCCCGATGCGATCAAATCGCCGACCATGGCGTCTTTCGTCGCCAGTTCGATCGCAATCGAGCCGGGGGTATGGCCCGCGGTGTGGCGAATCACTCCGTCGACACCAAATTCCTCGAGGCTCGTCGCGTCTGCATTCTTCAACAGAATGTCCGGCTGAAAGCCTTGATACGGCTCGTGCGGCACGGGTGTCTTGACGAAAATACGGCCCGCCCATCCTGTAGTGCAGTAAGTCATCGGTATCTTGCGCGTGTAGAAATCGACATCATCCTGGTGCGCCAGGATGGGCGCGCCCGAAAGTTCACGCACAGTTGCGGCGCTGCCGGCATGATCGGTGTGCGCGTGAGTCACGACGATCAACTTGATGTCCTTGAAGGACAGGCCGTGCCGGCTCAGCACGCGTTCTATCTTTCGCTCCGATCCCGGTATGCCGGTATCGACGAGTATGCTGCCGGCCTCGCTTCTGATCAGGTGCGCGTTGACCATATTGAAAGGCAGGATCGGGATGCGAATGATTTGTTGGGCAGGCATGAGTGTTCCTCGGAGTGATCGGGTGGCTGGAGGGGATGTGTGCGTGGTGAAGCGGCCGCCCGCCTTCGTGACCTGGTGGATGGTGAGACCAGATCCGGTCAAACCGCCGCTTGAAGAATGAAGTTCGCCACCGTCTTCGGTTGCGAAAGCATCGGCACGTGACTGCTGTCCACATGCGCAACCGTCGCCTTCATCCGTGCCGCCATGCGCTCTTGCTCGACCGGCGGAATGGTGTGGTCCTGAGTGCCGACGAGGTAATAGGAGGGACGGCTCTGCCATGCGGCCTGGGTAATCACGCCGCCGAGCGCCGCGCCATTGATCGGCCCCTGGGTGGCATGTGCCGCCAGCTTTTCGCTTTCGTCCAGATCCTGTGCAAACAGCTTGAAAATGCCCGCGCGGCTGACCGAGAGAAAGCCTTGCGCGTCCGGCCTGATCTCCGGATTCAGCGGCGCCGATTCGAATTTCGCAAACAACATGCCCGCTGACTCGCCGGCATCCGGCGCGAAGGCATCGACATAGACCAGCCGGACCACCTTCGGATCATTGCCGGCCTCGCTGATCACCGCGCCGCCATAGCTGTGGCCCACCAGCACCACCTCACCCTCGGCAAGCGCGATGGCGCGCCGCACCGCCGCCACGTCCGCCTCGAAGCTGATCAATGGCAACTGCACCGCCGTGGCGGCCAGGCCCTTCTTGGCAAGAAGCTGAATCACTTTCGCCCAGTTCGACCCATCGGCCCAGGCGCCATGTACCAGGATCACGTTTGAAATGACGTTCATCGTTTGTCTCCGTGTGCTCGGCCGAAGCCGGTGGTTAGTCGATGAGCAAAGTCTAGGCTGGACGGGCGTTGGCAGAAATGACATATTTCCATCGAATTCTGCCAAACCATGGAAAACCACATGCCACATGCCGGCGTCGCAAGAACCATCTGGTTCGTGGTGTTTCCCGGCTTTGAACTGCTCGATCTTGGCGGCCCGCTTTGCGCGTTCAATCTCGCGATCGACCTACATCGGGCGGCATATGACGTGCGCATCGTCTCCGCGTCGGGTGGCATGGTGGCTGGCTCATCCGGTGTTGCCATCAGTACCGTGCGGCCGCCCTCACCCAACCACCTCGACACGCTGATGGTCGTGGGCGCCGCTGCCCCCGAAGTGCTTGGTGACCGGCCCAAGACCGTTGCCTTCATCCGCAAGATCGCCATGCACGCCCGTCGCAAGGCCAGTGTCTGCACGGGAGCCTTTCTTCTGGCCGAGGCCGGATTGCTCGACGGGCACCGCGCGACAACGCACTGGCGGTATGCTGCTGAGCTCCAACGGCGCCATCCGTTGATCAAGGTCGACGCCGATCGAATCTTCGTTCGCGAGGACGACACGTGGACCTCGGCAGGCATCACCGCCGGCATTGACCTCGCGCTGGCGATGATCGAAGAGGACTGCGGGCTCGAGATTTCCAAATCCATCGCCCGAGATCTCGTCGTGGATCACCGTCGCAGCGGCGGGCAGTCGCAGTTCTCCACCATGCTCGCGCTGGAACCCAAGCCCGGTCGCATCAGCGATGCGCTCGCCTACGCCCGCATGCATCTGGACGAACGTCTGTCGGTCGAACAACTGGCCGATGTGGCCAATATCAGTCCGCGTCAGTTTGCGCGTCAGTTCGCCGCGGAAACCGGTGAAACCCCAGCCCGCGCCGTCGAGCGTCTTCGCTGCGAGGCGGCGCTACCTCGCATCGAAGGCACCAGCGCGCCGTTCGATCAGATTGCCCTGCAGGTGGGTTTCGGCGACCTGGAGCGCATGCGCCGGGCATGTATTCGGATCCATGGCCAATCGCCGCAGGCCTTGCGCCGCAGGGGTCGCGCAGAACGGGCGCATTCGCCGCCGGCAGGTGTCGGACAACCCTTGACCGTTGCTGCCGTTCGCGACGGTCCGGTACCGGGTAGCCCGGAAAATCTGCCAGGCGCTCCGCGCCGCCGACATTGAAGTCTGGTGCGGGAACCATCATGCTCCGCGGGACGACGATAACGGTGGCGATTGGGGTCGTGCTCGTGGGGAGGCGCAGGCATGTCGGCTACGGTTGAGGCCTCCATTACGATTCCGCGCTCCGCGGCCTCGCGCTGGACGCTCACCGTACTGGTCGCGGTGGCGATCTTCATCAACTACATCGATCGCGGCAATCTCGCAACCGCCGCGCCGCTCATCAAGACCGATCTGCACTTGAACAACCTTCAGATCGGGCTGCTCACTTCTGCTTTCTTCGCGGCGTACGTTCCCGCGCAGATCGCGGCCGGCTGGGTGGTGGATCGGCTCGGCGGCTTTCTCGGGCTCGCGCTCGGTTTCGCTCTCTGGTCGCTCGCCACGGCGCTCACCGGCCTTGCGGGCGGATTTGCGACGCTGATCGGTCTGCGCGTGCTGCTGGGTCTCGGCGAGGCGGTGGCCTTCCCGGGAATATCGAAACTGTTCGCCGAGAGCGTGCCTGCGGCCGAGCAGGGTCTCGCGAATAGCATCGTGCAGGCGGGACTCTCGCTCGGCCCTGCAGTCGGCGTGCTCGCCGGCGGTGCATTGATCACCGCGTTGGGCTGGCGTCCGATGTTCGTTCTGTTTGGTGCTGTCGCGCTGCTGTGGCTCATCCCGTGGAGCCTTTACGGGCGCAGTGTGCGGCGATCGGCACCACGTCAGCAGCCTTTCCCGCCGCCGTATCGCGAGATCCTCTCTCAGCGAGCACTCTGGGGCGCCACTCTCGGGCACTTCTGTCAGCTCATCGGGCTTTACTTCGTTCTCTCGTGGATGCCGCTGTGGCTCGTCGCACAGCGGGGCTTCTCGCTCATCGAGATGTCGAGGCTTCTCGGCGCTGTCTACGTCGTCGCCGCCGCCGCATCGGTGTTCTCGGGCTGGCTGTGCGACCGGCTGATTGGCGCGGGCTATTCGCTCAACCGAGTCCGGAAGGGGATGTCGGTGATCGCGCATGTCGGCGGTGCCGTTGGACTCGCCGGATGCGCGGCGGGAAATGACCGCATCGTCGTCGTGAGCCTCTTCGTCAGTGCGACCTTCTTGATCACGACCGCACTGTGGCCCATTACGCAAACGCTGGCGGGCCCTCGCGCGGCCGGACGCTGGGTCGGCATTCAGAACTGCCTCGCCAACGTCGCGGGGATCATCGGACCTGTCGTCACGGGCTGGATCGTGGACAAGACCGGCTCGTTCAACTCTGCCTTCGTTCTTGCATCGCTCATCGTGATCGCGGGCGCCTTTGGCTGGGGGCTCGTCATCGAACGTGTCGAGCCGGTGATTTGGAACAGCCGCGGAGAAGAGAAAGCCGCACCGTTGTGAGTCGGTCTCGGAACGGTGCGCTCCAATCCGCCGATGACCGACTCTCCGTGCGAAAGCTGGGGCACTCTGAGACGATTCAGGGCAATGTGGGGCGATTGACGGGCTCAGCGTCGTCGAACTTCGCGAGTTCGCGATCGAACGTACCGAGTGGCAGATGTCCCGCCTTGATAGCGACGGCCGTCGCGATTCGCTCCGTAGCGCAGGATGAAGGGGTCAAAAGGAAGATACTCGATCCCGGGATCGCGGTTGCTCCAGGCCCGGTCGACCCGCGCCGGATCCGCCGCTGCGTGTCTGACGCGCCGGGGAATGGAGCGGGTGATGGGAATCGAACCCACGTTAGTAGCTTGGGAAGCTACAGTTCTACCATTGAACTACACCCGCATCGGCGCGAACGATTCTAAAGACGCCCGGGTTTCCCGGCAACCCGCGTCGCGCAATGCCCTTCGCGGCGTCAGCCTATCATGCGTCCGCGCGCGCGTAGGCCTCGATCTCGACCAGGAGTTCCTCGCGGCAGATGTCGGCCTGCAGGTACACGACCGACTCGACGATCGAGCGGTGGCGCTCGACTTCGGCACGCGCCGCCGCGAGGTCGGCGCGGCGGCGCAAATAGACCTTCAGGCGCAAGGCGCCGATCGGCGGCTCACCGCGGGCGCGGCGGCCGGCCTCATCGACGAGGATCGCGATATTGGACAGCGACTCGCGCGCCTGCGCGGCGACGTCGCCGGGGTGTAGCGAGCGATGACCGACGATGCTGGCCGTCCCGGAGATGAACAAATGGGTTTCGCCCGCCGTGCGCAACACGCAGGCGCGCGAGAACAACGGCTGGTGGCGGCCGTACTGCGGCGGATAGTGATACGCGCTGATTTGGCGCGGGTTTTCGATCATCAACGGCGCCTCGGCGGCGGCGAGGAAGAACAACGTCAGCGGGCTGCCGGCGGCGCAGCCGACGGCGGTGGCCGCGGGCGCGGCCTGCGTGGATGCGCGCCCGGCGCGCCCGAACGCCGCATGGCGCGCGGCATTGAAATGCCGGTAGCGCTCCTCGCCGTCGGCGTGGCCGTTGATGTCGGGCAGGTAGTTCCAGACGCGGATCAGGTGCGGGTGCCCGGCGTAGTGCAACGCGTCGAACAGTTGCCGATACGCGCCGTCGGTCGCGGCGCGCAGCGCGGCCGCCTCGCCGTCGATGCCCGGTCCGCGCGACGTCCGTTCGTCGATCGACACGCGGCCGAACGTCAGCGTCGCGCCGCTGCGGCAATCGAGCCGGCCATGGCTACGGGCAACGAGGGGTGCGGCCTCGTCGGATCCATTGCCGATGCGCCACACCTCGCACAATTCGTCGGTCTCCTCGAGCGGCGCGGTGCCGCAGACGGCGGTCGGCAAGTCGGCCGAGGGAACCGTCGGGGACTCGACGAAGCTGACCACACCCAGAACGCCGCGCCACCAGCCGGCCGGTCGATCCGCGAGCCCAGCCTGCGGCAAAAGCTCATGCCGCAAACGCGCGGCCCTCATCGCGCCGCGGTCAAATTGTCGAGGGCCGCCGCATACCGGGAACCTACTTCGCCGCCTGCCGAAACCGTGTACTCCAGGTCGCGCACGAGCCCATTGTCGAGGCCGTAGATCCAGCCGTGGATTGCGAGCGGCTGACCGCGATCCCAGGCTTCGCGGACGATGGAGGTCTGGCACACGTGGGTGACTTGCTCGATCACGTTGAATTCGCACAAGCGGCTGGCGCGCGGCACCGCGCCGTCGATGGCCGCAAGGGCCGCCGAGTGACGCTCGCGCACGTCCTGCACGTGGCGCAGCCAATTGTCGCTCAGCCCGATCTTCTCGCCGGCAAGCGCGGCGCGCACGCCGCTGCAGCCGTAATGGCCGCAAACGATGATGTGCCGCACCTTCAACACGTCCACCGCGAACTGCATGACGGTGAGGCAGTTCAAGTCCGTATGCACGACGACATTGGCGACGTTGCGATGCACGAACAGTTCGCCGGGCGGCAGGCCGACGATCTCGTTGGCCGGTACCCGACTGTCGGAACAACCTATCCAGAGATACTGCGGCGACTGTTGCTGCGCCAGGCGCTCGAAAAAATCGGGGTCGCGTCGATTGACCGCTTCGGCCCAGGCGCGATTCCTGTCGATCAGGTGTTGCAGCGACTTCACCGGCGCAATTGTAGCCGGGAATCGCCGTCCACGCGTCGCGGGCGACGCGTGGACTTCGAGGCGCGCTTACTGACCGCGCTTGCGGCCGCGCAGGACGGCGAGGCTGCCGGCCAGCAACGCAAGTGCCGCCGCGGCGGAGCCGGCGGTGATCTCGGGGGCCGAAACCGTGTGGTGCCAGCCCTGATTCCGTCCGCCATCGGAATCGTCATCATGATCACCACGCGAGTGCGCTGCGGCCACCCCGCACAGCGTGAGGGCCAACGCGGTTACGGCGAACAATTTGGTCATTACGAAGACTCCCTTCATTTCAACTCCTGCCAAACAGGACGATGGCACCCTGCGAACGGCAAGGTACGATGCAACGGAGGCAATAATACATCGCCCGGCGCATCGAGCGACGTAACGAAGTCGTGATTTCCGAATTGATTATGTCAAATCAAATGATGCGGGATGCTGCGCCGCGCCATACCCCAATCGCGAGGATAGGTTCCACAAATGAGCATTCAAGACGTGACGCCCGGCGACCGCGCCCCGGCGGAATTCAACGTGATCATCGAAATACCGATGAACGCCGACCCCATCAAATATGAGGTCGACAAGCTATCGGGCGCGCTGTTCGTCGATCGATTCATGATGACGGCGATGCACTACCCGGCGAACTATGGCTACGTGCCGCAGACGCTGGCCGCCGACGGCGACCCGGTCGACGTGCTGGTGCACACTCCGTTTCCACTGCTGCCGGGGGTGGTCGTGCGCTGCCGCGCGGTTGGCGTCCTCCACATGCAGGACGACGCCGGTCCGGACGCGAAAGTCCTCGCGGTGCCGACCGACAAGATTTGCCCGTTGTTTTCCCATTGGAAGTCGATCGAAGACGTCCCCGACATCCGCTTGAAACAGATCCGCCATTTCTTCGAGCACTACAAGGATCTCGAAGCCGGCAAATGGGTCAAGGTCGTCGGCTGGGAGGGGGTCGAGTCGGCGCATGCGGAGATCGTCGACGGCATGGCGCGCAAGCGGGGTGCCGACGGCGCGGCCGCCCGCTGAGCCCCGCCCGTCCTCAAAGCAGCTGCTCGGGCGCGAACGGGGTCAGGAGCTTCAGCGCGAAGCGCTGCAAGAACGTGGTGTCGGGGTCGTGGTACCAGATTCGCTCGACCCCCGGGCCGCTGCCGATCCACTCCAGCTTGTCGCTGTGACCGATCCGCTTGACCCGGTAGCTGCCGTACTGGCCGATCTCGTCGAACAGCGCGTCGACCTGGGCGGCGATCGCGGTGCTGTGGAACAGGATGCCGAGTTCCGTGTTCGTGTGGGCGGACCGCGCGTCCATGTTCAACGAGCCGATGAACACCGTCTTGTCGTCTATGACCAGAGCCTTGGCGTGCAGACTGGCGCTGGATGAGCCGAACGGGTGAAAGCGCGGGCGCGGGCCGCCGATCTTCGGCCTGAGCTCGCGCAAGTCCACGCCCATCTTGACCAGGGGCAGGCGGTAGCGCGAGTAGCCTATGTGCACGATCGGCGCGTCGGTGGTCGCCAGTGAATTGGTGAGAATGCGGATGCGCACGCCGCGCTCGACCAGACGGCGCATCAGCGCGACGCCCTTGTCGCCGGGCACGAAATACGGCGAGATGATCAGCACGTCCTTTTTCGCCGATCGCATCAACGCGGCGATGTTGTTCGCGATGGTCTGCTCTTCGGCCGGGGAGCTCTCGCTCGCGATCTTGACCGGCTTGTCGGCGAGCACGGTCGCCGGCACCCAGTCGAGCTGCAGCTTTCCCGCGTCGAGTTCGCGCGCCAGGAAGTTGGCGCCTTCCGGCCCCGTTCCGACCGCGCTCAGCTTCGGCTCGGACTCCGTCGGCACCGGCGCATCGACCGAGGAAATCGGATAGGCGTACTTGCTGTTCCAGAACTTGTCGAAGGAATCCGACAGCTGCGACACGATCGCGCCGGCGGCGATCACGTCCAGATCGACGAAATCATTGGTCGGGTCGCGGGTGAAGTATTCGTCGCCGATGTTGCGCCCGCCGGTGATCGCGATGGCGTTGTCGGCGACGAAGAGCTTGTTGTGCATCCGGTGGTTGATGCGCGGGATGTCGTAGGCCGAGAACAGGAACCGGCTCCACATCGCGAAGCGTCCGCCCGGGAACGGGTTGAAAACGCGCACCGAGATGTTCGGCTGTTCGCCGAGCCGCATGAAGCGGCTGTCCTGCCCCGCCGTGTTCAGATCATCGACCAGGATGCGCACCCGCACGCCGCGCTCGGCCGCCATGCGCACGTGCTCGAGGATGATCCGCGAGGATTCGTCCTGGTCGATGATGTAGTACTGCAGATCGAGCGTGCGCTCGGCGCGATCGGCGAGCGCGATCAGGCTGTCGAAGGCCTCCTCGCCCGACGCGATCAGCCGGATCCCCGACCGGTCGTCGCCGCCGCCGCTTTGCTCGACGATGCGGCCGAGACGGGTGATCTGGGGGACGCGCAACGCGTAGGACGGATACTTGTGGATGTTGTTCGGCAGGCTGGCGCACCCGCCGAGGGCGAGGCATGCCGAAAGGACACTCGCCCAGGCGTTGCGACCGAACTTGCGCATCGCCAGATCATATCAGGCACACTTTGCGACCATGCAACCCAGACGATCCATCCGCAGCTTCGTCCTGCGCGCCGGCCGCGTCACGATCGCGCAACAGCGGGCGCTCGAGGAGCTGTGGCCCGCCTATGGGATCGAGCCGACGGAGGAAATCCTGGACCTCGACGCGGTGTTCGGCCGCCGGGCGCCGCGCTGCGTGGAGATCGGATTCGGCGCCGGCGAGGTCATCGGCAGCCTGGCCGAGACCAACCCGGGAACCGACTACCTCGGAATCGAGGTGCATCGTGCCGGAGTAGGCCGCCTGCTGCTGCGGGCCGCGGGCGCGCGCTGCACGAATCTGCGGGTGATATGCCGGGACGCAGTCGAGGTCCTGGCGCGCAACATCGCCGACGCGTCGATCGACGAAATGCTCGTGTTCTTTCCCGACCCTTGGCACAAGAAGCGGCACACGAAGCGCCGCCTGGTCAGCGCCCCGTTCGTCGCCTCGGTCGCGGACAAGTTGCGCGCGGGCGGATGCCTGCGACTCGCGACCGACTGGCAGCCCTATGCCCTGCAGATGCTCGACGTGTGCGGCGCCGAACCGCGGCTCGAGTCCTTGAGCGCGGACCGCGGGTTCGTCGCTCGACCCGAATTCCGGCCGCCGACCCGATTCGAACGCCGCGGCGAGCGGCTCGGACACGGCGTTTGGGACCTCGCCTACGTGAAACGCGACACCTGAACCCGCGGCGACGCGGCGCACCAGGAATTGCCGCAGACCGGCTTCGGAAATCTCTGACCCCGCCGGCGTCGCGGATGCTGCTGCGCGCCACTTCGCGCTATTGCGGCGGCCGTGCAATCGGCGTTCAATGGAATCGAGCGCGGGGCAAAGTAAGGAGCAAAGCGATGAGCCTAACGAAGCCGGTCGTCGGTCAATGGTACCGCGGCGCAAACAACGATCTGTTCGAAGTGGTCGCAATCGACGAAGGGGATTCGACGATCGAAATCCAGTATTTCGACGGCTCGGTCACCGAAATAGATTTCGACGCGTGGAACGAACAGCTGCTCGAAGGCCAGATCGACGATGCCGAGGCGCCGGAGGATTGGTCCGGATCGGTCGACGTCGGCGCCGAGGATCTCGACCGTGAAATCGAGGATCTCGTGCAGCCGCCTTGGTCGGGCCCCGCTGAGCGCGCGCTGCGACGCTGAACTCGGGTCCGGTCGCGCGCGTCAGGTCGGGCCCGCGCGGTCGCGCAGTTCCAGCGCGCGGATCGCCGGACGCAGCCACGCGAGCAGCAGCAATCCGGGCATCGCGGTCAGGAACGTGACGACGAAGAAGTGCGCCCAGCCGACGGCGTGCACCACGGCGCCGGCGACCGCGCCCATCACGACTCGCGGCAGCGCCGCGAGCGCGGAGAGCAGTGCGTACTGGGTCGCGCTGAAACTCGCCGAGCACTGCGCCACCAAGAAAGCGATGAACGCGGCGAGTCCCATGCCGCCGACGAGATTGTCGGTCGTCGTCGCCAAAATCATCAGCCAGAGCTGCTTCCCGGCGAGCGCGAGCCACATGTACATCAGATTGGTCGCCGCCTGCAGGATGCCGAACACCAACATCGAGCGGAACAAGCCCCAGCGCAGGTAGATCCAGCCGCCGAGCGCCGTGCCGACCATCGACGAAATCGTCATGTTCACCTTGCCGGCGATGCTGAGCTCGGCCAGCGAGAAGCCGACCCCCTTGATCATGAACGCGCTGTAGAGACTGAGCGCGAACGCGTCGCCGACCTTGTAGAGCAGCACCAGCAACAAAAACCCCCAGGCGCCGGGCCGGCTGAGCAGGTCGCGGGCCGGCAGGAACACCGCGTCGAGCAGGCTCGACGGCGCGTGACCCGGCCGTTCCGGCTCGGGCGACCACAGCGTCACGAGCATGGTGACCAGCATCATCAGCGCGACCATGCCATAAGCCGCCCGCCACCCGGTCCTCGCGGCGATCAACACGATCACGGCGCCGGCGAACATCGCGGCGGTGCGATACCCGAAGGCGCTCGCCGCCGCGGCGAGCGCCCGCTGATCGGCGGGGATGACGTCGACGCGATAGGCGTCGATGACGATGTCCTGCGAAGCCGACAGGAACGCCACCGACAGCGCGAGCAATCCCAGCACGAATGGCGCGGCGGTGGGCGAACAAAATCCCATGATGCCGATCGCGACGGCGAGCAGAAGCTGATACACGAGGATCCAGCCCCGCCGCCGGCCGAGCAGCGGCGGCAGATACCGGTCGAGCAGCGGCGCCCACAGGAATTTCAGCACGTACGGCAGGCCGACCAGCGAGAAGACGCCGATCGTGCGGATGTCGACCTTCGCGTCCGCGAGCCAGGCTTGCAGCGTCGAGCCGGTCAGATTGAGCGGCAGCCCCGACGCGAACCCCAGCATCAGGATCGCGCGCATGCGCGGGTGGCGCATCGCCTCGACCAGCGTCGGCTTGGCCTGCGCCGTCACCCGCTACAGCTCGACGTCATAATCGATGATCAGCGGCGCGTGGTCGGAAAAGCGGCTGTCCTTGTAAATCGACGCGCCGCCGACACGCTCGCGCAGCGCCGCGCTCGCGACGTGATAATCGATGCGCCAGCCGACGTTCTTCGCGTAGGCCGCGCCGCGGTTCGACCACCAGGTGTATTGATCCGGCTCCGCGTTCACGACGCGAAAGGCATCCACGAAACGACGCGGGCCGAACACCCCGTCGAGCCAGCGGCGCTCCTCCGGAAGAAATCCGGAGTTCTTTTGATTGGACTTCCAGTTGCGCAGGTCGATCGGCTGATGCGCGATGTTCCAGTCGCCGCACAGGATCACCGGGTTGCGGCGGCGCTGCAACTTGCTCAATTGAGCGTCGAACGCGTCGAGAAAGCGCATTTTCGAGGCCTGGCGCTGCGGGCCGGCCGAGCCCGACGGGAGGTACAAGGACACCACCGTGACGTGCGCGAATTGTGCCTCGAGATAGCGGCCTTCGCCGTCGAATTCGGGCACGCCGAATCCGCGCACCACCCGTTTGGGCTCACGCCGGGCATACAAGGCGGTGCCCGAGTAGCCCTTGGTCTCGGCGTCGAAGTAGTGACAATGGTAGCCGCGCGGCCAGAACAGCGGATCGGTCAGCTGATGGACTTGGGCCTTGGTCTCCTGCAGGCAGACCACATCGGCGTCCTGGCGGTCCAGCCAGGCGAAGAATCCCTTGCCGGCCGCGGAACGGATCCCGTTCGCATTCAATGTGACGACGCGCATGCGCCCGGATGATACCAGCCGGCCGTTGAGCCGTCCGCGCGCTTGCGCGGTGGCGCGGCGCTTGCGAGACTTCCCCCTCTATGACCGAACCTCATCAGCGCGAATTCATCGAACTCTGCCTGCGACTCGGCGTTCTGCGATTCGGGACCTTCCAGCTCAAATCCGGGCGGGACAGCCCCTATTTCTTCAACGCCGGCATGTTCAATACCGGAGCGGCGGTCGCCGCGGTCGGGCGTGCCTATTCCGCGGCCATCACCGCCTCGGACGTGGCGTTCGACATGCTGTTCGGTCCGGCGTACAAGGGGATTCCGCTCGCGACCGTGACCGCGGCGTCGCTCGCGGCCGATCACGACTTGAACGTGCCGTTCGCGTTCAATCGCAAAGAGGCGAAGGACCACGGCGAGGGCGGCAAGATCATCGGCGGGCCGCTGCAAGGCCGCGTCCTGATCGTCGACGACGTGATCACGGCCGGGACCGCGATTCGCGAGTCGATCGAAATCATCCGCGCGGCCAAGGCCCATCCGGCGGGGGTCGTTCTGGCGCTCGACCGCCAGGAGCGCGGCGCGGAGAGCCATCTGTCGGCGGTCCAGGAAGTGGGCGAGCAATTCGGGATCCCGGTGATCCCGATCCTCACCCTGGCCGATCTGATGGCGCACACGGCGGTCCGCGGCGGCGCCGACCATGCCCGGATGCTGGCCTATCGGGCCAAATATGGCATCGGCGCATGAACGACGGGAATTGGCGCCCGACGCGGGTTCGACGCACAATGGAGCGCTTGCCCACGGAGAATCGCTCGTGAAAAGTCGCCCGGGGAATTGGACCGGCTGGATGCTGCTCGCCTTGTGCTGTGCGCTTGGACAGCCCCGCCAGGCTGTCGGCCGCGATGTCTACCGTTGGGTGGACGACCACGGCGTGGTGCATTACGGCGACCAGGTGCCGCCGCAGTACGCCACGCGCGAGCGCGACGTGGTCAATTCCGAGGGGGTCGTGGTCCAGCGCATGGCGGCGCAGAAGACCCCCGAGCAGATCGCCGCCGAACAGGCGCGCAAGCGCGCGATCGAGGAAAAGGCGAGCCGCGACCGGAATCTGTTGAACACCTATGTGTCCGTCCAGGAAATCGAGCGCCTGCGCGACCAGCGGCTCGCGCTGCTCGCGGACCAGATCAAGGTCACGAGCCAGTTCCTCGACATCCTGAACGGCAGACTCGCCCGGCTGCGCGAGAACAGCATGCACTTCCAGCCCTACTCGCACAGCCCGCACGCCCAGCCGATGCCCGATCAACTGGCGGACGATCTGGTGCGCGTCACCAATGACATCCACACGCAACAACAGAACCTCGCCGAAAAGCACAGCGAGGAAGCCGCGATGCGCGAGCAGTTCAGCAGCGACATCCAACGGTTCAAGGAACTGAAGGGCATCCATTGATCCCGAAACGGCGCATCTTGCTCGGAGTGACCGGCGGCATCGCCGCCTACAAGAGTCCGGATCTGGTCCGGCGCCTGATCGAGCGCGGCGCCGACGTGCAGGTGGTGATGACCGCCTCGGCGCGCAAATTCGTGTCGCCGACGACCTTTCAAGCCGTCTCCGGCCGCCCCGTGCGCTGCGAGCTGTGGGACGAAGCGGCCGAGGCGGCGATGGGGCACATCGAACTCGCGCGCTGGGCGGAGCTCGTGTTGATCGCGCCCGCGAGCGCCGACATGCTCGCGCGGCTCGCCGGCGGCCGCGCCGACGACCTCTTGTCGACGCTGTGCCTCGCGACCGAGGCGCCGATCTGCGTCGCGCCGGCGATGAACCGGGTGATGTGGGCGAACCGGGCCACGCAGGCGAATGTCGCCACATTGGTCGCGCGCGGAGTGCGCGTCCTGGGGCCGGGATCGGGGAACCAGGCCTGCGGCGAGGTCGGCCCCGGCCGCATGTGGGAGCCCGAGAAACTCGCCGAGACCTTGCTCGAGCCGCCGCCGAACGCCGGTCTGCTCGCCGGACTGTCGGTGCTCATCACCGCCGGCCCGACGCGCGAACGCATCGATCCGGTGCGCTACCTGACGAACCGCAGTTCCGGGAAGATGGGCTTCGCGGTGGCGGCGGCCGCACGCGAGGCCGGCGCGCACGTCACCCTCGTCGCCGGGCCGGTGAGCCTCGCGACGCCGGCCGGCATCACCCGCATCGATGTCGAGAGCGCGCGCGAGATGTACGCGGCCGTGCACCGTCACCTCGCCGAAGCCGACCTGTTCATCGCGGCCGCCGCGGTCGCGGATTTCCAGCCGGTCACGGTCGCCAAGACCAAGATCAAGAAACAAGGCGTCGCCGTCCAACTCGCGCTCGAACCGGCGCCGGACATCGTCAAATCGGTCGCCGACATGGCCAAGCGGCCGTTCGTCGTCGGCTTCGCCGCCGAGACCAATGACGTCGAGGACAACGCGCGCGCCAAGCTGAAACGCAAGAAGCTCGACATGATCGCGGCGAACCGCGTCGGCGACGGGCTCGCCTTCGATTGCGAAGACAATGCCTTGACGGTGATCTGGCCCGGCGGCAAGGCCGAGATTCCGCGGGCTCCCAAACTCGACGTGGCGCGTGAGCTCGTCGCGTTGATCGGCAAGCGTCTGCCGCCGCCGGGCACGGCGCGGCGCACGGCCGCCCGCCAGCGGCGCACCCCGCCGG
>JAJXYR010000133.1 GCA_021780475.1 Pseudomonadota bacterium
GGGAAAGCGCCGATGATCGTCCTCGATGACGCGGATCTCGACGAGGCGGTTCGGGCGGCCGCCTTCGGCGCGTTCATGAATCAAGGGCAGATATGCATGTCGACGGAGCGGATCATTCCGGTCAAGGCGATCGCGGCCGAATTCACGCGCCGCTTCGCGGAGAAGGCACGCTCGATGCCGAGCGGAGACCCCCGCGAGGGCAAGACCCCACTCGGCGCCGTCGTCGATCGGCGCACGATCGAGCACGTCAATGCGCTGATCGACGATGCGGTGGCGGCCGGGGCGCGCGTGCTCGCCGGAGGCAAAGCGGACAACGTGATCATGCCGGCCACCGTCGTCGACGGGGTCACGGCGGACATGCGGCTGTATCGCGAGGAGAGCTTCGGGCCCATCGTCGCGATCATTCCCGCGGCGGATGAGGCGGACGCCGTTCGCCTTGCCAATGACAGCGAATATGGGTTGTCCGCCTCCGTATTCACCGGCGACGCCGCGAGGGGTCTGCGGGTCGCGCGACGGATCCGCTCCGGCATGTGCCACATCAACGGCCCGACGGTCCATGACGAGGCGCAGATGCCGTTTGGCGGCGTCGGGGCGTCGGGTTACGGGCGCTTCGGCGGCTCCGCCGGAATCGACCAGTTCACCGAGCTGCGATGGATCACGGTGGAAACGCTTCCCGGACATTTCCCGATCTGATTGCACAGCACAGCAGGTGGACACCATGAGCAACGAGAGAGCCGAATCCGACACCGTCGTTTACACGCTGAGCGAGGGAATCGCCTGGGTGAAGTTCAATCGTCCGGAGAAGCGCAACTGCATGAGCCCGAAGCTCAATCGGCAGATGATGCGCATACTCGACGAACTGGAGTTCCGCGCGGATGCCGGCGTCCTCGTATTGACCGGCGAAGGTTCGGCGTGGTCCGCCGGCATGGATCTCAAGGAGTACTTCCGCGAGACCGAAGCGAAGGGGCTCGGCGCCGTCCGCCAGGCGCAGCGCGAGTCGTATGGATGGTGGCGCCGATTGCGCTGGTATCAGAAGCCGACGATCGCCATGGTCAACGGTTGGTGCTTCGGCGGCGGCTACGGACCCTTGTTCGCCTGCGATCTCGCCTTTGCCGCCGAAGACGCGCAGTTCGGCCTGTCGGAGATCAACTGGGGCATCCTTCCCGGGGGCGGTGCGACCAAGATCGCTCGCGAGCTGCTGAGCTTCCGGCGCGCGATGTATCACGCGCTCATGGGCGAGAACATCGACGGTCGCACGGCCGCTGAATGGGGACTCGTGAATGAGGCGCTTCCGCGCGAGCGGCTCACGGAACGGGTTACCGCCGTTGCGCGCAAGCTGCTCGAGAAGAACCCGGTGGCACTCAAGGCAACCAAGGACGCGCTGCGCCGCGTCGGCGAAATGACCTACGAAAATGCGGAGGATTACCTCGTGCGAGCCCAGGAGGCGGCGAATTTCTTCGACAACGAGGGCCGCAAAGCGGGCATTCACCAGTTCATCGACGAAAAATCCTTCAAGCCTGGATTGAGTGCTTACGACAAGACCCGGCAAGGCTCTCCAAAGGGCTGAATGTGGCGACGACCGCGCGCCGTGATGCCAAATCGGTCGAGCGCCTGCTTCGACCGCGCTCCATCGCGATCGTGGGTGCCTCGGCGACGCCCGGCGCGCTGGGCGCTTCGGTGCTCGCCAATTTGGATCGGCTGGGGTACTCGGGTGAGGTTCACCTGATCAATCCGAACCGATCGGAGATCGCCGGTCGGCCCTGCCTGAAGTCCACCGATGAATTGCCGTTCGGGGTGGATGCCGCGGTGCTCGCGATCCCGAAGGCGGGCGTGATCTCGGCCATCGCCGGGCTCGCGCGGCGGGGCGTCGGCGCCGCCGTGGTGTTTTCCGCGGGCTTCGCGGAGGGCGGCGAGGCGGGCCGCGCCGAGCAACGCGAGATCGCGCGCATGGCGACCGAGCATGACATGCTCATCGAAGGCCCGAATTGCCTGGGGTTCGTCAATTACGTCGATGGCGTCGCACTCACCTTCGTCGAGTCCCAGCCCGCACCGCTTCGCGGCCGGCCGGGCATCGCCATCGTCAGTCAGAGCGGAGCGATGGCCTGCGTTCTCGGCACGATGTTGGCGAGCCGCGATCTCGGCGTGTCCTACTCGGTTTCCACCGGCAACGAAGCCGTCGCGGGAGTCGAGGATTTTCTCGGGCCATTGATCGACGACTCCAGCACCGTCGTCGCCGGGATGATCGTCGAACAATTCCGCCGCCCGCAGGAGTTCCTGGCCCTGGCGAGGCACGCGAGGGAGAGCGGGAAGCGCATCGTGCTGCTGCACCCGGGACGGAGTTCCGCGGCCAGACAATCCGCGGCGACACACACGGGGGCGCTCGCCGGCGACTATGCGTTGATGCGCGCCAAAGTCGAGGGCGAGGGCGTCGTGTTCGTCGAGTCGCTCGAGGAACTGGGCGACACACTCGAGATCTGTGCGCGCGCGCCCCATGCGATTCACTCGCTCGACAGAGGTACGGTCGTCGTGACCGAATCGGGCGCGTTCAAGGCGTTGACGCTTGATCTGAGTGAACAGGTCGGTCTCTCACTGCCGACACTCGACGATCGGAATGCGCCGGCGCTTCGAGCCGTCATGCCGGATTTCGTTCCCGTCAGCAATCCGCTCGATTTGACCGCGCAAGGGCTGGTCGATCCGGACCTCTACCGGCGGACGCTGGAGGCACTCGCGAAGGACGAGCGTCTCGGTGCGGTCGTTCTCGGTATCATTCAAACAGATGCCGCGACCGTGGATCGCAAGTTGCCGGCCGTGATCGCCGGACTGCGTCATTTCGGGTCCACCAAGCTCGTCGTCTTCGCCGGACTCGACGAAGGGGCCCCGGTATCCGCCCAGTACCTGCACGACCTGCGCGCGCTCGGCGTTCCGTATTTCCCGTCCCCGGATCGCGCGATGCGTGCCATTGCGCGGCTCGCGGCCGGTGCCGTGCATGCGCCGGTTGCTGCGCCCGCGCCGCTCACCGGCGAATTTCCCCGTGTCTGCGGAGTGATTCCGGAGTACCAGGCGAAACGCCTGCTGGCGCCGCTGGGATTTCCATTTCCCAAAGGACGGTTCGTGCATACCTGGGACGAGGCGCGAAGCGCTGCCGAGTCACTCGGTTATCCCGTGGCGCTCAAGGCCCAATCGGCCGACCTTCCCCATAAGAGCGATGCCGGCGGCGTCGTGGTGGGGCTCGCGGACACGGTGCAGCTTAAATCGGGATGGGACCGTCTGCATTCCCAAGTCGCCCGAAACCGGCCCGAGCTGTCACTGGACGGCGTGCTCGTCGAATGCATGGGGCGACCCGGGGTCGAGCTCATCATCGGCGGGAGGAACGACCCCGACTGGGGACCCGTGGTGCTCGCCGGCTTCGGCGGCATACAGGCCGAGCTCCTGCATGATTTTTGCTTGATATTGCCCGGGGAACGACCCGATGCCGTTCGAAGGGCGCTCCTGGGACTCAAGGCCGGGGCACTGTTCGGGGGGTTCCGTGGCACCCCGGAGCTCGATTTGCCGGCGCTGGTCGATCTGATCGGTCGCGTCGGTCAACTGCTCGTGAGCCACCCGGCGATCCGCGAACTCGACCTCAACCCGGTCATCGCCCATCCGATCGGTCACGGCGTGCTCGCGCTGGACGCGCTGATACTCGCGAATTGACCCCTCTCGAGCGCCTAGAACGGCAATCCCACGTAATTCTCCGCGAACGAGCGCAGCGCCGCCTCGGAAGAGAATAGATAGGCGAGTTCCGAATCCTGCAATTTGCGATCGTACTCGATCGAGTCGGGAAACCGGTGCAGCATCATCGTCATCCACCACGAGAATCTCTGCGCCTTCCACACGCGTGCCAACGCTTTTTTCGAATAATCGTCCAGTCCTCGATCGTCGTGGTTCTCGTAGTGATCGAGCATCGCGTGGTAGAGGTAATAGATGTCGGACGCGGCACTGTTGAGTCCGCGCGCTCCGGTCGGAGGCACGATGTGGGCCGCATCGCCCGCGAGAAACAGCCGCCCGTGACGCATCGGTTCCGCCACGAAGCTTCGCAGTGGCGCGACGCTCTTTTCGATCGACGGCCCGGTGACCAGCCCGGCGGCGACGTCCGTGGGGAGGCGATGCGTGAGCTCGCTCCAGAACGCATCGTCCGACCAACTCTCCGCCGTATCCGTGATCGGGACCTGGATGTAATAGCGGCTCAGGACCCGTGATCGCAGCGAGCACAGCGCGAATCCCCGTTCGTGCTTCGCGTAGATCAGTTCTTCCGAGACGGGCGTCGTGCGTGAGAGCACCCCCAGCCAGCCGACCGGATAGACGCGCTCGTACTCGCGCAATATGCCCGCCGGGATCGATTTGCGGCTGACGCCATGGAAACCATCCGCGCCAATCACGTATTCGCAGTCGATGCGCGCCGTCTTGTCGCCGACACGGTAGGTGACATGGGGTCTCGCGGATTCCAGGTCGTGAAGGGCGACGTCCGCCGCACCGTGAATCACCTTGCCCCCGAGTCGATCGCGCGCTTCGTACAGATCACGCGTGAGCTCGGTTTGACCATAGACGATGACCGAACTTCCACCGGTCAATCCCTTCAGGTCGACCCGGTCGATGACCCCATCATGGGCGATCTGGACTCCCTCATGGATCTCGCCTTCGCGGTCCATGCGATCGCCGCACTGCGCCTCGCGCATCAGCTTCGCGAACCCGTGCTCGATGACGCCGGCGCGAATCCGCGAGAGCACGTGTTCCCGGCCATGCTTTTCCAGCACGACCGTCTCGATCCCGCGCAAGTGAAGCAATTGGGACAGCAGAAGCCCCGACGGGCCTCCTCCGACGATACAGACCTGCACCTTCATTTGACGCCCCTTCGCTCTGGCAGCCGACGGCTCGCGCCGGTCCATTCTCGCTGAAGGGTCGTTGCATATTTCCGGGCCCGATTTGTACAATTCGAACATGCCGCATTCGCGGGCCAACCGGTCCATCTTGAACTACAACCTGTTCGGCGAGAGGGCCGATTTGCCGGACGTCGTGCACTGCGAGACCATCGCGGCCCGGTCGGTATTGAACAACTGGAAATTTCCGCCACACCGGCATGGTCGATTGCACCAGGTTTTGTTGATCGAGAGCGGTGGCGGTAGCGCGAGCCTCGAGGGCCGAGAGCACGTACTGGTGCCCCTGCAGATGATCAACGTGCCGGCCGGTCACGTCCATGGGTATTCGTTCCTGCGGGGTACCCGCGGCTTCGTCCTGACGCTCGCGATCGAGATCCTGGACGAAGTGGTCAAGCCGGCGGAAGGCCTGCGCCGGGGTCTCGCTCGGGCGGCGATCGGCGCGGCCACCCCCGCGATGCGGCAATTGATGGATCAGATCTTCTCGGAGTTCGCGGATCGTCACTTTGGACGAGCCCACGTGCTGCGGGGACTCAGTACGGCGCTGATCGGTCTCGTCGCGCGCGAACTTGCCGACGAGCAGGGCGCCATGGACGGGGTTGGTCTGACGAAGCTCCTCGCCCGCTTCGAGGCGCTGTTGGATCGGCATTTCGCGGATCATTGGACGGTTTCCAATTACGCGGAAGCGCTGGCGATAACGGCCACGCATCTCAGTCGGGTATGCCGCGACGTCACCGGCCAATCGGCTTCCCGGATCATTCGTGACCGGATCATCAGGGAGGCGCGGCGCGAGCTGCTGTACACCAACCTCCCCGTGTCGACGATCGCCTACACGCTGGGGTTCGGCGACCCCGCTTATTTCAGTCGTGTGTTCTCAGCGGCAGTCGGCACCTCACCTCGCCAATTTCGAGAGAACACGCAGAACCGCGCTTGAAGTGATCCATGTCGTGGCACGCGTCAATGGGCCGCCTCCCCCCCCCCGCGAGCGGCCGAGGCGTGGGTCGCGTCGCGGGACCGCCTCAGTGCGCGTCCGGCACGACCGGGTGCAGCGGCACGACGCGCACCGGCTCGCCGTCGTAGCTCGAATCCGGCGGGTTGACGATCACGCGGGCGTCG
>JAJXYR010000283.1 GCA_021780475.1 Pseudomonadota bacterium
CACATCCTGACCATTGCAACGGCCGCAGGAGCCGCCACAGGCCTCGATACGCTCGGCGAAGTGCAGGCTGAGACGGCGCCACAGGCAATCGGCGCCGTCGGCGAGGTCGAACACACGGCGCACCGCGCGCCGCTGTTGATCCTCGAGGTCGGCTGCCGGCGCGTCGGCGCGCTGGCCCAGGCGGTCGAGCGACATCACGTCGGCCCAGGAGTAGAACATCACGCAGTCCGCCGGCGCGCCGTCGCGGCCGGCGCGGCCGATTTCCTGGTAATACCCCTCGATCGAGCGCGGCATGTCGCGATGGATCACGAAGCGGACGTTGGACTTGTCGATGCCCATGCCGAAGGCGATCGTCGCGCAGACGACCTCCACATCGTCGCGCCGGAAGCGCTCCTGGGTCGCCGCGCGCTGTTCCGGCGAGAGGCCCGCATGATAGGCCGATGCGCGGACGCCGCGCGAGCAAAGGAACTCGGCGGTTGACTCGGCCGCCTTGCGCGACAGGCAATACACGATCCCCGGTTCCCCGCGCCGCGCGAGCACGAGGCGGAGTATCATTTCGCGCACTCCCTCGCCCTGGCCCTTTTTGACCGCGTAGAGCCGCAGATTCGGACGGAAGAACGAACCGCGCACCAGCAGCGGATCCCGCAAGGCGAGCTGTTCTACGATGTCCTTGGTCACGCCGGGCGTCGCCGTCGCGGTCAACGCGAGAACAGGCAGTCCGGCGAAGCGCGACTTGAGCCCCGCCAGATTGCGGTACGACGGGCGGAAGTCATGGCCCCATTCGCTGATGCAATGCGCCTCGTCGACGGCGATCAATTTCAGGTCCAGCGCGTCGATCAGCCGGCCGACCGAAGCGTCCAGCCCTTCCGGCGCCGCGTACAGCAATTCGAATTCACCCGCCCGCGCCTGCGCGACCCGCCGCGACCGCTCGGCGGCCTCCAGCGAGGAATTGAGGAAGGTCGCGCGCATGCCCACCGCGACCATCGCCTCGACCTGATCCTGCATCAGCGAGATCAGCGGCGAGACGACCAGCGTGACGCCGCCCAGCAGGCGCGCGGGAATCTGGTAGGTCACGGATTTTCCGGCGCCGGTCGGCATGATGCCGAGACAGTCGCGTCCCGACCGCACCGCGTCGATGATCGCGAGCTGGCCGGGACGGAATTCCGGGTAGCCGAACACCTCGCGCAAGACCGCATGGGCACGGCCGTCATCGCCGCCGCGCGGCGTAGCGCGCGCCGCCGCCTCCTTGAGGAGTTGCACGGTCTCGCGCGAAAAGAGCCGCGGCGCGTCCCTGTAGCGCGAACGCAGGTCCTCGAGCCGATCGTGAACCGCCTCGAGCGGCAGCGCCGCCAGCGCGCGGGCTTCGGCCAGCAGCTCGTCCGGCGGGTCGGGTTTCGTTTCGGGCATCGCGCGGATGATTCCAGCGCCCGCCCCCCCGCGCAAGCCCGCTGCGAGCGAAAGACCGTGGAGGCGGGTCGCGATGCGATCGGCGCCGTCCGCTCCCGGTCGCCGGATTTTTCGTGTGCCCGGTCGCATTTTCGCCGACCGCCGCCGCCACGGTCGTCAAATTCCGCCGCCCGCGGCCGATAACCCGCAAGTTCGCGGTATAACCGGCTCTATGCGCCGGGTCCCGGGGACGTCACCAGAGGATAGCGCCCGCGACCCAAATGGACGAAGCACCGCAGTTGCTCGCCGAACGCATACGGCATGTCGCCCGCTCGATGCCCACCGCGGTCGGCGGCGGATTGATCGTCGGCGCCCTCACCGTGAGCACGCTGTGGTCGCTGACGCCGCACCGCTGGCTGTACGCCTGGTCGGTCATTTTGGTCGCCTGCGCCGGCGCGCGGCTGCGCCTGTACGCAACCGGCCGCAACGTGTCGGCCGAAACCGCCGACGCGCTGCCGCGCTGGCTGTGGCGGATGCGGCTGATGTCCCTGTTCAGCGGAATGACCTGGGGCACGGTAGCGTTGTTCTCCACGCCGCAAAACGACGCCCGGCTAGCATTCCTCGCGTATGTGATCGCCGGCATCAGCGCGGCCGCCGCCACCGCGCTCGCGGCCGACCGTCAGGCGGCGCGCTTGTTTCAGTGGACCGCGATCGCGCCGCTGATGCTGCGCCTCGCGCTCGTGGGCGGCCCTTATCACCTGCCGATGGCGCTGATGGGTCTGATGTATGCCGCCTACCTGACGGTCGCCGCCGGGCGCTCACACCGCCAGTTCGACGAAACGACCGCGCTGCGGATCGAGGCGATGCGCCAGGAACGCGAACTGCGGGGCAATGAACGACGCTACCGCGATCTCGCGCATAGTGACCCGCTGACGGCCCTGCCCAACCGCCTGGCGTTGCACGCCCGGCTGCCGGCGATGTTGTCCCTCGCGGCGCGGTCGCGGCGCTCGCTGGCGCTGCTGTACATCGACCTCGACAACTTCAAGGATATCAACGACACGCACGGCCACCGCTTCGGCGACCAGGTGCTGATCGAGACGTCCGAGCGCCTGCGTCGGTGCATCGCCGCGGACGATCTGGTGGTGCGCATGGGCGGCGACGAATTCCTGGTCGTGCGCGTCGCTTCCCGGACCCGCGACGAGGTCGAGGCGGTCGCGCGGCGCATCGGCGCCGAATTGGCGCCGCCGATGTTGCTGGACGGACAGAACAGCCTCGTGCACGCCAGCATCGGCATCGCACTCTATCCGGATGATGGGACGGATGCCGAACTGTTGATGCGCGGCGCCGACCTCGCGCTGTATGAAGCCAAGGCGCGGGGACGAAACGGCTATCAGTTCTTCCGCGCGGAGATGTCACGGCGGGTCGAAGGACGGGTCTTCATCGCGCAGGCGCTGCGCGATGCGATCGACTCGAGCCAGATCTTCATGGAATACCAGCCGCTGGTCGATCTGGCATCCGGCCGCGTCATCTCGCTCGAGGCGCTGATGCGCTGGCATCACCCCGAACGCGGGCTCATCGCGCCGGACGAGTTCATCCCGGTCGCCGAACAGAGCGGCTACATCGACGCCCTCGGCGAACAGGCCATCCGCCTGGTGTGCCGGCAACTTCAACTCTGGCGCGGCGACTTCGTGCCGCTGGTGCCGATCGCGATCAACGTATCGCCGCGCCAGCTCGAACGCCGTGGTTTCGTCGAGCGCCTGACGCGCATCGCCGCCGACTACGACATCGACCCGGCGCTGCTCTGCGTCGAGATCACCGAATCGGCGTTGATGGCGCATGGCGACGCGTCCAAGGAAGCGGTGATCGCGCTGCGGCGTCTCGGCGTCAAGGTGGCGATCGACGACTTCGGCACCGGCTATTGCCACCTCGCCTACTTGAAACGCCTGCCGATAGACTGCCTCAAGATCGACCGCTCCTTTGTGCGCGACCTGGAAAGCGACGCGCGCGACAACACCCTGCTGGGCGCCATCATGGCGATCGGCCGCAGCTTCTCGATCAGCGTGGTCGCCGAGGGCGTTGAGACCGCGCGTCAGGTGGAACTGCTGCGCGCGCTGGGCTGCGAATGCGGCCAGGGGTACCATTTTCACCGGCCCGCGGGGGAATCGCGCACGCGCGAACTGCTCGAGCGGGAGGCGGGCCGGCCGCTTGCGACGGAAACCTTCCGGCTGCGCGCGCTGAAATGGCGCGGCGCGGCGCTTTCCTGACGCCGAGCACGTCATTCAGATTGGCTTCAGGTTGATCTGGTCACATGCCGGACTATAGTAAGCGTGACGTTGCGCGACAGGGCCTCGGGGGGAGACTGGCAGACATGATTTCCTATGCTGCCGAAGACGCGGCACCGGCCTCGCTGCCGGCCGCGAAAATCGTGGTGATCGACGATCATCCGCTGGTGTGCGCCGCGCTGACCCATACCCTGCGGGCGGCGATGCCGGAAGGCGCCGTGGTCACCACCGTGTCCACGCTGGACACGCTGGAAGGCGCGCTCGCGCAGCGCCCTGATCTCGACCTCGCACTGCTCGATCTGAACATGCCCGGCGCGCGCGGCTTCTCCTCGCTGATCCTGCTGCGCGGCCAACGGCCGGAACTGCCGGTCATCGTGATTTCGGCAAACGACCATCCGCGCACCATCATGCGCGCCCGCCAGTTCGGCGCCGCCGGATTCCTGTCCAAGTCCGGGCCGCTGTCCGTGTTGTTGTCGGCGATCGGCGCGGTGCTGGCCGGCGGCACCTGGTTTCCCAGGGACGCGGCGCCGAGCAGCGCCGAGGATGCGCGCCTGGCGGCGCGGCTGTCGCAACTGACGCCGCAACAAATGCGGGTGCTGATCGGTATGTCGAACGGCTTGCTCAACAAACAGATCGCGCACCAACTGCATCTGGCGGAGAACACCGTCAAGGTCCACGTCGCCGCGGTGCTGCATAAGCTGGGGTGCCAGACGCGCACCCACGCGGCGATTCTCGTCAGCGCACTGGATTCCGCGGAAGCGGCGACGGCCCAGACGCAGGCCTACGGCACGATCTAGGCGCACCGCGCGCCGCGCGGCGCCGCACGGTGTTTTCGAGCCTCCCGATACAGGTTGCTTTCAGGTTTGCCGTTCAATGTTGCCGCGACCAAACCACGTCAACAGAGAACCCGAATCATGAAATCCCGCCGATCCGCCCTCCTCAGCCTATTCCTCGTCGCCGCATCCGCGAGCCTCGCCGCGGGCGCCGCCGGCGCCCGCTCCGCACCGCCGCTGAAGCTGCTCGGCCGAACCGAGTTGCCGGGCTACACGGGCGACTTCGATCATCTGGCCGTCGACCGCGAACACCAGCGCCTGTACATGGCGGCCGAGGACCACGGCACGCTCGAGGTTTTCGACCTGAAGACGGGAGCGCATTTGCGCACCCTCACGAACTTCGAGACGCCGCATGGGATCTTTCTGGTTCCCGGCACCGACCGCATGATCGTCACCGACAGCGGCAAGGCGGGGAGCCGCATCCTCGATCGCAAGACGCTCAAGGTGCTTGGCACGATCAAGCTCGCGCCGGGGGCCGACTCGTCGAGCTACGATGCGTCGACGGGACGGTTCTACATCGTCACCGGCGGCGGCGACGTCGGCATGAAGATGAGCTACCTCAACGAGATCGACCCCGGATCGGGACGCCTGCTGCGCCAGCTGCGCATCGATTCCGACCACACCGAAGCGATTCAGGCCGAACAGCACGGCGACCGGCTGTTCGTGAACATCGCCGACAAGAACGTCGTCGCCGTCATCGACAAGAAGACCTTCAAGATCGTCGCGCGCTGGCCGATCGTCGGGGCGAAGACCAATCTCTCCATGGCGCTCGATGAGCCGCATCACCGGCTGTTCGTCGTCACGCGCAATCCGACCAGGATGTTCGTGCTGAACACCGACGACGGCGCGACGGTCGCCTCCGTCGATGTCCCGGCGATCGTCGACGGCGTGTTCTTCGACGCCGCCCGGCAGCGGATCTATGTCCCCGGCGCGGTGGGCGAGGTTGGCGTGTATCAAGAGGTCGATCCGGATCATTATCGGGAGCTGGCGCGCGTGCCGAGCGCGATCGGCGCCAAATCCGGCCTGTTCGTGCCGTCGATGAACCGGCTGTATGTCGCGGCGTCCCCCGGCAAGCGGGTCGGTGGTGCGGTGCTGTGGTACGCGGTCGGGCCGCGCTAGGCGCCCGCATGCACGTCGCCATCGACAAGCTGTCGCGTCGTCGCGCGCTCCTGGCCGGCATCCTCGTGGCGGGCGGCGTGCTGCTCGCGGCGGTCGCCGCGGCGGACACGGGCCGGGTCGACGCGTCCCTGCCCGACTACGTGCCGCATGCCCACGTCGCGGGCAGCGTCGGCGGACTCACGGGCATGGACACCGTGGAGCATATGATGCGTGCCTGGAACGACGCGTTCCGGAAATATGAACCGGATGCGCGCGTGACGATCGCGATGAAGGACGGGCTCGGCCCGGAGGACCGCATCGCGCTCGGCCCGAAGACCGCCGAGGTGTTCGATCCGTCCAATTTGCGCTACGAGAACGCCTACGGCTACGAGCCCTTCCGCATCAAGATCTGCGCCGCCGCCTACATCTTGAAGAGCCATGTGTCCGCGATCGGCGTGTACGTCAACAAGGCCAACCCGCTCTCGACGATCTCGCTCGCGAAGCTGGACGCGGTCTTTTCCGCCGAGCGCCGCCGCGGCTATCCGGCCGACATCGCGACCTGGGGACAACTCGGCCTCACCGGCGCATGGGCTGAGGCGCCGATCCATCTCTATGGCTTTTACTGGCGCGACGACGTCACGGATTATTTCCGCAAGCTGGTGATGCTCGACGCGCCGTTCAAGCCCGGCTATCAAGTTCCGGGCGGCGACATGACGCGCAACACGCCGACGGTCGGCAAGGCGCTGATGGACGCGATGGCGCGCGATCCGGATGGGATCACGTTCGGCAACGGTTCCTACATGAGCGCGGCGGTCAAGGCGCTCGGCCTGTCGCTTCGCGGCGTACAGAGTCAATTCACGATGACCGACATCGCGGCCGGCCGCTATCCGCTCGAGCGATACCTGTATATCTACGTGAACCGGGTGCCGGGCCGCCCGCTCGATCCGCTGCTCGGGGAATTCCTGCGTTTCGTGCTGAGCCGGCAGGGGCAGGCGCTCGTCGCCGCGGATCACTATCTGCCGCTGCCGCCGATGGTGGCGGCGGCGGAATTGCGCAAGCTCGACTAGCTCCTCAGCGAAGCTTGTCGAGCTGCTCCTGCGCGACCGTTGCGGTGAGCGGCAGATATTTGCCGTCGCGCTCGATCGCCTCCTGACCCTGGCGGCTGACGATGAAGCGCAGGAACTCCCGCACCTTCGGGTCGACCGAACCATCGGCGCGCCGGTTCACGTACATGAATATCTGGCTGAACAGCGGATAGCTGCGGTCGCGCACGGTGTCCATCGTGTAGGGCACGTAGGGCGCCCCCGCGTGCGCGGCGATGGCGAGCACCTTCAGCCCGGGCGGCAGCTTGTACGTCGGCGCGGCGATCCACGCGATGCCGTAGCGATCCTTGGCCAGATCGCTCTTCAGGCTGCGGCCGAGCTTGCCGTCCTTGGTCACGTAATTGGCATAGATGCGCAGCCGTTCATTCCACTTGTCGCTGCCCTTCAGGATCAGATCCGACATCTCCGTCGCCTGGTGGTAGCGCAAATTCAGGCCGTAGACGTCGATCGGCCGGTCCGCCCAATCCCCGCCCAAACCCAGCTGCCCCCAGGTGCGTATGTTCTGGGCCGGCCCGCGCGCGAATTCCGGATGCCAGCTCGTGCCGACCCATCCGCCGAGCCGTTCGGCGCCGAAGATTCCGTCCAGCTGCTCCATCGTCAGATGCGTGAGCGGATTGTCCTTGCTCACGACGATCCCGTAGGCCGGCTGCCAGCCGGTGACGTCGTAGGAGCCGGTCGCCGCGGCGATCTCCAGCGGATCGCGGTTCTGGTAGCGTTCGTACAAGAGCTGTTCGGCGAACGTTATTTTCCGCCCGACACCGATGTCGGCCACGCCGAACACCAGCGCAGGCACCGCGGCGAGCGTCGTCTGCATGTGAAACGCGAAGCGCACCCCCGGCTGAAATTTCCGGAAGGCGGTCGCCCAGTACTGACCGAGATTGCCGTCCTGGATGTAGTTGCTGCCCCACAGCCGCAGCGTGCCGCGCACCTGGGTCGTGGGGTGATAGGACGGCAGACCGCTGAGGTCCCAGCGCTTGGTATAGAAGACCTTTTTCGCCTTGACGACGATGAACTTGGCGCGCGCGTGCTGCAGATCGAGGCCGAGGGCCGGCCGGTTCGCCTGGGCCGACACCGGCGCCGACCCGAGAAGAGCGGACAGTGACAACAGGGCGCCGGCGACCGCGGCGGCGCGCTTCGCGGGATACGACATGCATTTCATGGCGGCAAACTCCAAGGTTCAATCAAGTTTATGCAACTGGTCTGCGGCGAACGGGGCGAGCATCGGCAGGTAACCGCCGCCGCGGCGGGGCACGGCCTCCTGCCCGTCGCGGCTCAACACGTAGCGCAGGAATTCCCGCAGCTTCGGATCCACCGGCACACCCGGCGGGCGGTTGAAGAACATCGTGATCATCCGGGTGAGCGGGTACCGATGATTCAGCACCGTGTCCGCGGTCGCCGCGACGTAGGCGCCGCCCGCACGCCGGGCGAGCGCGATCGGCTTGACGCCGGGATTGTGGTAGAGCAGTCCCGCATAGCCGATCGCGTCCGGATCCTGGGCCATGGCGTCGAGCATCCGCTGGCCGCCGTCGCCGGCGCCGCCCCGCGACCCCTTGGCGTCGGCGAACTCGCGCAGCGACGGGCGCCACAGGCGCCCGCCGAGGAACACCTTGTCCTCGAAGAATCGCGCGAAACCGCGCGAGATCGGCAGGCCGTACAGGTGTACCGGCCGGCCGCTCCATGCGCCGCTCAGGCCAAGATCGCCCCAGGTGCGCACGGCGTGTCCGCCGCGGCGGCGCTCGACGCCGAATAGCGCATCGAGTTGCGCGAGCGTGAGGCCCGCGAGCGGATTACTCTTGTGCACGAAAACCACGAGCGCGTAGTCATGGTTGCGGACGTCGAAGCTGCCGGTGACCACGTCCACGCCGGTCGGGGGGTAGCCGAACACTTCCCGGAACGCCGCCACCTCGGGAGGCCAGATCTCCCGGCCCATCAGCGCCAGATCGCCCCGACCCGTGTACAGCGCCCCGATGGCCGCCGCGGTCCCGACCAGATGATTTTCGAAGCGTATGCCCGGCTGAACCCGCTGGAATCCGCGCTCCCACGCCCTCACCAGCGCACCGATGAAATCCCGCGACCGGTCGTACGCGCCGTGCCCCCAGATGCGGATGACGCCATGGACGACGCCGTGCGCTTGGTAAGGCGGCGGCAATGCGGCGATCGCGGGCGCCGGCGCGGCCGGCGCCGCGGGCGCTCCGGCCACGACTAGCGCAAGGAACCAGGCGGCTGATCGGCGCCTCATTCGAGCCGCCGAGCTTGTGCGCGGGCGTCCGCGGCGCGCAGCGGCAGATAAGTCCCGTCGGCGGCGATGACCTGCTGCCCGGCGTCGCTCAACACATAGCGCAGGAACCGGTCGACGGCGGGCGGGACCGCGGCACCCGGGTGCCGATCCAGCACGACGTCGATTGCGCGGGCGAGCGGATAGCTGCGCGCCACCGCCGTGCGTGCGTCGAGCGTCACACAGGCCCCGCCGCCATCCGCGGCCAGGCGCAGCGCCTTGACGCCGGCATGGCCGGGAACGGGCGGCGCGTACGTGATGCCGTCCGGATCGTGCGCGACCGCCCGCAACACGGCCCGCCATCCGCCGGGCACGGCGTGATACGCGGCGTTCCATTTGCGGCTGCCGTCGAGGACGCGCGAGCGGATGAATACGGCCGAAAAGCGGTCCAACGGCGGGCCATAAACGCGCACCGGCCGGGCGGCCCAGGTGCCCGTGAGCGCAAGCCCTCCCCAGGTGCGGATATTCGCGCCGCCGCGTCGGTGATCCGCGCCGAATATGTCGTCGGCCTGGCGCAGCGTCACGCAGGCGAGCGGGTTGTGTCGGTTGACGAAAAACGCGAGGTTCACGCCGGGTCGATCGGGTCCGCGGCGCGCGCCAAGACCGGCATTGGCGATCTGGATTTCGAACGGCGCGTAGTGGTGCTCCCATTCGAACGCCATGGTTTCCAGCGGCACCCGGATCTCCCGCGCCATGAAGGCGACGTCCGCGACGTCCATATTGACCGACGCCAGCGTCGACTCCGGCCCGTGCAGCGTGGTGGCGAAGCGCGCCGCGGGATTGACTTGGCGGTACCCGGCTTCGAGGGCGTCGATGAGCGCGCCGTCGGCGGGGCTCGCCCACACCCGGATCGGGGAGGCCGTGGATGCCGTAGGTGCCGGCGCGGCAGCCACCGGCGCGGCGGCCAGGGCGGCTAGCGCCAAGAGCGGCCATCGCGCCAATTCTGTGCTGACCAGGACCATGATCCATTGTCGGTGCCGCGTCGACGCCTGGCGATAGCACCTTCGGGCTAGGGACGCCACAAAATTCAGTTGACAGCATTCGGGAAAACCCTGAACCTTTTCGCAACGCGCGGACGGATCTGCGCGCCGCGAAAAAATCAAAAAGCTCCGGTCCGCAGAGGGGGGTCCAGGAGGATGAAGGGGTGCATCGCAGCGTGATCGATCACGTGCGCCTGATGCGCGAGTCCACGGACCGCGTGCAAAGCGCACTGCGCAGCGACGATCCGACCGAGCAATTGGTCGCGAGCCGGTTGCTGGAGACGCCTGCGACCTTCAGCGCGTGGGAATGCGAACATTCGGGCCTGATGCGTGAGGTCGCGAACCCAGGGTTTCGCCGCACCCAGGCGGCGTTGCTGAAAAAGGCCGCGTTCCGTCTGATCCATCGCAAGGCCCTGTTCGAATATCTGCGCGACACCCGCCCCCGCGGCAGCCTGCGCCGCCGCATCGTCGCCGCGTTTCATCCGACTCAGGACTACACGCGCGCGGTGATTTGCGAACATGGTCTGTACTTGCGCAAAGCCTGCAGCTTTCTGTGCGCGAGCCACGTCGGCGGTACGCTGGTACGCGACCCCGGTTTTCTCGGGCCCTTGCAGCGCTATCAGACCTTGTATACCGAATATTTCCGTCTGTTTTGCGACACTCAAATTCAAACGGAGGAAGCGGGCACTGCTGCGCCGCCCCAATCCTCGTTATTGCCGCTGCTCAAATATGAGCTCGAACAGTGCCGCCTGGCCATCATGAATTCCGATGTCGCGCTGCAGCGGTACCTCGCCGATTCCAAAGCCCGGGAACGCACCGGCGACACCCTGCGACTGCCGGCGCTGCGCGCCGAACCGAAACCTCCCGTCGGGCTGACGGAGGCCATTCGCAGTCCTTAGATGCGGTTTCGGGCCGATCAGGCGACAATGAACGGATGACCTAAGGCTCGTAGGGGGATCCGTTGACGCACGCGGCAATCGTCGGCTGGGGCAAATGCCTTCCGCCGTCCATCTTGACCAACCAGGATCTGGCGACATTCCTGCCGACGGACGATGAGTGGATCACCACGCGCACCGGCATGAAGGAGCGGCGGATCTCCCACGTCCGCGGCATCGAACTCGCGATCGTCGCGGCCGAACGGGCCATCGCCTGCGCCGGCATGCGCGGCGAGGACATCGACCTCGTCATCTACGGCAGCTGCAGCAATGACGAGATGGTGCCGAACAGCGCATCCGGAGTGCAGCAGCGCATCGGTGCGCTGCGCGCCGCGGCATTCGACGTCAACACCGCCTGTACCAGCTTCATGTACGGGCTCTCTATCGGCACGTCGATGATCAAGAGCGGCATCGTCCGCAACGCTCTCGTGATCGGTGTCGAGCTGATATCGCAGTACATGGATTGGACCAATCGCAACGTCGCCGTGCTGTTCGGCGACGGCGCGGCGGCGGTCGTGTTGACGGAATCGGCGCGGGAAGCGGGCGTGATCTGTGAAAAACTGCAGTGTTATGCCGATTCGCGGCAAATTCTGCGGGTCCGCGGCATGGGCACCATGTACGCCAATCTCGGCGTCGATTACGGGCTCACCCGGTGGGATTTCGACGGCCAGGAAATCTTCCGCAAAGCCGTGCATGGCATGAGCGAGGCGAGCCTCGACGTGATGCGGCGGGCGGGTGTCGGCATCGACGAGGTCGCATTGGTAGTCCCGCATCAGGCGAATTTGCGCATCATCGACGCCGTCGCGAAACGCGCCGGTGCGACGCCCGAAAAGGTTTTTCTGACGGTCCAGAAATACGGCAACATGAGCGCCGCGACGGCACCGGTGGCGCTGGTCGAGGCGGTCGAGACCGGCCGCGTGAAGCCGGGCGACCTCGTGTTGATGCCGGCGTTCGGCGGCGGCCTGACCGTTTCCTCGCATTTGATTCGATGGGGCGACCGCGTCACGCCGCTGGGCGGAACCGACGTCGACCTGCCCCCCAGCGACCGCACCGCGCTCGAACTGGTCAACGCGATCCGCGCGCAAAAGAGCACCGGCGAGACACAGGCGGCGCGCTTCGACACGCTGAAGTTTGCCGAAGGCAAGCCGTCCGGCGACGGCGCATCCAGCGCGCCCCCATGACAAACGGCGCAAGGATAGCGCATGCGGACCCGCGTCAAGCGGCCTCCGCAGCCGGTACCTAGTGGAATACGGAACTGTCCGTATAACGTCCAGGCCGCCGGCGGCTATCCTCGGGGGCTCGAGTCCATGACCGCGCGCCGACGAGGATCGATTTCAATGCACGACCTTGACATGTCCAGCCTACCGCGTTGGCCGACGCCGGGAACTGACCCAGATCAATTCCCCGGCACCCGACGGCCCGGGGACACCCGCGATGCGTGAAGTCAAGCAAAGCGACTGCACGATGTGCGGATTGCACCGCGTGTGCTTTCCGGCCCGCGCCGTGAAGAGCGCCGGCCGCGCGAACGAATCGCGCATCCGTCGCCTGCGCGTCGCCCGCGGCCACATCCTGTACCGGGGCGGCGAACGGATCGAGTCCTTGTACATGGTGAGAAGCGGCTGCATCACGGAAATCGACGGAATCGAATCCGGATCCGAATCGATCGCCAATTTCTGCCTGCCGGGCGAACTGCTGACGGTCCAGAGCACCGCCGCGTCGGGCAGCCGCACGACCTGCCGGGCGGTGGAAGCATCGTTCGTCTGCGCGGTCCCGTGGCGCATCGTCGAACACGCCTGCGCGACGCTGCCGGCCGTCGCCGGTGAATTGATCGATCTGATCGCGACAGCGGGCGCGGCGACGCGCGAATTGCTGACGATGGTGCGCGACAAGGGCGCGCTGCAACGAGTCGCCGGATTCGCGCTCAACATCGGCGCGCGCATGCAGGCCCGCGCGGTTCCGGGCCGGGATTTCCGCCTCGGCATGAGCCGCGAGGAAATCGCCCGCTATCTTGGTCTGCGCAGCGAGACCGTCAGCCGCTGCTTCTCCGAGCTCGCGCGCCGCGGCCTGATCGAGGTCAGCGCCAAGCGGGTGAAAATCCTCGCGCACGCCGAATTGCGCGAGCTGTTCCGCGGCGATGCGGCCGTGATCGCCGAGTGACGGCATCGCGCCCGCGTAGCCGCCGATACCGGCTTGTCATCGCGCTGCCGCACGTTCAATATCGCGTGCGGCGGACCGCATTCGCCGCACGCCACATACCGGAGGAGTCGCATCATGGGCAAGGGCATGGATCGAAAGAAGGAAGACAAGAAGAAGCCGGCCAAGACGCTGGAAGAAAAGCGCGCCGCCAAGCGCGAAAAGAAACAGGCCAAAGGCTGAGCGATCCGCCGGGCCCGCGCGCCTAGCGGGTCGGCGCGGGCCCTCCATCCAACAGGCGCTGGGCCACGGTCCCCGCTTCGTCGCGGATCGCCGCGAGCCGTTGCGCGAGCACGCTCGGCGCGATCGGCGGACGGGTCCACTCCGGACGCACGCAGGTCGCCGAGATGTCCTGCGCGATGTCCACCGGGTCCAGGTCCGCCACCTGCGGGGCATCGATCAAGCGGACGCTCAGCAGATCGGCGAATTGCACCGTGGCGACCAGGGTCCCGAGCGGCGTCGCGGCCAGCGCCCCCGGCGCGCGGTACTCATGATGGAGCTTGATGACGTCGGCGATGGTCTGGGGAATCGACCACCGGTTGCAGACCGTCACCCCCAATTGCACGTGATCGTAGCCGAGCAGCTCGTGCTCGGCATCCAGCAGTTGCTGCGGCGAATGCCAGTGCGTGTCGTCGACCCGCATCAAGTCGTCGGTCGCCGACTCGAACATCACGAACCGTCCGATATCGTGCAGCAATCCCGCCAGGTAGGCCTGATCCGGGGCGATCGGCGGATGCGCCATCAGGCTCGCGATCGTGCGCGAGGCGACCGCCGTCTGCAGCGCATGCAGCCATAAATTGCGCTGCGCGGTGGTCGTCGGCACAAAAACGCGGGACACGGCGAGTGCCGTCACGAGCCCCGCGCACTCGCGCGCACCGAGACGGGTCACGGCCTGCCGGATCGTGACGATCGGCCTCGCAGGCGCGCTGGCCGGCGCATTGGCGAGCCGGATCAAGCGCAACGCGAAGGTCGGATCCTCCTCGGCGAGCGCGAGCAATTCCTCGAAATAGCGATCGCTGCCGGAATCGAGCCGCAGGACCCGCAGCACGACGGTCGGCAACAACGGCAATTGTTCGGCACGCGCCGCCAGATCGCGGACTTTCGCCGGACCGCGAAGGCCCCCGCTCACACCCGCCTGCGCTGCATCATGGTAGCCACGTCTGTCGTCCCTCTCGTTCGCCGATGCTCGATGCCGGTGGACGCCGTCCGTGGACATCGCATATAGCTTGACCCCTCGCCACCAACATTGCCAGCGCTACGGATCCCCCGTGGCTATCATGGCGTCATGCCCATCCATGAGCGGGATCCCTGGCGTACTCAATATTTCGACCGGATCGCCTGCCCGGCCGATGTCCACGTACCGACGGATGACCTCGACGCCTACCGCTGGAATCCGCGGCACCGCTGGATCTACAACAAACTGTTGATCGCCGAATCGCAGGGCTTGGACTGCGCCCCCCATGGCATCGAACCCCCGCACTATCCGGTGTTCAGCAAGCCCACCTTCAACCTCAAGGGCATGGGAGTCGGCAGCCGACCGCTGCATTCTCGCGCCGAGTACCTGGCCTGGGAACAGCCTGGTTCCATGTGGATGCCCCTGCTCACCGGAGAGCACGTCAGCACCGATGTGGCGGTGGTCCACGGGCGGGTGCGTTGGTGCCGGCATACGCTCGGGCTCGCGGCCGCCGGCGGGACGTTCGATTATTGGACCGTCGAGGCGCGGGCGCGCCCCACGCTCGATGCGTATTGCACGGCCTGGGTCGAGGCGCGCCTGCCGGACTACACCGGCATGCTGAATCTCGAGTCCATCGGCGGCACGATCATCGAAGCGCATCTGCGCTTCGCCGATCAATGGCCGGATCTCTACGGCCCGGGCTGGATCGACGCCGTGGTCGGGATTTATGCCGGCGGCCGCTGGGATTATGCGGACGTGCATCGGCGCGACGGCTACAGCGTCGTGCTGTTCGGGCCGCACGCGCACCAATACCGGCACCCGCCTCCGGCGCTGCTCGCCGAGATCCGGGGCCACGCGCAGATCAGCAGCGTGCAGATCACCTTCGACGCCGACAAGGCGGCCGGCGACCACGCCATGCCACCCGGCGGATTCCGGCTGGCGATTCTCAACACCCAGGACCTCGCCGCCGGACGGCACTGGCGCGACCGCCTGGCCGCGGCATTCGGCCTCGCCCCCCGGGGCGTGGCCGAGCCGCTGCCGGCTGCGGAACTACAGCAGGCGCCTGCCCCGGGCCACCGCCGCCTGTAGCTTGTTCTCGCCGGCAAGCGCCTGGCGTTCCAGGCGGTCCGCCGTGACCACTTCGGCGGCGTTCGGTGCCACGTAGGAAAGGCCGATATCCGATTGCAGGTACGCCAGGAAGCTGCGCAGCCGCATCTCGTGCATCACGTCGCCTTCGCTCGAGTGCACGTCGAGCTGCACCACGGCCGTGATCGCCGCGTCGAGGGCCGTGCGCGCCGCCTCGGCCTGCGTCGCATCGACTCGATGCGCGGCAACCGCCCGGGTCAAATCCTCGCGCACCGCGATCGCTTGATTGATGCTGCGGTCGAGGCGGTCCACCGCCGCATGGATGGCAAGCTGCAGCGCCAGCGACTGCTTCATCGCCGCGTCCGTGGTGTGCAGCCGCGGATCGAGAGCCACGGTGAAAGTCTGTCGGACCGCCTGTCCGTTGAAATCCAGCACGGCGGTATAGCGCCCGGGATTGATGCGCGGGCCGCTATTGTCTGCGACCAGCGCGTCGGTCTCCTCGGGCGGTTCGAAGCCCGTCACGTCCGTCGCGTCGGCGTAACGCAGGTCCCACTGGAACCGGTTCATGCCCGGCGCGATGGCCGTGAGCTTCTCCAACGACGCCATTTTCTCCTCGAACGGCGTGCGGTTGTCGCGGACTTCCGGCGACAACTTCGGCTCCTTCTTTTTCAGATGCAGCGCGAAGCGGCGCACCAGCCGGCCCTGCGGATCGAGGAAGGACAGGCTCGCCGGCGCCTTGCCGTCGTAATCCGCCGGGACGCGGAAAAAGACCGTCGCTCCGAACGGCGGATTGGTGCCGAAGGGACCGTGATACTTGGCATGATCGTCCTGTCCGTACGCGAAGCTCAGCCAAGCGGTCTCCGGCGCATACAAGCGGGGCGCGTCCGCGCCGGCCGCCGGATCATGCGCGATCTGTTCGAGCAGCGCGAGATTGCCGAGCACCCAGAACGCACGCCCGTGGGTGGCGGCCACGAGGTCGCCCTCGCGGACGTTGAACGCCAGATCGCGCACCTGCACGTGCGGCAGATTCAAACCGAGCGGCCGCCAATGGGCGCCCGCGTCGAAGCTGGCGAAGACGGTGTTCTTGGTGCCGAGGAACAGCAGTGCGGCGTCGCGCGGGTCCTGGCGCACCACGAACGCGTACTGGTCGGACGGCAGACCCGTGGTGAGCGGCGTCCAATGGCGGCCGAAATCCGTCGTCTCGAACACGTACGGATGGAAATCATCCGACATATAGCGCGACGCGGTGAGATAGGCGGTGCCGGCGGCGACGTGCGAGGGCTCGATCGACGTGATTTCCGCCCATTCGGCGAGCCCCGTGGGCGTCACCGGCTGCCAGTGTCCGCCGGCATCGGTCGTGACATGCACCAGCCCGTCCTGTGAACCGGCCCAGATCACGCGTGCATCGACCGGCGAGACCGCCAGTGCCGAGATGTCGGGATAGACCTCAGCGCCCGTCTGGTCGAGATCGACCGGCCCGCCGCTGGGCTTTTCCGTCCGGGGATCGTTGCGGGTGAGATCCGGGCTGATGCGCGTCCAGGTGCGTCCTCCATCGGCGCTCTTCATCACGTATTGCGACCCGAGCAACAGTTCCTTGGGATCATCGGGCGAGAAGAAAATCGGATGCGTCCACCCGAGACGGTATTTCATTTCCGCCGCGGAGACCCCATCGAGGTATTGCGGATCCGGGCTCACCGAACGGCGCTCGCCGGTCTTCATGTCGTAGCGCTGCATGACGGTGTAGTAATCGCTGCCGTAGGTCACGTCGGGATCGCCGGGCTGCGGCGCGACGAAGGTGCTCTCGCCGAGCGCCACCGAGTGCCATGCGCCGGGTGGTATCGATCCGCCGGGCGATGCACTCGGACCCTCGAACGAACCCTCGTCCTGCTGGGCGCCATAGACGTGGAACGGGAACTGATCGTCGAGCGCGACGTGATAGAACTGGCCGGTCGGCTGGTTGTGCTCGTCGCTCCAGGTGGCGCCGCCGTCGGTCGATACCGTGGCGCCGCCGTCGTTGCCCTCGAGCAGGACCTTCGGGTCGTGCGGGTTGATCCAGATGATGTGGTTGTCGCCATGCCGCGTATGCAGCTTGGAGAAACTCTTCCCGCCGTCGTGCGAGACCCACAGGGCATCGACCTGCGGCACGTACACCGTGTCGGCGTCGGTCGGGTCGACGTAGATGCTCATGTAGTAGAAGCCGCGCTGGCGCAGGCTCCAGTTCGAATTCACGCGCGCCCAGGTGGCGCCGCCGTCGGCGGAGCGGAACACGCCGCCGCCCTTCGCCTGGACCATGCTGTAGACGACGTTCGGCGCGTTCGCGGCGACGGCGACGCCGATGCGTCCGAGCACGCCGCGCGGCAGGCCGGGATGGCGGGTGATGTCGCTCCAGGTCGCGCCGCCGTCGGTGCTCTTGTACAGACCGCTGCCCGGGCCGCCGTCGTCCAGGGCCCAGGGCGTGCGCTGCGCCTGCCACATCGCGGCGTACAGAACCTTCGAATCGGCCGGATCCATCACGAGATCGATGGCGCCGGTCTTGTCGTCGACGTACAGGATCTTCTTCCAGGTCTTGCCGCCGTCCACCGACTTGAACACGCCGCGCTCGGCGTTCGGCTTGAACACATGACCCATCGAGGACGCGTAAACGACCGCGGGGTCGGCCGGATCGACGACGAGGGCGCTGATCGTGTGCGTGTCACTCAGCCCGGCGTAGGACCAATGCTTGCCCGCGTCGGTGGACTTGAATACACCGTCACCGGTGATCACGTCGCCGCGGATGTCGCTTTCGCCGGTGCCGGCATAGATGACGTTCGGATCGGACGGCGCGACCGCAAGCGCGCCGATGCTGTCGCTCGCCGACGGCAGCTTGCCGTCGGTGAGATTGTTCCAGGTGACGCCGTAGTCGACGCTCTTCCAGACGCCGCCGTCGACCGCACCCATGTAGAAGAGATCACGCTGTTCCGGGACGCCGGCCACCGCGACGACGCGGCCGCCGATATCTGGCCCGATGCTGCGCCAGCTGAGCTTGCCGCCCGCAAACGGCGGCGCGGAGCCGGCCGCGGCGGCGACGGCCGTCGTGGCGAGCACGGCGGAGAGCGCCAGGGACAGACTCCGCACGCGGACACTCAAGGGACCTATGGCTCGTCGCATCGCTCGCACTCCGGATGAATCACCGTCGGCTGGACGGTGCGAAGCGTGGGAGCTTATCGAAGTCCCGCCCGAGCGGAAAGGCCCCGCGCCGCGCCGGCACCGGCGCGCGCCGATTGACTCGTCCCGGGGCAAGGGGCTATACCGGCGCACGAAAGTCCGACCACGATCGACGGGAGAGGCGAATTGCGCAGCAGAGTGATCATCGAGCCGTTTCGGATCAAGGCCGTCGAACCGATCCGACTGACCACCCGCGAGGAGCGCCTGCGATTGATCGAGGCGGCCGATTTCAACCTGTTCGCGCTGAAATCCGACGATGTGCTGATCGATCTGCTCACCGACAGCGGCACGAGCGCGATGAGCGCGGCCCAGCAGGCGGCGCTGCTGTCGGGGGACGAAAGCTACGCGGGCAGCCCGTCGTTCTTCCGCTTCGAGGCGGCCGTACGGGAACTGATGCCGTTCAGACACATCCTGCCAACCCACCAAGGGCGCGCGGCCGAGGCGATCTTGTTCTCGCTGCTGGGCGGCGCCGGCCGCGTGGTGCCGTCGAACAACCACTTCGATACCACCCGCGGCAACATCGAGGCGACGGGCGCGGAGGCGCATGATCTGGTGATCGCCGAAGGCATGGACCCGGAGAACCTGCACCCGTTCAAGGGCAACATGGATCTGGCGAAGCTCGATGCCTTTCTCACCCGGCACGGCGCGGCCGTGCCCTGCGTGATGCTGACCGTCACCAACAACGCGGGCGGAGGACAGCCGGTCAGCCTCGCCAACATCCGCGCCGTCGCGGCGCTGGCCCGCCGTCACGGCCGACCGTTCATCATCGACGGCTGCCGTTTCGCCGAAAACGCCTATTTCATCAAGATGCGCGAGCCCGGCCAGGGTGACCGGCCCGTCACGGCGATCGTCCGCGACATGTTCGCCGAGGCGGACGGCATGACCATGTCGGCGAAGAAGGACGCCTTCGCGAACATCGGCGGATGGCTCGCCCTCAACGACGACGCCCTGGCCCAGGCGGCGCGCAGCCGCCTGATATTGACCGAGGGGTTCCCCACTTACGGCGGGCTCGCCGGGCGCGATCTCGATGCGATCGCGCAGGGCCTGCGCGAGATCGTGGATGAAAATTATCTGCGCTACCGCTTGCGAACCAGTGCCTACATCGGCGAGCGCCTGACGGCGCTCGGCGTGCCGATCGTCAAGCCGACCGGCGGCCATGCGGTATTCGTCGATGCGCGGCGGATGCTGCCGCACATTGCGCCGCTGGAATATCCCGGTCAGGCGCTTGCGGTCGCCCTCTATGTCGAGGGCGGCATCCGCTCCTGCGAAATCGGCACGGTGATGTTCGGCATGAAGGCGGACGGCACCGAAACGGCGGCGCCGATGGATCTGGTGCGGCTCGCCATCCCGCGGCGCGTGTACACCCAGAGCCATGCCGACTACGTGCTCGAAGTGTTCGAAGACCTGGTCGCCGTCAAGTCGCGCCTGCGCGGCTACCGGATTGCGTGGCAGCCGCCCGCGATGCGGCATTTCACCGCGAAATTCCGGCCGCTCGAGGGCTGAGCGCGAGCCGGTGGGCGCGCTACAAACTGCCCCAGAGCGCCGCGAGTGCGCCGATCACGAAGGGCAGCATGAAAACGATCGCGAACAGCCAGAACAGCACGCGGCCTATCCGCCAGGGCGGCCTCGCCGATTGCGTCGTGGTGTAGCTCAAGCCGGTTCCGGGCACACCGAGGCTTTCACGCACCCGCCCGTGCCCCAAAGTCACGTGCGCGCCGCGCACGCCGACGGACGTCGAAACTCCCGAGCGCGACAAGTTCACGCGAATACCCGGGGCGATGCGGATCGTGCGACGGAAGCGAAAACCCATGACCCATACTCCGGGCGGGCCGGCGGCGAGTCAAGGCTCGCGCCCCGCGATCCTCAACTGATGTAGTAGCCGACCACGCGCCACGAGCCCTTGGGGTCCTGGATCAGCGTCAGCGTCTCGGTCGCCGGACTGTTGTGCACGAAACGGCTCGCATAGTGCAGGACGACATAGTACCCGGGGGGCGCGTCCGGCAGATACGACGTCGCATAGGCCGATTCAACGCGCCGCGCCAGCAGGGCGCCGCAGATTCCGCGCGCGTGCGCGACCGAGGCCGCCCAGGCCGCTTCGGTGGTGGCCCGGCGCAGGTAGTCGCCGGCCTGCATCCAACTGCGGTCGTATTTTCCGCCGTCGACGAGCGCGAGCCACTGTGCGGCGGCCGATTCCGCCGCGGCTTCGGCCGCGAGGTCCGACCGCGTGGGCGGGCTGGCGGTCTGCGCGTTCGCAATTCCGCCCGACAAGAGTCCGATCAACACGGCGGTTGCCGCCCGCCGACCGCAGGTTCTATACCGCTTGAATGGCCGCATCCAGGATCTCCAGACAGGGTACACCCACCCTATCATAGCCGCGCGCCCGCGGCGGGCCTCAGCTGCCCACCGCGTTCGGATCGCGCCACACTCGCTCGAACGGCAGCCGCCAGGCATGCGGCGCGATGAGCTGGTGCATCGCGTTCGGCCCCCAGGAGCCCGGCTCGTAGAATCGGACCGGCGGACCGCCGTCGAGCAACGGCTGCGACACCTCCCACAGGCGCTCGATGCCCTCACCCGTCGTAAAGAGCGTGTGGTCGCCGCGCATCGCATCGAGAATGAGGCGCTCGTAGGCTTCGAGCACGTCGCCGATGTGACTCGAATCGTGCATCGCGAACTGCATGCTGAGCTTGTCGAGCCGCATGCCCGGCCCGGGCCGCTTGCCGTAGAACGACAGGGACAATCGCGACGCGTCCGCCAGGTCGAAGGTGAGATGGTCCGGGCCCTGCGTGCCGACGCCGGAATCGGCCGGGAACATGCTCTTCGGCGGCTCCCGAAAAGCGATCGAGATGATGCGCTGGCCTTCCGCGAGCCGCTTGCCGGTGCGCAGGTAGAAGGGAACCCCGGCCCAACGCCAGTTGTCGATGTAGCACTTCAGCGCGATGAAAGTCTCGGTGTCAGAATCACCGGACACGCCCGCCTCGCGCCGGTACCCGGTGTACTGTCCGCGGACCACGTCGGCCGGGCGGATCGGCAGCATGCTGCGAAACACCTTGTTCTTCTCTTCGCTGATCGGTTTCGGTTCCAGGGACGTCGGCGCCTCCATGGCCATGAAACCGAGAATCTGGAACAAGTGCGTGACCACCATGTCCCGATAGGCGCCGGTTTGTTCGTAGAATCCGGCGCGCTTTCCGAGGGTGAGCTTCTCGGGCACGTCGATCTGCACGTGATCGATGAAGTTCCGGTTCCAGATCGGCTCGAACAGTCCGTTCGCGAACCGGAACGCGAGTATGTTCTGCGCGGCCTCCTTGCCGAGAAAATGATCGATGCGGAAGATCCGATCCTCCTCGAACACTTCGTGCAGCCTGGCATTCAACGCGACCGCGGACTTCAAGTCGGTGCCGAACGGCTTTTCCATGATGATGCGCGACCGATCGACCAAATCCGCCTCCCCGAGCAGACGCACCGCAGACAGGGCGGCGTTGGGCGGCACGCTGAGGTAGTGCAGTCGACGGCAATTGCCGTTGAATTCCGCCTCGGCGGCGAGCACCGCCGCCCTGAGCACGGCGGCCCCGGCGGCCATCGGCACGTATTGAAGCCCGCACGCAAACCGCGCCCAGTCCTCGTCCGAAACTTTGCGGGACGAGAACTCCGTGAGCGCCGCCCGCGCAATTTTCCGAAATCCGTCCGCATCGATGTCGTCCAGCGACACGCCGACGATCCGGCAGTCCGGGATGAACCCTGCGCTCGCGAGATGGAACAACCCAGGCAGCAGCTTGCGCTGGGCGAGGTCGCCCGTGGCGCCGACGAGCACGACGACTTGGGGATGCTCCGGACCGACGCCGGGCGGTATTTTTCCTGCCATTTACTTTATCTCCATCCTGATCAGTCCTGGGCTGCGCGGCCGGTCGCCGCCGTGACGCGTTCGATCCAAGGGTTCAGACGAAGATCGCCGATGCACTCGACCGTCACGTCCGCCGGCGGATAGGCCGCGAGGTTGTGAGGGTCGAGTGCGTAGTGCCCTTGGCGCGGAAAGACCGTCGTGAGCCGGCGTCCTAGGACCGCCTTCATCGCGGCCAGAATGCGCAGCTTGTCGTCCACCATGACGTAATGCCGGGCTGGATGGCGCCGCTCGACGTCCGCCAGCATCTGCTCCTTGTGGATGTAGACGAGGACACGGCCCTCGACGGCCTCCCACAGTCCGGAGCGCTGGATCTTGCGCGGCTGGAATACGACGTCGCCGTCGGAGAGGATCACGGTGGGTCCGTGGCGGCGCAGCAGCGCGATGGCTTCGAGCGCGCCCGGATACAAGCGGTCCGCGAACGGATAGTCGACCAGAAACTCGGACATCCGCAGCAGCCGCGGATCGGTCATGGCGCCGAGCCGGTAGCGCTGCAATGCGCCGAGGTAGTCCGCGTAGCCCAGCTCCGCGCGCAATGCCTCGAAGATCTCCCAGTACCGATCACGGCTCGCAATGCCGACTTCGCTAGCGAGATGCGCCCGCAGATCGTGCTGGACGCGGTCATTGTCGAGCAGCGTGTTGTCGACGTCGAGCAGAAATACGCGCTCGTGCGCGGCCGTCATGATGACGCCGGGTTCGGCATGGGATTGTGCCAGCCGCCGTCGTCGGCGATGAGCTTGTCGGCTTGCGCGGGACCCCAGCCGCCGCGCCTGTACGGCGCCGCCGGCCGATGCCTCCTCAGCACGGGATCGACCACCGCCCACGCCGCCTCGACGGCATCCGCACGGGTGAACAGCGCGCCGTTTCCATCCATGGCGTCGCCCAGAAGCCGCTCGTACGGGGTCTCCTCGCCGGGCCGTTCATCGATCAGGTAGAGTTCCTTCTGGTCACCGACGAACTCCTCACCGGCACGCTTGACCCGCGCCGCGAGCGCGATCGCCGACCCTGGAGACAGATGGAATCGAAGATAGTTCGCGCGGCCCGATGCCGGATGCGAATCGGCGAACAGTCGTTGCGGCGGCGGCTTCAATTGGACGATCACTTCGGCGGCCGTTTGCGCGAGAAACTTGCCCGAACGCAGGTACCACGGCACACCCTCCCAGCGCCACGAATCGATGTGAAGACGCAGCGCGCAATAGGTTTCGACGTCGGAGCGCTTCGCGACGCCCGGCTCCCTGCGGTAGCCGGCGTATTGGCCGCGCACGAGATCGCGGGGCTCGAGTGCGCGCATCGCGCGGAACACGTCGGTGCTCTCGCCGTGAACAGCGCCGAAACCCCGGCTGGTCGGCGGCTCCATGGCGAGCAGCGCGACGATCTGGAATAGATGGTTCTGCACCACGTCGCGCAGGCAGCCGGCGGTCTCGTAGAAGGCCCCGCGTCCCTTGACGCCGAAATTCTCGGCGAGCGTGATCTGCACGCTGGCCACGTGGTTGCGGTTCCAAATCGGCTCCAGGAACGAATTGGCGAAGCGAAAATAGAGAATATTCATGATCGCTTCCTTCGCCAGGAAATGATCGATGCGAAAGATCGAGTCCTCGGGAAAAACCGAGGCGGCGACGCGATTCAGAGTCCGCGCCGAAGCCAGGTCCCGACCGAAGGGCTTTTCGACGATGACGCGCGCGGCGTCGGCGAGTCCCGCGGCGCCGAGACCCTTGAGGACGGTCTCGAACAGTGCCGGCGGGATGGCGAGGTAGAACGCCGGCCGCCGCGCATTGCCGAGCGCCTTCTTGAGCGCGGCAAAGGTGGCCGGATCACGGTAGTCACCGGCGACGTAGCGGAGTCTGGACAACAGCCGGCGGAGC
>JAJXYR010000295.1 GCA_021780475.1 Pseudomonadota bacterium
AATCGGGCGGCGGCGCATCCGCGCTCGCAAGGCTCGCGCCAAGAAGCGTGGCGGCCGTCGAACAAACGGCCAGGATCCGGGCTGCGCCGTGGCGAAGATTGATCATCCGGGTACTCCGCTGCAAAGCGTCCATCATAGCGCGCCCATCGCCGCCAAGTCGCGCGGCCGGGGAGACGGCCTCAATGGGCGGCCGGCGGCCCCGCATGCGGGGCCGGCTTCCTCAACAGCAATACGATCGGCAGCATCGCGAGGAAGGTGCCGCCGAAGAACGCGAACGTGTCGAGGTAGGCGAGCAATCGGGCCTGTCGGTCGACGATCTGGGCAATGGTGGCGAGCGCGTGCAGCGGCGCGTCGGGACCGAACGTGTGCGCGAGGCGGGAAGTCAGTGCATTGAGAATCCCGGCATACGACGGGTTCCCGGCCCGTACCGGAACGACCAGCTCACCATGGTGAAATTGCGTGCGCCGTGTGAGCATCGTCGAGCCCACGGAGATTCCCACACTTCCTCCGAGATTGCGCCAGACGTTGATCAACGCCGAGGCATTGTTCGTCTTTTGCGGCGGAACGTTTGCGAACACCTCGGTGTTGATTGGAATGAACAGGAAGGACAGCCCGAGGGACTGCACGAGCCGCGCGAGCATCACCGACGAATAGTTGGTCTGCAGGTCGAAGTCGGCCATGCGCATCAGCGCGGCGCCGCTCACCGCCAGGCCGATCGCGATCAGCCAGCGCGCGTCGACCCGGCCGACGATCCGGCCGATGAACGGCATCAACAGCACGAGGGCGAGGGCGCCGGGCGTGATCACCAGTCCGGCGTCGGTTGCGGTGTATCCGAGCAACTCCTGCACGAAGGCCGGGATCAGGAAGGTGCTGCCGAGCAACACGAATCCGAGCATGAACATCAGCAAAGAGCTGACGGCGAACGTGCGGTCCCGGAGAAGCCGCAGGTCGACGATCGGTTCCGACGTGCTCAATTCCCGGACCACCAGTGCCACGAGTGCCAGGACCGATGCCATTGCGAGCGTCACGATCAGCGGCGAGCCGAACCAGTCGTCCTCCTGACCCCGGTCCAACATGATCTGCAGCGCTCCGAGGCCGAGCGCGACGAACGCGAAGCCCGCATAATCGAATCGGAACGGGCGGCCGCGGGCCTCGCGGCGCGCCGAGACGAGATGCGGCGGATCATGGATGAATGCGACAGTCAGGAACACGAGCAGCGCCCCGACGGGCACGTTCAGCAGAAACACCCACCGCCACGAAATGTTGTCGGTGATCCATCCGCCAAGCGTCGGGCCGAGGGCGGGCGCGAACACCACCGACACGCCATAAACCGCGAACGCCATGCCGCGCTGTCGCGGCGGGAAGGTGTCGGTGAGAATCGCCTGTGCGGTCGGCTGGAGCCCGCCGCCGGCGGCGCCTTGCAACGCGCGGAAGAAGACCAACAGCGCGAGGCTGGGCGCGAGCCCACAGAGCAGCGAGGCGATCGTGAAACCGACGATGCAGATCAGGAAGAACCGCTTACGGCCGATTGTCGTCGAGATCCAGCCGGAGATCGGCATGGAGATCGCGTTCGTGACGAGGTAGGACGTCAAAACCCACGCGGACTCGTCCTGACTCGCGGCCAGATTGCCGGCGATGTGCGGCAGCGACACATTCGCGATCGAAATGTCGAGCACTTCCATGAACGCCGCGAGCGCGACGATCGGCGCGATGAACCAGGGATTGATCCGCCGCACGGCAACGTGGTCCGAGGAACCCATGCGCCGAGCCTAACCGGCGCGTGGCGGTTTGTGAACCGCGCCACGCGCCGATGGCAACGCCGGAATCCGCGCCTCTGCCTAGGGTTGGGGCTGCGGAGTCGATGCCACTCCCGGCGGCAATTGTGGATACACGATCTTGGGCTGCTCCCCGGTGAGGCTATCAAGGAATGCGGTCACCTTGTCGATTTCATCCGCGGTCAGCTGAGCGCCGAGTTGGCTGACCCCCATGACCGCGACGGCCTGGCGCAAGTCCCAGGCGCGCCCGGTATGGAAGTACGGCGCCGTCAGCGCAATATTGCGCAGCGTGGGAACCCGGAACACGTATTCATCACCGGGTGTCTTGGTCACCATGAAGCGGCCCTTGTCCCCCGGAGGCAGGAGCTCCGCGCCCGGCTTTTCGACGACGCCGAACGGCGCGTATTTGTCGCCCCCGACGTTGATGCCGTTATGGCACGCGGCGCATCCTTTGGTGATGAACAGCTGCAACCCCGCGGTCTGGACCGGACTCAAGGCCGCGGCGTCACCCCGCAGGAAGCGATCGAACGGCGCATCGGGCGTGATCAGCGTCGCCTCGAATACCGCGATCGCCTTCTGGGCATTTTGCAAGGTGACGGGATCGGATTCACCCGGGAACGCGCGCTGGAATGCGGTCACATAGCCTGGAATGCCGGCCAACTGCGCCGCCACATGGGCGTGGGGCGAGGCCATTTCGATTGGATTCAGCATCGGCCCGCCGGCCTGCTCTTCAAGGTCCTTGGCGCGACCGTCCCAGAACTGGGCCGTGTTGAACACGGCATTCAATACCGTGGGCGCATTTCTGCCGCCGCGCTGCCAGCGGTGCCCGATCGAGGTTTCTTCGGCATCGACGCCCCCCAGCCCGACGTTATGGCAGCTGTTGCAGCTGATGGCGTGGCTTGCGGAGAGGCGCGGATCGAAGTACAGCATCTTGCCCAAGGCGAGCTTGGCCGGCGTCGCCGCGTTGCCGGGAAGCGCCGGCGGCGTCAGGGGGATCGGCTTGAAAAGACCCTGCGCGGTGCTCATCAAGGATCCAGCAGCCGCCGCCTGTGCACTCCAGGCCAGGAAAATGACAATTGGAAAAATGCGCATGACCACTCCTTCGTGCGACAAACACCCGCGGACCGACACGTCCGAATCTTGACGGCGTTTACTGGCGAAAGAAATTCGGAAAGCTACCTAGCCGGATTTCGGGCACGATCGACCGCCTTTCGATAACCTTGAACGAGAACGACGGCCGGAAGGACGCGAGGTACATGGAACACATACTCATCACCGGCGCGAGCCGCGGGATTGGGCGGGCGACCGCGATTCTTTGTGGGGCCAAGGGCTGGTCCGTCGCCATCAATTACCTGAAGGACGACGCCGCCGCCGAATCGACGGCCCGGGCCGTTGACGCGGCCGGGGGCCGGGCCGTGCTGATCAAGGGTGACGTGACCCGCGAAGACGCGGTCATCGCCATGTTCGACGCCGCCACCGCCGCCCTCGGCCCGCTGAGCGGCGCGGTGATCAATGCCGGGATCGTGGGTCCCACGCTCCGGCTTGCCGACATGCCGGCCGATCGACTCCAACGCATGTTCGACGTCAACGTCTACGGGGCCTTTCTTTGCGCGCGCGAATGCGCACGGCGCCTGCCGACCGACCGCGGCGGCGCGGGCGGCTCGATCGTCGTCGTGTCGTCTGCAGCGAGCCGCCTGGGCTCTCCGTCTGAATACATAGACTACGCCGCATCGAAATCGGCGGTCGACACCCTGACCATCGGCCTCGCGAAGGAACTCGGTCCGGCCGGCGTGCGAGTCAACGCGGTACGCCCCGGCCTGATCGAGACGGACATTCATGCGAGCGGCGGCCAACCGGACCGTGCCCGCCGCCTGGGGGCCATGACGCCGTTGGGCCGTGCCGGGCGAGCTGAGGAAGTCGGCGAAGCGATCGTCTGGCTGTTGAGCGACCGCGCCTCGTACACGACCGGCGCCATTTTGGACGTATCCGGGGGCCGGTGAGCGCGCCGCCTACAATACCAGGTAGCTGTAGAGCATCAGCAAGCCGATCATCAACGCGGCGCCGAATAAATACGCCACGGCAAGCGTCGCAAATTTGACCGCGGTCAGCGTGCGTCCCTGTCCGTAGAAGACACGCATGGACCGGTAGAGATAGAACGGAAGGTATATCGCGACCGCGTATCCGGCGAGCGTGCCGACGAGCGGGGCCGACGTCAGCGCGCGCAACAGCCCGTAGACGCTCAGCAGCAGGAACGCGGCGGCGTGATCGTGCACGAAGAACAGCAGGTGTTCGACGTAATGCCGGCGTGGACGCCAATACATCGACTTCATGAAGAGGGCGAGCAGCGGCAGGAACAGGAACAGCGCCCGGGGCAGGTGATGCAGGAATTGTTCCTTGAGCATCAAGCCGTTGTCGGCCGTCACCTTGTAACAATTCGCCTTGAGTCGGGGCTCTATCCAGGATGCGCCCGGCCCCGCATAGTGGAAGCGCCGGCAGTCGAGTCCGTTCGTCTTCGAGCCATTTCCGGCTTGGTGCACGTCCGTCACACCTCGGTCGTTCACGGTGACGACGGTGACCGGCCGATCGACGAAGATCGAGCCCGAGGTCAGGAACACGAGCACGCTCAGCACGAGGTACAGCCTCACCGGCGGCAGATACCGTGTGCGCCGGCCCGCGAAATATTCGCGTGTCAGGAACCCGGGCCTGAAAACCAACGCGACGAGCGTCCGCCATAAGCGCGAGTCGGCGTGGCTGAGATCTTCGACCGCCTCGCCGATGAAGTAGCCGAGACTGTGCACCTCGTGCTCGACCCGCTGGCCGCAGGCCGAGCAGAAGCGCCCGGAGAGAACGGCGCCGCAGTTCTGGCACCGCGCCGGCGGCGCCTGATCGGGCATGTCTGCGGGTTCGCTGGTATTCACGATATGGCGGCCATGTCAGCCTAGGTCGAACAGCAGGACTTCGGCGTCCGTTTCCGCTTCGATTTGGATGCTGGGCTCGTTCTCGACCGCCGCGCCGTCACCCTCGCGCATCTCCGTGCCATTGAGCGCGGCGATGCCGCGGGCCACCTGCAGCCAATAGCCGCGGCCCGCGCGCGCCGCATGTGCGACTCTTTCGCCCGCACGAAGGTTGCCGATGTACAGGCGCGCGTCCTGATGCACGGTGACCGCCCCTTGCGCTCCATCGGGCGCCGCCACGAGCCGCAGTTGCCCCCGCCGTTGTTCGACGGGGAATTCCTTCTGCTCGTAGCTCGGAACCAGCCCGGTCCGATCGGGAATGATCCAGATCTGCAGGAAATGAACCGGTTCGATCGTCGAGGGATTGAACTCGCTGTGCGTGATTCCGGTGCCGGCGCTCATTCGTTGCACCTCGCCGGGCCTGATTCGGGCGCCGTTACCCAGGCTGTCCTTGTGTTCGAGACTGCCCTCGAGCACGTAGGAAATGATCTCCATGTCGCGGTGCCCATGGGTAGGGAACCCGGATCCCGGCACGACGCGGTCCTCGTTGATTACGCGCAGGTTGCGAAAGCCCATGTGCTGCGGGTCCCGATAGTCCGCAAACGAAAATGTATGACGGCTTTCCAACCAGCCGTTGCGGCTGGTGCCGCGCGCCATTCGGTCTCGAAAATGGATCATGGTACCTCCCGCGGCAGGGTGTCATCTTATGCCGCCACGACCGCCGGCACTAGGCCGTGCCGCCGAATCTGAGGCAGAATTGGCGCGCGACACAGGGAGTAACCGACGATGTCCAAACGCCTCGATCTAGACGCCATCCCCACGCACCAAGGGTCCGGCTATCCCGCACCGTTCCATGAACCCTGCCTCGCACGACTCCGGCAGCGGCTCGGCGACGCGGCGGGCCTCACCGACTTCGGCGTGAACCTGCTGCGCCTGCCGCCCGGCGCTTGGTCGAGCCAGCGCCACTGGCACATGGCGGAGGACGAGTTCGTCTGGGTGCTGCAAGGCGAGGTCGTGCTCGTCACCGACGCGGGCGAGGAGACCCTGCGCGCCGGGGAATGCGCCGGCTTCAAGGCCGGCGTGCGCGACGGCCATCACCTGCAGAACCGCAGTTCACACGGAGCGGTGCTGCTCGAGGTCGGCGCGCGCAAGCCCGACGATGAGGGCGAGTATCCGGATATCGACATGCGCTTCCGGCGCGGCGACCGGGCGTTCACCCATAGGGACGGCGCGCCATACCCGAAGCGATGACCCGCAATGGCGTGCGTGGCCGTCCGCCGGTGGCGGCCGCGGCCGGCGTGCCGATCCGGTAGTCGGCAACGACGTCGGCGAGCTCGGCCGCCTGCTCGAGAATCGCCTCGCTCGCCGCGGCCGCCTGTTCGACCAACGCGGCATTTTGCTGGGTCATTTCGTCCATCTGCGTCACGGCTTTGTTGACCTGTTCGATGCCGGCGGCCTGCTCCTCGCTCGCCTGCGCGATCTCGGTGATGACGTCGGCGACGCGCTTTACCGCGAGCCCGATGTCGGCCAGCGCCCTGCCGGACTCATCGACCAGTTTGCCGCCCGCATCGACACGCACGACGCTGTCCTTGATCAGCGTCTTGATCTCCTTCGCGGCGGTGGCGCTGCGGCCGGCCAGATTGCGGACCTCGCTTGCGACGACGGCGAAACCGCGTCCCTGCTCGCCGGCGCGCGCCGCCTCCACCGCGGCGTTGAGCGCGAGGAGATTGGTTTGGAATGCGATTTCATCGATCACGCCGATGATGTCGACGATCCGCTTGCTAGATGCATTGATTTCCGCCATCGCGCCGACGGCGGCGGAGACGACCGCGCCGCCCTTGTCGGCCTGCTCGCGCGCGGCGATCGCGAGCTGTCGCGCCTGGCCGGCATTGTCCGCGGTCATCTTCACGGTGCTCGTCATTTCCTCCATGCTCGACGCGGTCTCTTCGAGGCTCGAGGCCTGCTCCTCGGTGCGCTGGCTCAGGTTCATGTTGCCCTTCGAGATCTCCTCGGCGCCGTTCTGCACTTCGAGCGCCGCATCCCGGATCCGTCCCACCAGCGTCATCGTGTTCTCGATCAAGGTGTTGACGCCGGTCGCAAGCTTGCCGAAGGCGCCCGCCTTCCCCGCCATGTCGATGCGGGCGCCAAGGTCGTGATTCTTCGCGGCCTCCACCGCCGCGCCGATTTCGTCGATGACCGCGTCGAGCATCTCGAATAATCGATTGACGCCGCGGCTCAAGGATTCGACCTGATCCGACTTGCCGTCGAGCGGTATGCGCCGCGTCAGATCGCCGTGCAGCGCGCCGGTGATCGCCTCCCCGATCTGCTCCACCGTAAGCTGCAGCTGGCGCGTCATGTACACCTGCGCCGTGACGTCGGTGTTATAGCTCACGACCGTGACCGGTTTGCCGTCGGCATCGAAAGTCGGGCTGAAATAGCCCTGCATCCAGACCTCCCTGCCGTCCTTGGCGACGTAGAGTGTCTGCCCCGCATGGAACTCGCCGTTCCCGGCCTTGCGCCAGATCTCCCGGTACTCCGCGCTGTCGCGGTAGGCCGGGGTCATCATCACGGAATGCGGCTTGCCGGCGAGATCCTCGAGGCCGTACCCGAGGATCTGGAGGAAATTGGGATTGGCGTAGCTGATGGTGCCGTCGAGTTCATACTCGATCATTGCACGGACCCGGCGGATGGCGGTGATCTCGCTATCGAGAATGGCCGTGCGCCGGCGCTCGGCGTCGAGTTCCTGGCCGTACCGCGACGCCGTGGCGCGGCTCTCGGCGAGCGCAACGCGCAAGTCCTCGAGTTCGCGCGTGGCGGTCCGACCGGATACGGGAACGGTTCTTCGGGTCGTCCTGCCGACGGCTTTCTTCATTCGAGGGTCTCCCAGGCGTGCCTCGGATACCTTGTCGGCGCTCGAGAATGCTTCTTAAATGTAAATCCGGCCCCAACCTGGGTTTCTGTGCGGTGAGTCGCGGCAAACTCGCCGCGTCGCCGCAATCAGCGACCCATCCCCTTCAGCCATGCGACCAAGGCTTCGACGGCCGGGCTGTGCGCGTTCGCACGCGTGTATACCGCGCAGTACGCATATTGAAGCGGCATCCGCGCGGCGAACGGCATCACGAGGCGCCCGCTGGCGAGCTCGTCCTCGGCAAGCATCGTCTGCCCCAGCACCACGCCGCAGCCGGCGCAGGCCAGATCGATGCCGAGGCTCGACGTATCGGTCGTATGGCCGAGTTCCCCACGGGGCCGGCGCGGCTCGCCGGCACCGGCGAACCACGACTCCCAGGTCGGATACGAGGAAAATCCCCGCCGCCACGAAACGTGGATCAGATCCTCATCGCGCAGCGAACCGATCGATGCCGGGTCGATGCGTCCGTCCTCGATGAATTCCGGCGCGCACATCACGGTGACGTGGTCTTTCAAAAAAGGCGCCGTAATGAACTCCGGATACAGGTGCTCGCCGTAGGAGATGCGCACATCGATCCGGTTGCTGAAGAAATCGACCGGATCTTCGGCCGTATGCAGATCCACCCGGATGTTCGGCTGCGCACGCAGGAACTCGGGTAGCCGGCGGTTCAGCCAGCGGACCCCGACGGACGGCAGCACGCTCACGATCAGGCGCGAGCGCACGGGTTCCATCAGCAACCGCTGCGTCAGGCTCGCCAGACAGTTCATCATGTCGGCGCCCGCTGCCTGCACGGTCAGTCCGACATCGGTCAGCAACAATTGATTGTTGTTGCGGATGAACAGCTGCCTGCCGAAGAAATCCTCCAGCTTCTTGATCTGTTGCGACACCGCGCCGGGGGTGACGTGAAGTTCGGCGGCAGCCAGCACGAAGCTGCCGAGACGGGCGCTGGCCTCGAAGGTCTTCAACGCGTTCAGCGGCGGTAATCTGCGGGTCACGGGCGTCCAAACGGCAGGCTCGGATAGTTTTTCTACACGAGCCGGGCCGATCGCGCAACCCGTCGACTACTGGCGCATGCGAACGCCCTCCGGATCGAACAGCGGCTGGGCGATCACGGTCGCCGGACGGCGTTCGCCCAGAATCTCGATCTCGAACACACGCTCGTCCAGATTCGACGCCAATGCGGGCGGCAGGTACCCCTGCGCGAGCGACCGGTCGACGCTGTGGCCGTAGCCGCCGGACGTCACCCAGCCCACGACCTTGCCGTCGTGCCAGATCGGTTCGTCACCCAACACGTCCGCATCGGCCGCTTCGACGACGAAGCTGACCCGGCGCAGCGTGCCGCCGGTCTCCTTCTCCCGCAGCGCCTCTTCGCGGCCGATGAAGCCGGGCTTCGCGAAGTCGACGAAGCGTTCGAGTCCGGCTTCGATGGCGCCGTAGATGGGGCGCAGCTCGCGATACCACGTCGGAAAATTCTTCTCCAAACGCATGCATAACAGGGCGCGCATGCCGAAATCCACGATGCCGAGGTCGCCGCCAGCCTCCAAGATCGCCAGGTACAGGCGCCGCTGATATTCGGGCGCGACCCAGATTTCGTAGCCCAGGTCGCCGGTGTAGCTCACCCGATTGATCATCGCCGGCACGTTCGCAACGTCCATCGACCGATGGTCCATGAACTTGAAGGCCGCCGCCGACACGTCCTCGTCGGTCAAGCGCTCCAGCACCGCGCGCGACCTCGGGCCGGCGATCGAAAGCCCGACCAAGCCCATGTCCAGGCGGCGGATCGTGACGGATCGATCCGCGGGCAGGTGGGACTCGAACCAGCGCATGTGATGGATTTGCGCCTGCGAGGATCCCCAGGCCATGAAGCGATCGGGCGCCGCGCGGGCGATCGTGAAGTCGCCGATCAACTTGCCGCGCGCGTTCAGCATCGGCGTCAACACGAGGCGGCCCTGGCGCGGCATCCGGTTCGTCATGAGGTTCGTCAGAAAGGATTCGGCCCCCGGCCCGGCGAATTCGAATTTCGCGAAATTGGCGATCTCGGTGACGCCGACGCCGCCGCGTACACCGAGGCACTCGGCCTTGACGTGCGCGAAGTCGTTCGACCGATGGAAGGAAACGACGTCGCGGCGCTCGACACCGGGAGGCGCGAACCACAGCGGCGTCTCCAGCCCCCAGGTGTCGCCCATCACGGCGCCACGCGAGATCATCACGTCGTAGAGCGCGGTCGTCTGCTGCGGGCGGGCGGCCGGCAACTCCTCGTTGGGAAAGCGGATGGAGAAACGGCGCGAGTAATTCTCGCGCACCTTGACGTTGGTATAGCCGCGCGTCGCCCAGCCGCCGTATCGGGCGACGTCCATCGCCCACACATCGAAACCCGGATCACCGTCGATCATCCACTGCGACAACGCGAGACCGACGCCGCCGCCCTGGCTGAAGCCCGCCATGACGGCGCACGCGCACCAGAAGCCCGGCAGTCCCTGCACCGGTCCGACCAGCGGATTGCCGTCGGGCGAAAACGTGAACGGCCCGTTGACGACGCGTTTGATTCCGGCTCGTTGCATCGCCGGAAAGTGCTGGAAACCGACTTCGAGCGAGGGGGCGATCCGATCCAGGTCGGGCGGGAGCAGCTGCGCCCCGAAATCCCAGGGCGTCTGCCGCGGCTGCCACGGGACGCAGGCCTTCTCGTACGTGCCGAGAACCAGGCCGCTGTGCTCCTGGCGCATGTAGATCTCGGCTTCGAAATCGATCGCGTGGGGCAGTTCGTGCCCGTGCTCGCGGTTGAATCCGATGACTTCCGGCATGTCGTCGGTGACGAGGTACATGTGCTCCATCGCGAGCACCGGCAGTTCGATGCCGACCATGCGACCGACCTCGCGCGCCCACAATCCACCGGCGTTGACGACGTGCTCGGCGTGCACGGTGCCCTTGTCCGTGACGACATCCCAGCCGCCCGCGGCGCGGCGGGCCAATGCCGTCACCCGCGTCTGCAGGTAGATCTCCGCGCCTCCGATGCGCGCGGCCTTCGCATAGGCGTGCGTCGTTCCGTAGGGATCGAGATTGCCGTCCGCGGCGTCGAGCATCGCGCCGACGAAGTACCGCTCCTCGATCAACGGCAGCAGCTTCTTCGCTTCCGCCGGGCTGAGCAGCGCGGTGTCGAGCCCCAGATAGCGCGCCCGCGCATGCGCCATCTTCAGCCACTCCATGCGTTCGCGCGTGTCGGCCAGCAACAGCCCCCCGGAGCGATGCAGGCCGCAGGACTGTCCGGTAATTCGCTCCAGCTCGTCGTACAAGCCGATCGTGTAGCCCTGGAGCTTGGCGACGTTCGGATCCCCGTTCAGCGTGTGAAAGCCGCCGGCCGCGTGCCACGTGGAGCCCGCAGTCAGCTGATCCCGTTCGATCAGCACCACATCCTTCCATCCCGCCTTGGTCAGATGATAAAGCACGCTGCAGCCGACGACGCCGCCGCCGATGACCACCACACGGGTATGAGTCTTCATGATCGCTGTGTCACTCCTGGGGTTCTTGCTTGAACTGCCCGGCCTGCAGGTCGTAGCCGTAGGGCAGCGCCGAATCGATGATCCATTCCCACGTCGATGCCGCGAAGGTCCGCAAAACGTACATCTCGTAGCGCCGCGCACCGACGCGCTCGAGCAACACCGGGGTGTGATGCACGCTGGTCTGCGCGAACGCGCCGACCGGAAAATTCCTGTCGCGCAGGTCGACGGGCACCAAATGACCGAGCAAGGACGTGGCCGCGTCCCCGTCGATCGCGAGCCGGCAACGCGCGTGCGTGAGCACGGTGCTCGTGCCCGCGTCCGGCGCGAGCGCGCGCGCCAACGCGGCCGGCAGTCGCGCGTCGGCCGTGACGATCCAGGTTTGGTCGGCGGCGACGCGATACAGGCGATGCGCGTCGAAACGGGTCACGACCCGCGCCGAGCCCGGCGGCGCACAGCCGCACGCCGCCTCGAACGCGGCACGGAACTTCTCCCGCGAACGCCGCAATTCGCCGACCTGCACCAGGTGCCAGCCGCCGATCTCGCCGAGCCGCAGGCGGCGACCGCCGTCGACGCCGTCGCGGCCGCCGTCGGCAAGATGCGCGGCGAGCGGCGAGCGGCGTTCAAACATGGAGCCGCTCGTTTTGCGGATCGATGAACAGCGGCGGCACGATCCGCGCGCGCACGCGTTCTCCCTTGAGCGGATACGCGCAAACGACCTCCTCGCCCGCGTGCCGCATCCCGCCCTGGTACAGGCCGAGCGCGATGGTCTTGCCGAGCACCGTCGACCAGGTCACGGACGTGACGTAGCCGCGGCCGTGACCCGCGAGCGGTTCGTCCCGGGCGAATAGAATCGCTCCGCCGCGCATGCGCGCCGAGGGCTCGAGACTTTCTAGTCCCACCAGGCTCCAACGCTCCGGCGCCTGCAGTTCGGCGCGCAGACGCAACTCCCGGCCGACGAACGCCTTGTCGCGCGCGGCCATCTTGCCGAGCCCGAGATCATCGAGCGTGTTGCGATGATCGAGTTCGAGGCCGGCGACGTGGCCTTTCTCGATGCGCAGCGAGGCAAGCGCCTCGAGGCCATAGGGTCGGATGCCGAGGGGCGCCGCCCGTTCGAGCAGCCGTTCCCACAGTGCGACCGCGTGGCCGGACGGCACGTGCAATTCGTACGCGAGCTCGCCCGAGAAGCTCAGGCGCAACAGCCGGACGGGTACGCCGTCGATTTCGATTTCGCGGGCGCCCATGTGAGCCAGCGCCGCGTCGCCGACGTCGATCCCCGGCAGCGCGAGTTCGAGCGCCGCGCGCGCGCGAGGTCCGGCGACGGACATGGCGCCCCATTCGTCGGTCACCGACACGACCTGGACGTCGAGATCCTGCCACGCGGTCTGGAGCAGGAACTCGAGCCAGGACAGGACCTCGCCGGCTTGTGCCGTCGTCGTCGTCAGAAAATAACGCTGTTCGCCCAGGCGCGCGGTCGTGCCGTCGTCGAGCACGGTCGCGTCGTCGTTCAGCATCACCCCGTAGCGGGCCCTGCCGACCGGCAATTTCGCAAAGCCGTTGACGTATACGCGATTCAGGAACTCGGCCGCGTCCGGCCCCTGCACGTCGATCTTGCCGAGCGAGGAGATATCGGCGATCCCGACGGCCGAGCGCACCAGCCGCATCTCCTCGACGTAGGCGGAAGCGACGTCGTCACCGGCCCAACGGTAGAACCAGGCGCGCAGCCACGGACCCGCCTCGATCAGGGCGGCCCCGTGCGCGACGTGCCAGTCATGAAGCGGCGAGCGGCGGATGGCGCGGAAGTGTCGGCCGATGCTGCGGCCCGCCAGAGCGCCGATCGACACCGGCGTGAACGGGGGTCTGAACGTCGTCGTTCCCGCCTCGGCGATTCCGACGCCGCGCAGCGCGGCCATCAATTGCACGGCGTTGACGTTGCTCGTCTTGCCTTGATCGGTGCCCATGCCGAGCGTCGTGTACCGCTTCAAGTGCTCCATGGCGACGTAGCCTTCTTCGTGCGCCAGACCGACATCCGCCGTAGTCACGTCGTTCTGGAAATCGACGAACGCCTTGCCGCCGACACCGCTCGGGCACGGGCGCGACGCGGCGTTTCCCGCCGGAACGTCGTCCACGGGCGGAGGAGCCGGCGGCCCGATGGGTCGCTCCGCGCCGCAGTGCCGCGCGGCTGCGACGCCCGCCGCGGCGGCCGTGGCGAGAACCGCCGACAACGCAACCTCGCCGCACACCGCGCCGGCGCCGAAATGGCCGGGATCGAAGCCGCCCGGCACGAAGGCGTCGATGTCGGCGCGATAGATCGGCTTGCGGCCGGTGTGCGAGGTGAGATGCAACGTCGGCGACCACCCGCCCGACATGCAAATCAGGTCGCAATGGAGCCGTTCCGGGCGCCTGCCGTCGTCGTAGACGACGAGCGCGCCGCGAACCGCGCGCCGGCCCAATGCGCGGGCGATGAGCGCGCCGGTCTGCACGGCGATCCCGCCGCGACGCGCCGTCTCCAGCAAGCCGGGTTCGACCCGCGGACGTTGATCGAGAATCGTCACCGCGACGCCTGCGTCGGCGAGGTCGAACGCGGCCTGCCAGGCGCCGTCGTTGTTCGTCGCCACGACGGCGCGGCGTCCCGGCTGGATCGCAAAACGGTTGAGGTATGTCCGCGCGGCCGACGCCAGCATCACGCCCGGACGGTCATTGTCGCCGAACACGAGCGGCCGCTCCATCGCGCCGGTCGCATAGACGATCGCGCCGGCGCGCAGCGTGACGACCGTCTCGCGCGCCGCACAGTCCCGCGGATCGGGCCGCGCTTCCCCTTGCCGCTCGAGCAGCGCCACGGTGTTGCCATCGTATACGCCGAAGGCCGTCGTTCGCAGACGCACCGAGATTCCGGACGAGGCAAGAACGGAGGACTCGAGCTGCGCCCGCCAATGCTCGAGCGCGCCGTTCGCCGGCGCGGCAAGCAGCGAGCCGCCGAGCTTCGTGTCCTGGTCGACGAGCAACACCTCGGCGCCCGCCGCGGCGGCGGCGAGCGCGGCCGTGAGTCCGGCCGGACCGCCGCCGATCACCAGCACGTCGGTGAAATCGTGCCGCGTCGCGTAGCGATCCGGATCGCGTTCGTGGCGCGCGCGCCCGAGGCCCGCGGCGCGCCGGATGAACGGCTCGTACCACATCCACGAACCACGCAGCGGTCCCATGAAGGTCTTGTAGTAAAAACCCGCGGACAGCAGCGGTGCGAACACCGAGGTGATCGCGCCGAAATCCCATTCGATGCTCGGCCACGCGTTCTGCGACCTCGCGACCAAGCCCTCGGTCAACTCCGTGGTGGTCGCGGACACGTTCGGCGTCGTTCGTGCGCCCTCGCCCAGCGTGACCAGCGCGTTCGGTTCGTCGGCGCCGGCCGCGACGACACCGCGCGGACGGTGATACTTGAAGCTTCGGCCGACGAGGCGGATGCCATTGGCGAGCAGGGCCGACGCCAGGGTGTCGCCCGCGAAGCCGCGCAGGCGCCTGCCGTCGAACAGGAATTCGACGGGCTGCCGCCGGTCGATCCGGCCACCCTCCGCGCGCCGCGCCGGCTTGCCGCTCACGGCGCGTCCCGATCGCGCGCGAGGCGCGCCTCGCCGACCGCATTCGTCGCCGTATCCCGCGTCAGCACGAGCCACTGGCGGCAGCCCTGCACGTGCTGCCAGTATTCCCGGTGCCAGCCCTTCGGATTGTCGAACAGAAACACGTATTCCCGCCAGGCACGCTGGTCGGTCGAGCCGTGGCGTGGGCGAACCTTGGAGGCGTCGCCGCCGTAGCGAAACTCGGTGTAGTCTCGTTCACCGCAGTGTGGGCACGGAATTCTCAACATGACGTCACTGCCGGTAGGTCCGGTTGCCGAGACCGTACTCGTCGTAGCCGTTGCCGCGTTCGAAGCGGTCGAGCGAGAAGTGGCGGGCGAGAGGATGTTCCTCGTCATGGGCGATCGTATGCGCCAGGCAGACGCCCGCCGCCGGGGTCGCCTTGAATCCTTGGTAGCACCAGCCGCCGTTCAGGAACAAATTGCGCAGCGGAGTGCGCCCGATGAACGGACTGCCGTCCGGCGTCATGTCCTGGATGCCGGCCCAATGACGCAGCAGCCGCAGCCGGGAGATCGCCGGAATCAACGCCACGGCGCATTCGGCGACATCCTGAACCTTCGGGAACTGGCCGCGCTGGGTGTAGCTGTTGAATCCGTCGATGTGCCCGCCGAACACCAGCCCACCCTTGTCGGACTGGCTTATATAGAAGAGCTCGGCGCCGAACGAGATCACGTGATCGACGAATGGCTTGATGGGCTCGGTGACGAAGGCCTGCAAAAGATGGCTCTCGACCGGCAGCCGCAATCCCGCCATCGCCGCGACCTGCGAGGAGTGGCCCGCCACGGAGATCGCGGTCCGCCCGGCATTGATGCGGCCGCGGCTGGTCTCCACCCCCGTGATCCGGTCGCCATCGCGGACGAACCCCGTGACCGTGCAGTTCTCCACGATGTCGACTCCCAGCCGGCTGGCGGCGCGCGCATAACCCCAGGCGACGGCGTCGTGCCGCACGGTGCCGGCGCGCCGCTGCAACAGCCCGCCATGGATCGGAAATCGCGACGCGTCCGAGTAATCGAGGTACGGCAACAGCCGAATCACCCCGTCGCGATCGAGCAGCTCGGCGTCGATGCCGTTCAAACGCATGATGTTGCCCTTGCGCGCGAGCACGTCGAGCTGCGACGGACCGTGCGCGAGCACGACCTGGCCGCGTTGCGACAACATCACGTTGAAGTTCAGCTCGTGCGAGAGCCCCTCCCAAAGGCGCAGGGAGTGCTCGAAGAACTGGGTGTTGCCGTCCAGCTGATAGTTCGAGCGAACGAGCGTCGTGTTGCGGCCGACATTGCCCGAGCCGATGCAGGCCCGCTCGATGACGGCGACGTTGTAAATGCCGTGCCGGGCGGCGAGGTAATAGGCGGCGGCAAGACCATGCCCGCCACCGCCGATGATCACCACGTCGTAGCTCGGTTTCGGTGCCGCCGAGCGCCATGCGCGCGTCCAGGGTCTGCCGGTCAACGCACGTCGCACGACGGCCAAACCCGAGTAGCGGGATGGCCTGGTCGGCGATGAACGGGAACGCGGTGCCATTCTGCGCATGCTAGCGACAGAGATCCGCGGGGGCACCGCAGTTTTTCTTGCCGTCCGTGCAGTTTTTCTCCCTCGACTGCCGGACTCCAACCGTTAGGATCGGGAAATCGGATCCAAAAACCAGGGGATGCACCATGCGACCGTACCCGGAACTCAGCCTTGCGATTGCGGCCATCTTCGGCGGCACGGCCGTACTGCGGCCGCGGGTGATCAGTGTCACGATCGGCTACAAGTTCTAGCGCCCGATGAGCGAACGCGAAATCCCGGCCGCCGGCCGTCGTGGCCGGCGGCGCCCCGCCCCCGCCGAGGATGCTCATGCGGTGTTCGATCGGACGCGCCCGTACCGGCATCTGCGCAATCCGTTCACGCCGCTCAAGGTGTTCTCGGACGACCAGGTCGCGGCGATGCATGACGCCGCGCTCGGGATGCTCGAGAACCAGGGCATGAAGGTGCTGTCGGCCGATGCGCGCGAGATCTATCGCCGGGCCGGCGCGCAGGTGGACGAGTCGACGCTGCTCGTGCGCCTCGACCGGGACCTGGTGGCCGCATCTCTTGCGACGGCGCCGCGGCAGATCACGCTGCACGCGGTCGACCCGGACCGCCATGTGCCGCTCGCCGACGGCCACGTCGCCTTCGCGCCGACCGCGGGCCCGCCGAACATCATGGACTCGATCGGAGGACGGCGCGCCGGCACGCTCGAGGATTTGCGCAATCTGATCAAGCTCTGCCAGAGCTTCGAGGTGATCCACGTGCTCGGCGGCGCGACCGAGCCCCAGGACGTGCCCGTGCACGTGCGCCACATGGAGTACCTGCGCGCGCAGCTGATGCTGAGCGACAAGATTCCCCATATATACTCGCGTGGGCACGGCCAGGTCGCCGACGGCTTCGAGATGCTGCGCCTGGCGCACGGGATCTCCACCGAGGAGTTCCGCTCACGCCCCTACGCCTACACGGTCATCAACACGAATTCGCCGCTGCAGCTCGACATCCCGATGGCCGACGGCATCATCGACTTCGCGGCCGCCGGTCAGGTGTCGATCATCACCCCGTTCACGCTCGCCGGCGCGATGGCTCCGGTGACGATCGCCGGTGCCCTGACGCTCGCCCACGCCGAGGCGCTCGCGGGCCTCGCGCTCGCCCAGATCGTGCGCCCCGGCGCGCCGGTCGTATACGGCAGCTTCACGTCGAACGTCGACATGAAATCGGGTTCCCCCGCGTTCGGCACGCCGGAGTATGTCAAGGCGGCGTTCGGCGCCGGCCAGATGGCACGCCATCTCGGCCTGCCATGGCGTTCCTCGAACGCCACCGCCTCGAACTGCCCGGACGCGCAGTCGGTGTACGAGTCGCAGATGAGCCTGTGGGGCGCCCTGCTCGGCGGGTGCAATTTCATTCTGCACGCGGCCGGCTGGCTCGAGAGCGGGCTGACCACGAGTTATGAGAAATTCATTCTGGACATCGAGATGCTGCAGATGTTCGCCGAGGTCTTTCAGCCCGTCGGCGCAAGCGCCGCGGATCTCGCGGTCGACGCGGTTGCCGAAGTCGGTGCCGGCGGCCACTTTTTTGGCTGCGCACACACGATGGCGCGCTACCGCAGCGCGTTCTACTCGCCGCTGGTCTCGGATTGGCGCAATTTCGGCACCTGGGAGGAGGACGGCGCGAAGACCGCAACCGAACGGGCGAGCACGATCTGGCGAGACACCCTGAACCGGTACACGCCGCCGCCACGCGACCCGGCCATCGTCGAGGCGCTCGATGCGTTCGTCGTGCGCCGCATCGAAGCGGGTGGGTCACCGCCCGTGAGCTAGGAGCGCCGCCGAGGCGCCATCCGCCCGCCGCCGCATGCTGCGTATCCAGACTCCCATAGCCGCGCTGCGACGGCCGTCGATGCAGATCGCGCTGATCGTCGCGTGCGCGATGTTCATGCAGAATCTCGACTCGACCATCATCGTCACCGCCCTGCCGGCGATGGCGAGGAGCTTCGGCACGCACTCGAGCCGCGTCAGCGAGGGCATCACCGCGTACGCGCTCGCCGCGGCGGTGTGCATTCCGGCGAGCGCCTGGCTCGCCGATCGCATCGGCACGCGAACGCTGTTCTGCGGCTCGATCGCGCTGTTCACCCTCGCCTCGATGGGCTGCGGACTCGCCGACAGCTTCGGCATGTTCATCGTCATGCGCCTGGCACAAGGCGGATCGGCGGCGATGATGTCGCCGGTCGGACGCATGATCGTGCTGCGCAACACCGCGCAGCGCGATCTGATGCCGACGCTGTCGACGCTGGTCTGGCCGGCGCTGTTCGCGCCGGTCATCGGCCCGGCACTCGGCGGTTTGATCACCCAGACGCTGTCGTGGCGCTGGATCTTCTACGTGAACGCGCCGATCGGCGCGATCGCAGTCTTCCTGGTGCTCGCGATCATTCCAAACCATAAGGCGCAGGAGCGTACCGCCTTCGACGGCCGCGGCTTCCTGCTGCTCGCGGTCGCGGTCGGCTGTCTCAGCTACGGGCTGGACCTTCTCGGCGGGCAGCGCATCGAAGCATCCCTCGCGCTCGCGCTGCTCGGCGCCGCGTGCGCCGCCGGCTATGGCGCGGTGCGCCACCTCGAGCGTGCGGCCGCCCCGCTGATTCGGCTCGACGTGCTGCGCCAGCGCGCCTTCCGGGTGGCGACCGTCTCCGGCGGCGGCTTGACGCGCGCGGCGATCAGCGCGACGCCCTTCCTGCTGCCGATCATGCTCCAGGAGGTCTACGGCCTGTCTCCGCTCCAAAGCGGTGCGCTGCTGCTCATCTACATGCTGGCCAATCTGATGATGAAAACGGTGACCAATCCCATCATCCGCCGCTTCGGACTGCGCCGGGTGCTGATCGTCAACGGCGCAATCGCGTCCGCCGGCATCGCCGCCTGCGCCTGGATCTCCCCGGCACTGCCTCGAACGCTGGTCGTGCTGATTCTGTTGATCGCCGGCGCGAGCCGCTCGATGCAGTTCACGGCGATGCTGTTCACCACGTTCGCCGAGGTGGATGCGCCGCAGCGCGCACCGGCCAGCGTGCTGCTGTCGCTCGCCCAGCAGATCGCGGTGGCCGCGGGCGTTGCGAGCGCTGCACTGATCCTGAATTTCAGCCGGCTGCTGCGGCACGCCGCACGGCTCGAAGTGGTCGACTTCCGCGTGGCGCTCACGCTGATGGGCGCCCTCGGCGCACTCGGCCTGTTCGCCTATGCGAGCCTGCCGAGGAACACGGGCGCAGTGGTGAGCGGGCACACGGGCGCCGCGGACCCTTGAGGACGGCGCTGCTAGGAGCGCACCAGACCCTCGACCCAGCGATACGAGAGGTACACGAGGGCCGCGAACACCGTCCCGCCGAGCCACATCGAGGCGGTGGCGAAGTCCGCGCCGACCAACGCGAGCGGCGCCGGCTTGCCGGTGAATGCCACCGCGGCGGCGACCACCACGCCGAGCAGGCTCTCGCCGACGATCAGGCCCGACGCGAGCAGCACGCCCAGCTGCTTGACCGCCTCGCTGCGCGGAGCGTGTTCGGCGCGGCGGTTGAACCAGGCGCCGACCAGCGAACCGACGACGATCATCAGCGTGCTCGAAGTCGGCAGATAGATGCCCAGCCCGACCGCGAGCGGCGGCAACCGCACCGACTTCGACACGCGGCCGAGAAGCGCATCGAGCGCGATCAACACCGCGCCGATGAGCCCCCCGGTCAGGATCGCGCTCCAGTCGATGTCGTGCTGGATGACGCCCTCGGCGAGCGCCGAAATCAGCCCCGCCTGAGGCGCCGGCAGCGCGCGCGCGGGATTCGCGCCCGGGGCGCCCAGAAACCCGTAGGCATGATTGACCAGGTCCAGCACCGGAGGAATGACCAATGCGCCGGCAATCACGCCGACCACGAGCGCCCACTGCTGCTTCGCGGGCGTGGCATCGACCAACTGGCCGGTCTTGAGGTCCTGCAGATTATTGTTGGCGATCGACGCGACGGCGAACACCACGGAGGTGACGAACAGCGCGAAAGCGACCAGCGCGCTGCCGCTATCGGCCAAGAGGCCGGACTTGACCCCCGCCACCAACAGCAGCGCGCACACGACCACCACCAAAATGCCGACGCCCGACAGCGGGCTGTTCGAGGATCCGATGAGGCCGGCCATGTAACCGCATACGGTCGAGACCAAAAAGCCCATGACGGTCACGAAAATCACCCCGCCCGCCGCAAGCAACAGCGCGTGAGCACCCAGGCCGCTCACGCGGCTGAAATGCCATAACAGCCCCGCTACCGGCAACAGACAAGCGAGCGAGATCAGCCCCACGGTGCCGATCGGGATATCGTGCTCGGTGCGCGGCAGGCTCTGTCCCTGGCCGCGCTTGCGCGTGCGCGACGAGGCGAGTGCGCCGGCAAGCCCCTGGACCACCGGCTTGATCAATGCGCCGAGCGTCCAAACCGCGGCGATGCCGATCGTGCCGGCGCCGAGGAAGCGCACGTAGTGCGCCCACGCGCCCTGCGCGGCGGCGGCCGCCGATCCGGCCGCGGGGTGCGCGAGCAGAAAATGCGGCACCGCCCAGCCCCAGCCGATCAGCGCGCCGCCCAGCATCGCGATTCCCACCGCCGGCCCCACCAGGTGGCCGATCGCGAAAAGCGCGAACGAGAGACTGAAGTCGAATCCGCTCGCGGCCGGTGACCGGCCGAAGCGGAAGTAACGAACCACGTCGCTCGCGAAAATCTGCGTCTGTGCGACGACGTAGAAGGCGGCCGAAATCAGCGCTCCGGCCAACACCGCTTTCAAGCCCGCCGTGCCGGTCTCGACGGCCTCGATATCGGCGTTCCCGGCCTGCCCCGAACCGACTTTCAGCACCTCGGCGCAGGCCACGCCCTCCGGGTACGGCAGGTCCGAATCGCTCACCAAGGCCCGGCGCAGCGGGATCGTGTACATGACGCCCAGAACGCCGCCGGCGGCGCACACCAGGAAGGTCGCCCAAAACGGGAAGCCGGTCCACCAGCCGACGATGACCAAGCCGGGCAGCACGAAAATTATGGCCGAAAGCGTGCCGGCTGCCGAGGCCACGGTCTGGACGATGTTGTTCTCCTGTATCGTCGCGCCCTTCAGCGCGCGCAGGATCGCCATCGAAATCACCGCCGCCGGGATGGACGTGGAGAACGTGATGCCGGCCTTGAGGCCGAAATACACGTTCGCCGCGGTGAACAGCACCGTGATGAACACCCCGATGACCATTCCGCGAAAGGTGAATTCGCCGCGCAACCCGGCGCTCCCGGGCGCAGCGGTATTCATTTCAGGATTCCTGCGATCGCGGCGGCGCCTGGCGGCGCAGGTACTCGTCCAGCGTATGAGTGAGCGAGACCAAGTCCGAGGGAATCATCATCACCGTCGTACTGTTGTTCTCCGCGCCCACCTCGGAAATCATCTGCATGCGCCGCAGTTCCAATGCGGCCGGGTTGGCCATGATCTGCGCCGCCGCGGCGGAGAGCTTCACCGAGGCCTCCAGTTCGGCCTCGGCCTTGATGATGCGCGCCCGCTTCTCGCGGATGGCTTCGGCCTGCATCGCCATCACTTGCTGCATGGCGACCGGCAATTCCACGTCCTTCATCTCGAAGCGCTGCACTTCGAGCCCCCACGCCGCCGTCGAACCGGCGATCGCCTCACATAGCAGCGCGTTGATCTTGTTGCGTTCCTGCAGCACATCGTCCAGATCATGCTGGCCGATGATGTTGCGCAGGCCGGTCAGCGCAAGCTGATAGACGGCCGCCGGCGCGTCGGCGACCTCGATGACGGATCTGGCCGCATCGACGATCCGATACCACAGTACCGCGTTGACCTTGATCGTCACGCTGTCGCGCGTAATGGTTTCCTGCTGTTCCGCGGAGACGGTGCGCGTGCGAATGTCCACCGTGATCGAGCGCTCGATCTGAAGCGGGATGATCCAATACAAGCCCGGGCCGCGCAGGCCGACGAAGCGCCCCAAACGAAACACGACGCCCCGCTGGTACTCCTGGGCCACGCGCAGACCGGACAGCGCCAGAACGATCAACACGACGAGTGCGACGAACATGAACGCCTCCTACGGTGGGGTGCGGGACAGCCAATCATAGCGCCAGACACCGCGGGCGAGCAGTCATTTGCACCACCGGCCCGCGGCCGGTCAGTTCGGAGGGTCGTTCGCCTCGAGGAATTGAACCGTGGCGTCGAGCATCTCCTCGCGCGTCGCGCTGTGCGACAGCCAATGATCCTCGTGCTTCAGCGTCACGAATCGCACCACCTTGCCCGCCCGCGCCAGCGCCTTCGCCATCGCCTCGCTCTGCGCATACGGCACGACCGTGTCGTCGCGCCCGTGAATCAACAGGACCGGCACCGTCACGGCGTCGACGTGATCGATCGGCGACAGCGCCTCGAGTGCCGGATCGTCCGGTCCCGTGACCCCAAGGTATCGATCCCAGTAGCGCTGGACCCAGTTCTTGCTCGAGTCCTGCCGTCGGTTGGTCCAGTAGAGGAATTTCGACAGGTCCGAGATGCCCGCGTCCGACACGGCGCAGCGATAGACCCCCGTCTGCAGCGTGACGCCGGCTAGCGCCGCATAACCGCCGTAACTCGCGCCGTCGATGCAGACACGCCGGGGGTCGATGATCCCGAGGCTGGCGAGATAACGCACCCCGTCCGAAAGGTCCGTCTGCATCTTCCGGCCCCACTCGCCGTAGCCGGCGTCGCGCAATTTCGGCGTCGTATCGGACCCGCGATAGTTGACCTGAAGCACCGCGTAACCGCGCGAGGCCAGCGCCTGGGCCCACCAGTCGAAATCGCCGGTGTCGGTCGAAGCGGGACCACCGTGCGGCAGCACGATCAGGCTGAGACTCTTGGCCGCTTTGCCGGGCGGCAGCGTCAGGAAGGCCGTGAGCGCGAAGCCGTCCGACGCCTTGAAATCGAGCCGCCGGACCGGCGCGATCGTCGACAATCCCGCGTAGACGTCGCCGATCGGGATCGCATCGACGGTTTTCCAGTCGATCAGCACATACTCATCGCCGTGCCTGGGACCGAACACCCGGATCACGAACTTGGAAAAGTCGTCCGAGTGGGAGACGAGTTCGACGCGCTCGCCTGCGTAGGCGGCCGTGACCGTGTCCCAGTGCCGCTGCATCGTCGGGTCGAAGAAAACCTGCCGGGGCGCGAGCATGCCGTCTACCCCGCCGACGATCCGTCCGGTCCGGCGGTCCTCGATTGTTTCATCGAACGTTTCGCCCGAAGCGAGCGGCGCACCCAATGAGCGGGTCGCGAGGTTCAGCGGCCTCCAGATCGCACCGTCCGGCGACGGAAAGCCGATGATCAGCGACGAGCCGTCGCCGCTGAAGCCGACGATGTAGGGCGGATCAACGGCGGTTTTGCCCTTCGCCACCGGCTCAAGATGCCCGTCTTTCAGCGCACGCACGATCCATTTCTGTTCCCGTTGGCGGTACACGAGATCCGCCGCTCGACGACGTTCAGCGTCTGCACGTCGGAGTCGTCCAGATTGATCGGCCGCAACTTGGCGGTTGCGACGTCGTAGCTCA
>JAJXYR010000026.1 GCA_021780475.1 Pseudomonadota bacterium
GTCCCGGTCGTGTGCGAGGTCGTGCTCGGCCTTCTTCAGGTTGTGGTAACAGCCGTTGCACGGCGCCATGACGACGTCCATGCCCATCTGGTTCGCCGCGATCGACATCACCCGCGACGACAGGTAGGTCTGGACCTTGGGGTCGATGTTCTTGACCTCCATGGCCCCGCAGCAATTCCAATCGGTGATCTCGACGAGGTCGAGCCCGAGCGCCTTGCCGACCTGTTTGGTCGAGCGGTTGTACGGATGTCCGCTCCCCTCGAGCGTGCAGCCCGGGTAATAGGCGACCTTGCGGTATTTCTGGGTCTTGTCCTCGGGCATCGGTGTTTCGCTCCGTTAGGCGTGAGGAGTGCCGGCGGCGTCGCGCCGCGCGGTCTCGATGAGATCGGAAAGACCCAGCGCACGATGCTGGATGGCGCGCTGTTCGTCGACATACTCGGCGATCGCCGCGCGGCTCTTCGACCAGCCGCGCGTGCGCGGCGCGATCAACGCGCCGAGACCCATGCGCATCATCAATCCGACCGGCAGATGCCGGAGCAGCCCGCGGACCATCTCGATCAGCCAGTCCTGCGTGAGCGCCTGGCCGGTGCGCTTGAAGAACCGCTGGATCGTGCGGCCCTCCTCGATCTTTCCGGTCTCGATGACCTGGTCGGCGAACACTTCGTCGAAAATCATCGATGGCGACTTCGGCGTATGGCCCTTCAATTCGAGCCAATGCGACAGCGCCTTCATGACGCCTTCCGGATTCACCTCGCGCGGGCAGATGGTCGTGCATTTGTTGCAGCTGACGCATTGCCAGATGATGTCCTTGTCGCGCAGCAGCTCCGCCTCCATCCCCAGGCGCACGAGGTAGATCCAGAAGCGCGGATTGAAGTCCGGATTGATCGCATTCACCGTGCAGGCGTTCGTGCAGGAACCGCATTGCCAGCAGCGGTGGATGAGTTCCCCGCCCGGCAGCGCCGCGATCTCGTCCTCCATCGCCTCGTTGTAATCGGGCACGACCCGCGACTGGATGAACGTGCTCCAATGTCCGGAGACGTCGACCCCGTCGACGACGAGCTGTTCGTGCTCCCGCAGGTTCTCCGGGCGGATCAGCGCTTTTTCATGTATGGGCATGGTGTTCTCAGGCTGACGGTTCGTGTTCGCCGCGCGGGTCGATGACGACGGCCGATCCGTCGATCGTCTTCAGCCGCGTGCGGCCGCTGCCGGCCTTGACGCCGTCGAGGCCGAGCAGCCGGCGCGTGTACTCGAGCGGATCCTGTTCGGCCGAGAAGTCCGTGCGCAGGTAGCTGCTGCCCTGTTCGCAGATGTACTCGGCGTAGATCTGCGCGCACAGCAGATCGACGTATTGCAGCATGTCGCGGAAGAATCCGTTCTGCGCGAGGTACGTGCTGAGCTCCTCGCGCAGCGTGAGGAACGTCTCGTAGCCGTCCGGCACGTCGATCCGCATGTGGTCCGGATTCTCCGCATGCCAGATCTCGCGGATCACGCCGGTGTTCTGGCCCGCGTCCCAGACCCAGCGGTTCATCAAGGGGTAGCGTTCCGGCGCGATGTTGTGCAGGAGCTCCGCCGCGAGATCGCGCACCCAGCGCTGGCCGGCATCCTGGTCCAAACGCGCGCCGAATGCGGCGAGCCTCGAGTCGGTGGCGGCGGGATCGTCGATGCCGGCGACCAGGGCGGCGATGTCCTCGCGCAGCGCGTCGTACGCGGGGCGCTCGAGCCAGCGCGCGATGCGCCGGCGCACGGTCGGCATGAACGGACACAGTCCCTTGAAAACGTCGGGTTCCAACGCTTCCGGACCGCCGCCGCCGCCGAACGCGTCGCAGAACAACTGGCCTTTCAGTTTCAGCGCCTCGACGTAGCGTTCGATGCCGCCCTGGGACTCGGCGCCGGCGACGAGCCGGGCGAGGCTCTCGCTCAGGCGCGGACCGCTGAGCTCGAGCCGCACCGCGACCCGCTCGGTCTCGACGGGGCGCCGCGCCAGGGGATTGCGCATGTGCACCCTCCCCTTATGCGCTCGCCCGGGACGGCCCGACGATCCCGAGCGCCTGCATCGCGGCCGCATGGCCCTGTCCGATCGAGTCGTCGATGGTCTCGGGACCGGTGGCCGCGCCGGCGACGAACACGCCGGGCCGGGACGTTTCGCCCATGTTGCCGTAGGTGTTGCCGCGCCCGAGATAGCCGTGCTGCTCGAGCGCGACGCCGAAGGTCTCCGCGATCGTCTTGTTGTCCACGTTCGGATCCATGCCGATCGCATGGACGACCATGTCGAACGGAATCGTCACGGGCCGCTTGACCAGCGTGTCCTCGCCCTTGACGATGAGCTTGTGGCCGTCCGAGGTGACCTCGGCGATGCGCGCCTTGATGTACTTGACCTTGAACTCCTCCTGGCTGCGCCAGTAGTACTTGGTTTCGTACAGTCCGAAGGTGCGGATGTCCATGTAATAGATGTACACGTGGCAGTCCGGCAGCTCCTCGCGGATTTCCATCGCCATGTTCGCCGAGACCGTGCAGCAGATCTTCGAGCACCATTCGCGGCCGATCTGACGGTCGCGCGAGCCGACACACAGGAGGATCGCGACCCGCTGCGGCTTGCGCCCGTCCGACGGGCAGCGCACGCCCTTGCCGGAGGAGATCATCTGTTCGACCTGCGTCGTCGTGACCACGTCCGGAAACGTGCCGAAGCCCCACTCCGGCTTGTTCAGGGAATCGAAATGCGTGAAGCCCGTGGCGAGGATCGCCGCACCGGCGCGCACCGTGGCGCCGTCCGACAACTCGGCCGTGAACGCGCCGGGGCCGCCCGCGAAGCTCTTGACCGTGGTGCCTGTATGGACCTCGACGAGCTTGTCCTGCACGACCCGCTGCACCATCCCGCCGATCGCATCCCGGGCCCACTCGCCCGAGGGTACGAGCTTCGCGTAGCCCGAGAGGATCGGCGCACCGCCGAGCCGGTCCGCCTTGTCCACGAGCACGCTTGGCTGCCCGACCCGGCCGAGCGCATGCGCGGCCGCGAGTCCCGCCGGCCCGCCGCCGACGATCAATATCGGTTGTTTCATCCGGATTGTCCTATGCGCTTGTAGCCGGGACCCGAGGTGATCATGCGCCGCGGATCGTAGAGCGTCTCGCCGCGTCCCGCGGCGACCTCCTTCAAGTACTCCTCGAACTCGGCCTTCTTGGCCCGCCAGTCGATGCCGAGCTTCTCCATCAAGCCCTCGGTTGCGGAGGCGTGCCAGTGGGTCTGCACGATCTTGTACGGATGCGCGCCGCAGACGAGCGCCGCGAACTGGCAGTCCGCGAGGACGGGCAGGCTCACCGGCCGGCCGTCCGCCTTCGAAATCCACTGGTTCTTGTCCAGCGTCGTGATGCACCCCGTGTCGTGCCCGATCATCACGTCCGCCCGCGCCTCCTCGACGGCGACGCGGATCTTGCGGTCGATCGCGAAGGAACGCGTGAACTCGCGCTCCGAGATGATGTGGCGGAAACCGAAGCCGCAGCAGTCGTACCAGGTCGAATAATCGATGACCTGCGTACCGAGCGATTGCATGATGCCGGTCGACACGGCGACGCGGTTCCCGTCGAGGACGTCGTCGTCGTAGATCACGTCCTCGGGAATCATCTTGTAGACGTGACAGGCGGGGTGGATCGTCGCGCGGATGCCGCTCGCATCGATGACCTGGCGCTTTGCGATCTCGGCGCGCATCACGTGCACCCATTCGCTGTAGTGCACGACCTCCTCGGGCATCAGCAGCTTCCCGTCGACCAGCCGCCCGAGCTTGCCGAGGATCTGGCGCACCCGCTCACGCAGCTTCGCGGAGTGCACCAGGAACGAGCGCATCTCCTTGTAGTTGCCGAACGAGGTGCCGCAGTGGACCAGCGGGTAGTAATAGCCCTCCGGCAGGCCCTGCGCCTTCGCCGCCATGTACGCCTGGTGGAAGTTTCGCAGGAACACCGCCGCGAGACTCTCGACGTTGCCGATGCCGGAGCCGTGGTAGTTCCAGGCCGTGCAGGAGGTCTGGTCGGTTTCATCGAGATATTCGATGTCCATCTGGTTCATCAGCCACAGCAGCGACGTCGGATAGCCGGGGATGTTCCCGCACTGCCCGCAGGATTTGTGGTGCCAGAGGCGCGTCGTCGGGATCTTCTTGTCCCAGCCGTAGAGAGTCTTGACGTGAACCGGCCTGTGCTCGTCGGTGACCCGATGCACGACGATCTCGCCGTCCTTCTCGAGCTGCCACATCGCGTCGCGCACGTCCTCGACCCGGTCCTTGTTCGTCAACATCGACCGCTTGTCGATGATTTGTTCCACCCAGGCGGTCGCGATCTGCGCGTCTTTCGCGCCGAGGCCCGCCGCCTGCCACTCGGGTCCGTGACCGGTCAGGTGCGGAGCCGCCGTCTTGTCGGTTGGATTCGCCATGTATTCACTCCTCCTGATCTTCGAGCCAGTCAGCATAGTCCTCGCGCTTCTCGTCCATGATGTCGCCTATCACGTCGAACAGGTTCGCATCGATGACCTTCAGGCTGTCGAGGACGCCGGTTTCTTCCCAAATCGTGTACAGCTCGACCGAGGTCTTCAGATTGACCTCCCACGCGGTCTTGGTCGTGTGCAGCGTCGGCACCGGGATCGCCTTGCGCAGGATTGCGAGCGGCGCGTCGACCTTGGAGATGTTCGGTCCCCAATCCGGGAACGCGTCCTTGCTGATCATGTCGGGCGAGAGCTGGTTGCCGGTCGATATCAGCTTCAGCATGACCCGGCTGAACGGCCGCAGCACGTTCTTCGCCGATTCCATGCCGTGCTTGATCGCGGTTTCCCGCATCAGCATCACGAGGCCGCCCGGGGAATTGCCGAAGGGACAGCGCGCGGCGCAGGTGTAGCATTGCGCGCAGGCCCAGATCTTCTCCTGCATCGCGTCGTAGATGCCCTCCAAATTCTCCGTCCACAGGAGCTGGACGATCTCGCGCGGGCTGTAGTCGTAGTAATGCGCGGAGGGGCAGGTCGCCGTGCAGATGCCGCAGTTCAGGCAGCCGTTCAGTTCATGATCGAAGCGCAGATCGGACTGGATGTCCTGGAAGATCTCCTCGAGTTTCGCCCGGCTGACGGGCGGCGCGTCGGCGACCGGATCACCGATGAATTCTTGGACGCGGGTTGTGGCGGAATTCTCCATCTCGACGCTCCGCATTGACCTGTCAGTACGTCAGCACCTTGTATTCATCCTGCATGACGCGCTCGATGAGATACGCGCCGCCGATGATGCCGCTGCATTCGGGAATCAGGTCCTTCTCCGTCATGTCGAACAGATCGAGGTTCGGCGAGCAGCAATAGAACTTCGCACCCGCCTCGTGGGCGTCCTTGATGAAATCGAGCACGGATTTCGGGGACCCCGGCTTCACGAACAGCTTTTCGGCGACGCCTTTCTTCATGAGGCGCCCGGCGGTCGCCGTGCAGATGACTTCGACCTCGAATTCCATCGCCGCCGCGACGGTCGCCTGGAAGATCGGCGCTCCCAGCTCCTCGCCGTTGCGTGGATCGGTATTGGCCATCACGATGATCAGCTTCGTCGCCATCAGCGTCCTCCTCCAGCTCGGCTCCCCGGCGCGCGTCGCGCCGGTCGTGCCGGCCGCGTCCGCAAGTTATTAGCCGAGGCTAATGTATAACCCGGTCGCGCGCAAGCACTGAATTTCGAGCCCTTCAGGCGCCGGCGGCGCCGGCCCCTTCCATCAATCGCATGCAGCGCACCAATCCGGTCATGATCGGCACCAGCGCGTCCTCGATCGCATCGCGGGCGGCGCGCAAGTCCGGCAGACGCAACTCCAGATCCGGCGGCGTCTCGGGAAACTCCATGATCAGATCCTCGATGATCGCCGACTTGATGCCCGGATGCCCCGAGAAGCCGAATGCGCGTTCGCCGACCTGGAACAGCGCCGGTCTGCCCGCCTCGTCCGTCGCGAGCACACGCGCCGCCGCCGGCATGACCGGCTCGTCGCGGCCATACCGTACGAGCGGAAAGCGCGCCGGCAGGTAGCCCGCGAGCGCGTCGTCCACGGTGCGCTGCACCGAAGCCACCTCGAACGTGAGCGGTGCGGCGGAGAATCCGCCGCCGGCCGCCTTGCACAGGATCAGAGCGCCGAGTCCGATGCCGAGAACCGGCACGCCCTCGGCGAGCGCGGTCGCCGTCAGCGCGACCTCGGCGTCGAAGCTCGGCAGCCGCGACGGACCGGGCGCGGCACCGAAGGGCCCGGCACCGAGCAGCACCAGCCCTTCGGCCCAATCCCGCGCGCCGGGCAGACGCCCGCCCTCGGTGAACGGCCGGTGGTATCGAAAGCGGATTTGGCGGCCCTCGAGGTGATCCTCGATGAGTCCGAGGTACTCGGCAGAGTCATGCTGGACGATGGCGAGCGTCCTGCCGGCATGGGGCATCGCGGCGGCGCCTCAACCGGCGGGCGGCGCAGCGGCTGCGGCGGGCGCGGCCAGTGCGGCTTCGAGCGACCGGCGGAAATCCGCGGCCGTGACGGTGGCGACGCCGGCGGGACGCGCCGCAAAGAAGGCGTCGATCGCGGCGCCGGCGGACTCGATCTCGATGCCGCGCAAGTGGCTCTCGAGGTCGTAGATCAGGCGCGGCGGCGCAACGAAGAAATCCCCGGTGATCAGCAGGTGCCCGACCCGGCCGCCGGCCGCGCCCTCGCGCCGCAGGTACGAGGTGATCGTACCCCCCGCAGCGGCGTGGACTCCGACCTGGACGCCGCCACCGCCCGGAGGGCCGTCGATTTCGGCGACGAAGTCGTCGCGGCCGATTTGCGAGGCATGCAGATCCCGCGCCAGCGTCTCCTCGGCCTCGGTCAGCGCGCCGCGCTCGAATTCGAGGCCGAGTCGCGTCTGGAAACCCGCGAGCAGCGCCTGTTCCACGTCGGCGATTGCCGGCGCGACGCCGCCGCCCAGTTCGCGCAGGGTGACCACGCGCGCCGCCGCCGAATCGAGCCCCCGTTTGGCGATCTTGGCGCGGGGAATGCGCAGCGCCCCAACCATCGCCTCCGGATCCATGTCGACCAGCACCGTGCCCTGATAGATCATCGAGTCTCCGTCGAAGAAGCCGCCGGTGCCGCTCAGCTTGCGGCCGTCGACCTCGATGTCGTTGCGCGGCCGGAAGCGCGCGTCCACGCCGAGCCGGCGCAGGCCCGTGGCGGCCGCCTCACAGATTTCACGCGCGATATCGGCGAGCGACGATCCCGGCAGCGAGCGGCGGCCGAACACGAGTTCCCACCCCAGCTGACCCTGATCAAGGTAAATCGCGCCGCCGCCGGTGATGCGGCGGCCGACCCCGATGCCATGCCCGCGACAGTAGTCCAGGTCGACCTCGCTCGACAGTTCCTGGTGACGGCCGATCAGCGCCACCGGGAGGAAGTGGATGAAGCGCAGGGAATCGGGAATCGCGCCCGCCTGGTGCAACTCCAGCATCGCCTGGTCGAGCGCGATGTTGTAGCGGCCCTCGCGCAGGCCCGCATCGACGACGCGGTATTTCGCGCTCACGCGTCCCCGCCGGAAACCACCGGGATTCGGAGCTGTTTGCGGATCTTGCGCAGATCGTGACCGTTCGGTTGGAACGGAAAGCTCGCGATGTCGCTCGGCGGCGAATCGCCGTACGGCCGGTCGCAGGCGGACACGTCGTCGCGGAACTTCCCCGGGCAGCCCGACGTGCGGAAGGCGATGCCCTCCCGGACCACGCGCTCGACCTCGGCCTCGGGCAGGCCGAAATCGACGACCCGGCCGCGCTCGTCGAAGCGCATCTGCGCGACGCGCACGCCCGCGTAATCGATCAGATAGCGCGCGAGCTGGACACGCCGCCACTGATCCCGCGGCGTCGCCGGCAGATGGTCCATCAACGAGCCCTTCTCCGGGAAGAAGCAGAACATGTGGCTGTGTCCGCCGAGATCGACCAGGCGCTGCACCAGTTCGAGCGCCTCGAACTCGGTTTCCCCCATGCCGATGATGATGTGCGCGCCGAACTTCTTCGGCCCGAAAACATCGCGGGCGGCCAGCAGGATCTCCCAGTACTTTTCCCACTTGTGCGGCGACTGCACGCCCTTGCCCCGGGTGCGGTCGAAGATCTCCGGAGTCGCCGCATCCAGCGCGACCGTGAAGATGTCGGCGCCGAGGTCCTTCAGCAGCACGACATCGGCGCGGCTCATCGTCGTCGGATTCGACAGTATCGACACCGGTATCGCCGCCGGATCGATGCGCGCGGTCCAGGCGCGCAACACGGCGACCGTGTCGGCGTCGGAGCGTGGATGCGTGATCATCGAGATGCACATCCGGTGGAACGGGCTCGCCGCGCCGTCACGCGCGACGATGTCGATGATCTGCCCGATGGGCACGGCCGGCCAGTCGACACGGATGAAATTGCGGTCGGCGTAGTCCCGTTCCGCTTCGCGGTGACGGGCGAGCCCGCAATAGGCGCAGTTCGCGCGACATCCTTCCGGATACGTGAGCAGCAGATTGAGGCAGCGCGTGCACTCGCAGCGATGCATGCGGCCTGGCATGATGCCGAGCGTCATCGCCGCGGCGGTGGACAGCTGCACGTATTCCGGCGAGCGCATGTGCGGCGCCAGAAGATTGTTGTTCGGCAGGTACACGCCCTCCGGGCGCTGATCGGCGGCCTTCACGCGCGCGCCGTTGCGGCGCTCCGGCGGGGTCGGTTCCGGCATCCGCGGCTGCATCGCCGCGAACGCGTTGGTGTCGCTCCCCGGCGCCCCAGCCGCGCTCCGGCCGTCATCCTGTAGTTTCACGCAGCTCATGTGACGGCTCCTTCGATGGTGGTGTTCGCGGCGGGCGCGCGGCGCGCGCCGGTGCCGAGCTTGATCGAGCAGCAGGCGTGCTGCTGCTCGAACGGCCGTCCGACCGCGCGCGCGACCGCGACCGCGCCGTCGGCGGGGAAGGCGATGCCGTCGAGTCCGGCCATCACGGCGTAGGCGTCGGTCACGCGCTTGTGCATGCCCGGCGGCCGGGCGCAGCCGAGCAGCACGCTGCGGTCCCTCAGGCGCGCACGCGCTTCGGCGAAGATCCGCCCGACATCGCTCGTATCCGGCACGGCGAAGCTGCCTGGCTTCGCATAGAACGGCATCACGACGACGAGCACGAGGCTCGCGACGGGATGGCGGCCGACGATGTCGAGCGCCGCGGCCTCCCCGAGGATCCGGCCGTAGTGCAGTCCGATGACGATGTGCGGCGTGACCTCCATCGAGGTCGCGCACAGCGCCTCGAGCGTCGCCTCGAAGTCCTCGACCGGCCGGTCGAGATGATAGACCTCGCGGATCGTCGCCGCGGCGCCGATCACGTCCATCATCGCCGTGTCGACGCCGGCGGATTCCATCGCGCGCGCGCCGGCGGGCGTCGTCAGGGCCGTGTGAATCGCGATTTTCAATCCCGGATGGTCGCGCTTGAGCCGCTCGACGACCGGAAAATAGCGTTCGTAACGGATTTCATTGCGGCGATTCGATCCGCCGGACAGCAGAAACCCTTTCAGGCCCTGGCTCGCGATCAGCGCCCGCACCTTGTGATCGAGCATTTCCGGGGACGTCGCCGCCAGCATCGGCGCGAGAATCTTCGCCTGACAGTGATCGCAGTCGAGCCCGCAGGCCCCGCCGGTGATCGAGAACGCCGGAAAGCTGTTCTTGGAACAACCTTTCAGTTCGGTGCTGGCGTAGTCCTTGAAGGTCGGCGTCGAGAAGCGGATCGGCCTCGCGAACGCAGCCGGCGCGGCGCGCTCGAACTCGTCGATCAGGCCCCGATCGAGCGGCGCGTCTTCCAGTTCCTCGATCGTCCGCAGCGTGTCGAACCAGGTCATCGCGGTCCACCCAGGCCAATCGGCGCTTCCCCGCCGGCGGCGAGATCCATCACTTCCGGGCGGACCGGACCTTCGCGCGGCGGGTCCGCCAACGTCGTCCACCATGCCGGATCGATGAGACAATCGTCAATGAGATCGCAGCTCAATGCCTCCAGGACCCTGCGCGCGGCCGCCGGCAGGATCGCCGGCGGTTCCCGGCCGCTCAACCTCGCCCACAAGCCGGTCCAGCAGCGCGCGACGGTCCATGGATTGTAGCCGCCGCCGCCGAGCACCATCGCGACTGGCGCGCTGCCGACCAGGTCTTCGACGGCGCCCCACAGCGCGGCGTTGCTGAGCGCGAGCCGCGATAGCGGGTCCGCAGCCAGCGCGTCCGTGCCGCAAACGATCACCACGGCCTGGGGCTCGAGTTCCGCCGCGAACGGCAGCACGGCGCGCTGCATCAAATGGCGCAGTTCCGTGTCGTTGAACCCGGCCGGCACCGGGTAATTGCGCGATCGGCCTCCGCCGCGATCGTCGGCGGCGCCCGTGAAAGGCCAGCGGTTGCGCTCGTGGATCGAGATCGTATGGATCCGCGGATCGTCACGCACGGCATCCTGCACGCCGTCGCCGTGATGCGCGTCCAAATCGACGTAGAGCATGCGCGTGAGGCCGGCCTGCGCGAGGCGGCGCAGGGCGAACACCGGGTCGTTGAAATAGCAGAATCCGTGCGCGCGATCGACGCGGCCGTGATGCGTGCCGCCGGCCGGGTGGAAACTCACGTGGCCGCGAAGGGCCAGGTCGGCGGCGAGCACGGAGCCCCCGACCGCCGCCGCCGCGCGGGCGAACACGCCCGGAAAGAGCGGATTCTCGCTCGTGCCGATGCCGTAGCGCTCACGCACCGGGATGCTCGCGACACCCGCCGCATCCGCGGCCCGCAGCGCCGCGATGTACCCGGCGTCGTGAAACCCGGCGAGTTCCGCGTCCGTCGCCCGGGGACTGTCGCGAAACTCCTCCGGCTCCAACCAGCCGAGCGCGGCGCACAGGTTCATGACGCTCGCGACGCGCGGAATGGACAGGGGATGGCCGCCCCCGAAGCCCGGTTCGCGCCACAAATCGCTGCCGACGAATATCGCTTTGCGCTGCATGCTGTACTGCGGTGAACGGCGGTAGGCCGGATCCTCGGTCCAGGAATGTCGACAGAAATACCTTATCACCCTTTGCTAATGAATTTAAACCTGATAGATTCTAATGAAGCCGCATGGCGGCGGAATCGGGGAATGCGATGGCGTCCAAGAGCATGTCGATCATCGTGACCAAAGGCTCTCTCGACTGGGCTTATCCTCCTTTCATCCTGGCGACCACCGCGGCGGCGATGGGTCTCGACGTCACGATGTTCTTCACCTTCTATGGGCTGCCGCTGCTGCTGAAGAAGCTCGACCTGCAACTCTCCCCCCTCGGCAACCCCGCGATGAAAATGCCGATGGCCGGCATGCACATGGGCATGCCGAATTTCGCGTCGATGATCCCCGGGGTGGATGCCGCCGCGTCGAAAATGATGTCGAATCTCATGAAAAAGAAAGGCGTCGCCTCGATCGAGGATTTGCGCACGGCCGCCGTCGAATCGGGCGTGCGCTTGATCGCGTGCCAGATGACACTGGACCTGTTCGAATACACGCTGAAGGACATGATCGACGGACCGGAACTCGGCGGCGCGGCGACCTACATCGAAGTCGCGACCAAGTCCGACATCAACCTGTTCATCTGACCCTTGCCCCTCCAAACCTTCACTTTTCATTTCCGCGGGTGCTGCCATGGCTGATCAGACCTTAGACGCGAAGGGCCTCAATTGTCCGCTGCCGATCCTGCGCGCGAAAAAGGCGCTGCAGGGACTCGCCCCCGGCAAGACGCTCGAAGTGCTGGCCACGGATCCCGGGGCCGTGAAGGACTTCCAGGCTTTCTGCCGCACCACGGGCAACGATCTCGTCGAGTCGACGACCGAAGGAAACGTCTATCGCTTCCTGCTGCGCCGGGCGGAGTGACGCTCTCGCCCGGAGGGAAGTACTACTGAAGCGCCCATGCAGCGGGCGCAGTCCAATCGAAGGGGTCCCGGCGAATGAAAAGCTTCACCTTCCTGGCTTGGATTCTGATGCCGCTCGCGTTCTGCGGCGCGGCGCATGCGACCAACGGCTATTTCACGGATGGCGCGGGCACGAAAAGCGAGGGCCTCGCCGGCGCGGGCAGCGCCGATCCCCACGAAGTCATGGTCATCGCGACGAATCCGGCGGGCCTCGCGTTCGTCGGCCGGCGCGTCGAGGCGGGAGTCGGCTTGTTCAGCCCGGACCGGTCCTACTCCACGTCGTCGAGCCTCGCGAACGGCCAGGGCGGTGCCTTCACGATCGGACCCAACGACATCAACAGCGGCAACAAGCTGTTCCCGATGCCCTATGTCGCCGCCGATTGGCAGCTCGATGCCCAGGACTTCCTCGGCGCGGCGTTCTACGCGCGCGGCGGCATGAACACCGTGTGGCAGGGTGGCACCGCCACGTTCCAGCCCGGCCCCGGCGCGCCGGTGACCACCTTCCCCGGCACCTATGGCGCCGGCACGGCCGGCGTCGACTTGATGCAGGCCTTCATCAACGTGTCGCTCGCGCACGCCTCGATCGACCGCAAGGTCTCGGTCGGCGCCTCGGCGATCGTCGCCGCGCAGCGCTTCGTTGCGCGCGGCCTCGCCAATTTCGCCCCCTACACGCAGACTTTCGCGGCGAGCGGCGGCACGGTGATGCCGGCGGCCCTGTCGAACGCGGGGGCGGACATGTCCTATGGCGCGGGCGCCTCGCTCGGCGTCGAATGGCGCCCGACGCCGCAATGGGGCGCGGCGCTCGCGTATACCTCGAAAATCTACATGTCGAAATTCAAGAAATACAGCGACCTGTTCGCGGGCGACGGCGGGTTCGACATCCCGGCGAACGCGACGGTCGGCATGACGTTCAAGCCGACGCCGCCCGTGGCCGTGAGCTTCGACGTACAGCGGATCTGGTACAGCAAGGTCAGCTCCATCGGAAACCCGATCGGCAATCTGTTCGCGTGCCCGACCGCGGGCGCGGGCGGCACGGACTTGACGAGCTGCCTCGGCGGCCAGCACGGCCCGGGCTTCGGCTGGCGCGACATGACGGTCTACAAGCTCGGCCTGAGCTGGGACCTCGATGCCGACTGGACCGGCCGGGTCGGATTCAGCCACGGCACGCAGCCGATACCGGCTTCTCAGACCACGTTCAACATCCTCGCGCCCGGCGTGATCGAGAATCACGTCGCCGTCGGCTTCACGCACCGCCACGGCGACAATGGGGAACTCAGCTTCGCGTTCACGTATGCGCCCGAAAAGACCATCAGCGGAGCGAACACCTTCGACCCGACGCAGACGATCACGCTGAAGATGCATCAATACATCATGGAATTCGGCTACGCCTGGATGCCATGAGGGATTAGGCCGCGGGCTTCGACTCCTCGATCAGGTGGTCGGCGACGATCTCGACGAGGCTCGCGAGTCCGCCTTCCCATTTCCAGTGGGCCTTGCTCTCGTCCATCGTCAGGCGGCAGTTCGAGCACGACGACACCATGGTCTTCGCGCCGGTCCGCTCCACCTGATCCATCTTGATCTTGAACACCTTGTATCGAAGGTCCGCGGCACGCCCGATCGCCTGCACGCCGCCGCCGCCGCCGCAGCACCAATTGGCGTCGCCGGTCGGCGTCATCTCGCGGAAGTCCTGCGCAAAGCCCTCCAGCAGGTAGCGCGCGTCCTGCGTCGCGCCGCCGCGCCGCGAAATCTGGCAGGGATCGTGATAGGTGACCGACTCCGCCATCGGCTTCAGCTTCAAGCGCCCGTCGCGCTTCAACTGCGCCATGTATTCGGATATGTGCACCACCGAAAACGGCAGCGGACGCCCCAGCATGTTCGCCCCCGCCCAACGCAGCACGCCGAACGCATGGCCGCATTCCGGCACGACCACGGTCTTTGCGCCGACGCTTTCGGCCGCGGCGACGATCCGCTCGACCATCAATTTCGCGACGTCGGCCTTGCCCGAGAGATAGCCGAAATTGGTCGCCTCGTAGCCCTTGGAACTCAAGGTCCAGTCGACGCCGGCGTGATTGAGCATCTTCGCCATCGCGACGACCGACTCCGGGTATTTCATCGTCTCGATCGACGACACCGTGAGCAGAACGTCCGCCTTCGCCTTGTCGAGCGCGATCGGCACGTCATGCTCGTCGGCGAGCCATTCGACCCGCTCGCGCAGCTTCTGCGCGGTGAGGCCCAGCGGGCTGCCGTGATCGCGCGAGCTGTCGGCGGCCGCGAGCAGGTCCGAAGGTCCGAGGCCCGCGGCGACGAAGGCCTGGCGCGCGCCGCCCACGATCGACGCGATGTCGATACCCATCGGACAGGCGGTCGTGCAGCGTCCGCACATCGTGCAGGTGTCGAACAACAGCTCTTCCCAGAGCTTCAGGTCGCTTTCTGCGAGGCGCGGCGCCAATCCCAGCCACGAGAGCGGAAATTTCTGATGCCGGTAGGCCTTGGCGATCGGAAACAGCTTGTAGGCCGGCGTGTGCTTCGGATCCCCGGACGCCACGTAGAAATGGCAGGCCTCGGCGCAGGAGCCGCAATGCACGCAGGCTTCCAGATAGCTCACGAGCTGTTCCTGCGTATGCTTCAGGAAGGTCTTGGCGGCGGCATCGACGTCGATGGTGCTTGTCATGGTCTTGGCCTCTAACGGACCCGCAGCTGGAGCAGCTCTTCGCCGGCCCCGTTCACGACGTGGACTGCGCAGGCGATGCACGGGTCGAAGCTGTGGATCGTGCGTTGAATTTCCAGAGGCTGCTTGGGGTCGTATACCGTGTGGCGGTCCATCAGCGCCGCCTCGTAGGGACCCGGCAGGCCCCGCCCGTCGCGCGGACCCGCGTTCCAGGTCGACGGCACGACCGCCTGATAATTGTCGATCTTACCGTCCTTGATGACGACCCAATGCGCGAGCGCACCGCGGGGCGCTTCCATGAACCCGACGCCACGGGCGACTGTCGGCCAGCTGGCCGGGTCCCATTTGGCGGGATTATGCACCGCGAGATCGCCGGCCTTGATGTTGGCGACGAGGTTTGCGTGCCAGGTCTGCATTTGATCGACGATGATCTTGCTCTCGAGCGTTCTGGCCGCCGTGCGGCCCATCGTCGAAAACATCGCCGACAGCGGCAGATCGAGGGTTTTCAGCGCGTGAGTGGCGAGCTCTCGCGTCGGCTCGTGGCCCTTCGCGTACAGCATCAGAACGCGCGCGAGCGGGCCGACCTCCATCACATGGCCCTTCCAGCGCGGCGACTTCAGCCAGGAATAGCTCTCGTCGACGTCGAGCTGCGCGAACGGCGGCTTCGGGCCCGTGTAGTGCAGATTGGTCTGCCCTTCATAGGGGTGACGGCCCTCGTTCTTGCCGCCCGAATAGTCGTACCAGGAATGCGACACGAACTCCTGCACCTCGTCCGGCTTCGTCAGGTCGATCGGATGGATCGTCGCGAGATCGCGCCCCAGGATCGCGCCCGACGGAATCAGCCAGCTCGACGGATCATCCAGGCCTTTTTCGGGAAAATCGCCATAGGTCAGAAAATTCCCGACGCCTTCACCGCGAGCGAACCAGTCCTTGTAGAACGAGGCGATCGCCAGGGTGTCCGGAAGGTAGACCTGTTCGACGAATTCCTGCATCCGTGAGATGACGCTCTTGATGCGATCGAGGCCGGCCATGTCGAGCGCGGTCGCCGACGTGCCCCCCGAACCCGTGGTGTCGATGCTGATCGGAGACGGTGCGCCGCCGACCAGGAAATTCGGATGCGGATTCTTCCCGCCGAAGATGGTGTGGATCTGCACCACCTCCCGCTGCCAGGCGAGCGCCTCGAGATAGTGCGCGACGGCCATGAGATTCGCCTCGGGCGGAAGCTTGTACCCCGGGTTCCCCCAGAAGCCGTTCGCGAAAATGCCGAGCTGGCCGGATTCGACGAAGTTCTTCAGTTTCTTCTGGGTGTCGGAGAAGTATCCGGGACTCGACTTGGGATAGCGCGAGATCGACTGGGCGAGTTTCGATGTCGCGTCGGGATCGGCTTTTAGCGCGGACACGACGTCGACCCAGTCGAGCGCGTGCAGATGATAGAAGTGCATCACATGGTCGTGCACGAACTGCGCGGCGATCATGAGGTTGCGGATCAACTGCGCGTTCGGCGGGATCCTGTAGTCGAGCGCATTCTCCACGGCGCGCACCGACGCGATGCCATGAACCAGCGTGCACACCCCGCATATGCGCTGCGCGAATGCCCAGGCGTCGCGCGGGTCGCGGCCCTGCAGGATCAATTCGATGCCGCGCACCATCGTGCCGGAACTGTAGGCGCCGGTTATCTGGCCGGCGTCGTTGGTCTGCGCCTCGATGCGCAGATGCCCCTCGATTCGCGTGATCGGGTCGACGACTATGCGCGCACTCATATCTCGGCTCCCCGGCGGCTGTAGAAGATCCCGGTCTCGGTGCGCGTCAGGAAGACGAGGAACGCGTGCATCAGCTTGCCGAACGGGAACCAGATCAACAGCAGCGCGACGCTGAGCAGGTGCACCGCGAGCAGCGTCTCGTACGGCGCCCACAGATGGCTCACCGCGACGAGTCCGGTGGCTACGGGCAGCACGGTCACGAACCAGCTGAAGTAGTCGTTGAAGGTGGAGATCAGCTTCAGCACCGGGTTCGTCAGCCGGCGCCCGAGCGCCGCCAGCAACGAGGCAAGCGTCACCACCGCGGCGGCGGATACCACGCCGCTCGGCAGGTTCGGCCAGTGCACGCCGACCAACCCCCGCAGGAACAAGATGTGTTGCGCGAGACCGAACACGATCACCGCGAGACCGACGTGGAACACGTAGCCGTTCACCGTGACGAACAGCGATCCGGGCGCGAGCGGCCGCGGCGGCCAGAGATGGCGCACGAAGCTGCGCGTTGCGCCGAGCAGCGCCGGCGGTGCGCCGGCGCGCGCCACGGACTTGTCACGGGCCCAGGGCAGGAGCAGCAACGACAGCATGCGCCAGCAGACCCCGAACACGAACACCGCCATCGCGGCTTCCAGCGCCGGGCCGCGCGCAAAATCGAGCAGGCTCATGATTTGGACTCCTTGTTCGCGTCCAGCTTGTGCCGGCGCACCAGCAGCGCGCTCGCGATTCCGACGCCGATTCCCGCGGCCGCCGCGCCGCCGACGACCGCGGCGGGGTTGCCGGTGCTCGCCGACAGGGGCCGGTAAAAGCCGCCCTTGTCCCAGAAATCGGGCTCCGAACACCCCAGGCAGCCGTGACCGGACTGGATCGGAAACGACACGCCGCCGTTCCACTTCAGCGTCGCGCAGGCATTGTAGGTGACCGGCCCCTTGCAGCCGACCTCGTACAGGCACCAGCCCTTGCGCGCCCCCTCGTCGTCGAAGCCTTTCGCGAACAAGCCCTTGTCGTAGAACGGGCGCCGGTAGCAGCGATCATGGATGGTGTCGCCGAAAATGGCCTTCGGCCGGTTCAGGTGATCGAGATCCGGCAGTTTGCCGAACGTCACCAGGTAGGCGATCGTGCCGGCCATGGCCTCCGGAATCGGCGGGCAGCCGGAGATGTTGATCACGGGCTTGTCGGTGATGATCTCGGACACCGGCACGGCTCCCGTCGGATTGGGATGGGCGTGCGGAATGCCCCCGAACGCCGCGCAGGTGCCGACCGAGATCAGCGCCAGCGCATGCTCGGCCGTCTCCTCGAGCACCTGCAGGTTGGTCTTGCCGGCGTTCGTCGAGTAGACGCCGCCGTCCTTCGTGGAGACCGAGCCGTCGATGACGACGACGTACTTGCCACGGTTCTCGCGCATCGCGCTGAGCCGCGCCTGCTCCGCGGCGGCGCCCGAAACCGCCTGCAAGGTCTCGTGATAATCGAGCGAGATGAGGTTGAAGATCATGTCCTCGATCGTCGGACTGAACGAACGCGTCAAGGATTCGGTGCAGCCGGTGCATTCCTGGAACGACAGCCAGATCACCGACTGCCGCCGCGCAGCCGCGAGCGCCGCGGCGATGGCCTTGGACGCCGTGGGAGGCAGCGCCATCAAGGTCGCCAGATACGCGCTGTACTTCAACAGCGCCCGACGCGAGATGCCGCGTCGCACCAGTTCCTCACCGATGGTTTCACTCGTGGCCATGCCGGTAAACCTCCTCGCGGATGCGCGCGGCCGCGGCCGCGACATCCTCTTCCTGGGACTTGAGAATCTCCGGAATCGCGGTGATCTCGATGCGTTCGGACGCGACCCGGTCATCGTCGCCCTTGTGCCGAACCCACCAGACCCCGCTGTAGCGCGTCTCCCACAGCTCACTGGCACCGCCGAGTTCGAGCTTCACGCTGACCTCGCCGCGGCCGAGCCGGCTTTCCAGTTCGCCGCGGTCCGCGACCGTCATCGGCAGGCTGCGCAGGTCGATCGCGGCCGCCTCGCCGCCGCGGGCGAGCGCGTCGAGGTGCCCGGCGATCTCGCGCAGAACGCTCTGCGCGAGGCCCGTGCCGGGCGCGTCGCGCTCAGTGCCGTCGCGGGACACGATCCCAGTCCTCGAGCAATGCGAGCACGGCGTCGCAGGCCTCGGGTATCGCGGCGCCAACCGCGTCGGTAGGCGCGAGACCCCAGTCGGTCGAAGCCGGCTGGACCGCGACCAGCGCCCGCAGCGCCGGCATCGTGCCGGTCAGCGCGGCGGCCGACATCAGATCCGCGAGCGCCACCTCATGCGCGCTGCGGCATTTGCCGCCGAGTTGCCGATCCATGTCCGCGCCCACGAACGCGCGCACGGTTCCGGGCGCACAGCCCAACTCCATCGCATCGATCACGATCAGCGCGCCGATGCCGTCCAATTCCATCAGGAGATTGAGGCCGAGGGTGCCGCCGTCGCGCAGCACCAGCGGCGAGCCGGCGCGGCGGGCGCGCCGCGGACCGTCGAGTGCGCGAAGCACGTGAATGCCGACGCCATCATCGCTCAGCAGGACATTGCCGAGCCCCAGTAGCAAGGTGGAAATCGTCGCCGCCTCAACCGACATCGGGTCGCCCATCCTGGTTGCCGCCCGTTGCACGAGCTTCGATACTATGCTCCCCGTGTTTATTCCCTATACGTAATCACACGTATATATCCCGCGCCCGCGGTGGGTTAGAACGGGTCATCGCGGATCGGGAGATGCAGATGTGCCTGGGTGTTCCCATGCGGATCGTCGAGCGGGACGGGTTCATGGCACGTTGCGACGCCAAGGGAATCGAACGCTCGGTGAGCCTGTTTCTCATCCAGCATGAGGACGTGGCGCCGGGGGACCATGTGATGGTTCATGTCGGCTATGCGATCCAGAAGATCTCGGCGGAGGAGGCCCGCAGCTCCTGGGAACTCTACGACGAGATGCTCGCGGCCGAGGACGGGCTGCGCGGCGATGCATGAACTCGCGGTCTGCCAGAGTCTGTTGCGGGAAGTCGCGCGGGCCGCGGCCGCGAACGGCGCCGGCGAAGTGACCCGGGTCGTCGTCGCGATCGGCTCCCTGTCCGGTGTCGAAGGGCCGCTGCTGGCGCGCGCCTTCGAGGTCGCCCGCTGCGGCACGATCGCCTCCGGCGCGGCGCTCGAGATCGAGGCGGTTCCGGTCCGGGTACGGTGTAAGATTTGCGCGGCCGAGACCGAAACGCCGGTGAATGCCCTGCTCTGCGGCCGCTGCGGCGCCTGGCAGGTCGATGTGTTGTCCGGCGAAGAATTGCTGCTGACGCGCGTGGAACTCGTCGTCGATCCGACCTGATGAGGGACTGAAACTCATGTGCGACCAATGTGGATGCGCGGCGACGCCGGACGTGGTCCGCATAGCCGATCAGCGAGGCACCGTGTCGATGCGGCCGGTCGATGCCAAATCGATTCACATCTTGACCGGAATCCTGGGCGCCAACGATCGCCAGGCCGAGCACAACCGCGAACACCTGGGCCGGCACGGGATCCTCGCGATCAACTTGATGTCGTCGCCGGGATCCGGCAAGACCAGCCTGCTCGAGCAGACGATCGACGCCGTCGGCGGGCGCTTTCGCATTGCGGTGATCGAAGGGGATCTCGAAACGGAGAACGACGCGGAGCGGATCCGCGCGAAGGGCGTGCCCGCCGTCCAGATCACGACCGGGCAGACCTGCCATCTCGATGCCGTGATGGTGCATGACGCGCTGCACACGCTGAATCTCGACGCGATCGACGTGCTGCTGATCGAGAACGTCGGCAATCTCGTCTGCCCGGCGAGCTTCGACCTCGGACAGCACGCGAACGTCGCGCTGCTGTCCGTCACCGAGGGCGACGACAAGCCGGCCAAATATCCGACCATGTTCCGCGCCGCCGATCTCGTCGTGTTTTCCAAGATCGATCTGCTCGACGTGCTCGACGACTTCTCGCCGGCCAAGGCAGAGGGCCACGTGCGCGCGCTCGCGAATCCCGCCGAAATCCTGCGCACCTCGGCGCGCCGCCCGGAAACCCTCGCACCCTGGATCGCCTGGCTCGAGCGGCGCCTGGTCGACCGTCGCGCGGCGCGACGATGAGCACGCGCGACGCACAGACCGCGGCGAAGGACTGGCTCGCGCGAATCATCGCGCTGCCGTTGCCCGGGCGCGTGCGGATCATGAACGTCTGCGGCGGGCACGAGCGCTCGATCTCGATGGCGGGCCTGAGGCGCGCGCTGCCGGCCGAAATCGAACTGATACCGGGACCTGGCTGCCCGGTATGCGTCTGTCCCGAGGAGGACGTGCATGCGGCGATTCAGCTCGCGCTGCGCAAGGATGTCATCGTCGTCGCCTTCGGCGACATGCTGCGCGTCCCGGCGAACGGACCGAGACGCGAGCCGCGCTCCCTGATGCAGGCGCATGCCGCCGGCGGCGACGTGCGGCCGATCGCATCCCCGCGCGAAGCGGCGCGAATCGCGCGCGCGAACCCTGGGCGCGAGGTGGTGTTTTTCGCGGCGGGCTTCGAGACCACGACGGCGCCGGTCGCGGCGCTGATCGCCGAGGGACCGCCGCCCAATCTGACGGTGCTGCTGTCGGCGCGGCTGACCTGGCCCGCGGTCGAAATGCTGCTCGCGGGCGAGGAAGCCGGCTTCGATGCGCTGATCGCGCCCGGGCACGTGGCGACGATCATGGGGCCGGATCAATGGCGCTTCGTCCCGGAAGGCCATGGCATTCCGGCCGCCGTCGCCGGCTTCGAACCGGACAGTCTGCTCGCGGCGATCCATTCGGTGCTGCGCCAGCATCTCGAGCGGCGGGCATTTCTGGACAATTGTTACACGCGGGTCGCGCAGCCGGACGGCAACCCGACGGCGCGGCGCCTGATGGAGGCGACATTCGACGTCGTCGACGCGAACTGGCGGGGCATCGGCGTGATCCCGCGCTCCGGCTTCGCGTTCCGGCCGGAGCTGGCGCACTTGGACGCCGCGCGGCGCTTCGAGACGACCGTCGGGGTCGCGCGCAAGGGCGCCGGAGAGATGCCTCCCGGCTGCGATTGCGCGCGCGTCGTGCTCGGCAAGATCTACCCGAATCAATGCGTGCTGTTCGGCCGGGCCTGCACACCCCGCGAACCGATCGGCCCGTGCATGGTTTCCGATGAGGGCGCATGCCGGATCTGGTGGGCATCGGGCGCACGACAGGCGGCGCGAGATGCGGCCCCGGCCCGCTATTGAGACTGCGCCGGTCCGGTGCGCGCGGCGCATCGTCGTCGGCGGCCAGGTTCAGGGCGTCGGCTTCCGGCCGTTCGCGTACCGCCTCGCCCGGTCGCTCGATCTGGCCGGCTGGGTGCGCAACGGCGCCGGCCAGGTCATCATCCACGTCGAAGGCGCGCCCGCGGACCTGCTCCGCTTCGAATCCTTGTTGATCGACGACGCACCGCCGTTCGCGCGACCCCGCCTCGCGGACGCTAGGGAAGCCGATGTGGAAGGGGCGCACGAATTTCTGATTCTCGCGAGCGACTGCGCGGAAGGCTCCGACGTGCACGTGCCGCCGGATCTGTACTGTTGCGATCTGTGCGCAGCCGAACTGCGCGATCCGTCCGCGCGCCGCTATCGCTATCCGTTCACCAATTGCACTCAATGCGGGCCCCGGTACACGATCATCGCCGCGCTGCCCTACGACCGCGCCAACACGTCCATGGGGGGATTCGCGCTGTGCCCCCGCTGTGCCGGCGAATACGAGAATCCGCTCGACCGGCGCTTCCACGCCGAACCGCTCGCCTGCCCGGACTGCGGACCGCGTGTCACGTTCGAGCGGGCGGACTCCCTGGCGCGCGCCGGCGGGGACGCGCTCGGCGCCGCGGTCTCCGTGCTGCGGGACGGGGGCGTCGTCGCCGTCAAGGGGGTCGGCGGCTACCATTTGATGTGCGATGCCGGCCGGGACTCCGCGGTCGCGGCGCTGCGCGCGCGCAAGCGCCGTCCGCACAAGCCGCTCGCGGTGATGTTCCCCCAGGCGGGCCGCGACGGTCTCGATGCGATCCGCGCCTGCGTCCATCTCGACGCCGCCGCGGCGCAAGCCTGCGCGGCGCCGTCGCGGCCGATCGTGCTCGCCCGGCGGCGCGCGGCCTGCCCGTTGAGCGAACTGCTCGCGCCGGGGCTCGCGGACCTGGGCGTATTCCTCCCCTACAGTCCGCTGCATCACCTGCTGCTCGCGCAATTCGGCGCGCCGCTGGTCGCCACGTCCGGCAACGTCAGCGGCGAACCGGTGATCACCGACAACGTCGAGGCGGCGCGCCGTCTCGACGGCGTCGCGGATGCCTTTTTGCACCATGACCGGCCGATCGTGCGGCCCGCGGACGATTCCGTCTGCCGCGTCATCGATGGGCGCGCACGCGCGCTGCGCGGCGGCCGCGGCCTCGCGCCGGTCGAACTGGAGCTTCCGTGGAACAGCGCGCAGCCGACGCTCGCCGTGGGCGGGCACATGAAGGCCGCCGTCGCGCTCGGCTGGGGGCGCCGGGTCGTGCTCTCGCCGCATATCGGGGAACTCGACAGCCCGCGCGGACTGCGGGTGTTCGAACAGGTGATCGCGGACCTGCAAGCCCTCTATCGCGTCCGCGCGCAGCGCATCGTGTGCGACGCGCACCCAGGCTACGCCAGCACGCGCTGGGCGCGCGCGCAAAACCTGCCGCTGCTGCGCGTGCAGCATCACGCGGCGCACGCGTCCGCATTGGCCGGAGAATATCCGGAGGTGGGGCGCTGGTTGACGTTCGCCTGGGACGGCATGGGCTCCGGGGGCGACGGCGAACTCTGGGGCGGCGAGGCGCTGCTCGGCGGCCCGGGCGCGTGGCGGCGCGTCGCCTCCATGCGACCGTTCCATCTGACCGGCAAGGATCTCGCGGCGCGCGAACCGTGGCGCTCGGCGGCGGCGCTGATGTGGGAGACGGAGCAAGACTGGATGCCCGCGGTCGCGGACGCGGCGATCGCGGCGCAAGCCTGGAAACTGCGGATCCGCACCACCCGGACTTCCTCGGTCGGACGGCTGTTCGACGCCGCCGCCGCGCTCGTGCTGCGGGTCGACACGACGAGCTTCGAAGGTCAGGGGCCGATGATGCTGGAAAGCATCGCCGCCACCGGGGTCGATGCGATTCCGCTGCCGCGCTACACCGACCCGGACGGCGTCCGGCGCACCGACTGGGCGCCGCTGATGCCGGTGCTCGCGGACCCGCGCCTCCCGGTGGACATCCGCGCCGGCATTTTCCACGAATCCCTCGCGGCCGCGCTCGCCGATCAGGCGCAGGCGCTCGCGGGCGAGGAGGCGTTCGATGCCGTCGGTCTCGCCGGCGGCGTGTTCCAGAACCGGCTGCTCGCGCAACGCGCCATTACACTGCT
>JAJXYR010000253.1 GCA_021780475.1 Pseudomonadota bacterium
GTGGAGGATATCGAACTGCTTGACCCATCGGACGTTCTGTGCCGGGAACCCGCGCTATCAAACAACCTACATGGGGCGCTGCTGGTCCCGGGCGAAGGCGTGGTTGATTCGTGGTCAACTCCGCTCGCCTATCTTACGCAGGCCATCGCACACGGTGCCGAAGCCTGGTTTTCCGCCGAGGTGTTGAGCGGGGAATTCGACGGCCGATTCTGGACACTCACCACGGCGCGCGGACCGCTGCGCGCGAAGTACGTAATCAATTGTGCTGGGTTGTATGGCGACGTGGTGGAGGAGCGCTGCCTCGGTGACGCCAGTTTCCAGATCCGGCCGCGAAAGGGGCAATTCGTCGTCTTCGACAAGCCCGCCGCCAGGTTGCTCTCGGCCATCATCTTGCCGGTTCCGAGCGAACAGACCAAGGGAGTGGTGGTCGCCAGAACGATCTACGGCAATGTGCTGGCGGGGCCGACCGCGGAGGACCAGCCGGATCGTGATCGAGCGACGGTTGAGCACGATGTGTTGCAAGGCCTAATTGCCAAGGCGGTGCAGATCATCCCGGCGCTGCAAAACATGCAGGTCACGGCTGCCTACGCGGGGCTCCGCCCCGCTAGCGATCGAAAAGAATACCGCGTGCGCAGCGATTTGGCGCGTCATTGGCTCACCCTCGGCGGCATCCGTTCCACCGGATTGACAGCCTCGCTCGGACTCGCGTCGTATGCGGCTGAACTGCTGGACCGTGGGCCCTGGAGCGCGGCGCCCTCTCCGGAGCCGATTTGGACGCCGGTTCCGAATCTCGCCGAACACTTGCCTCGAGACTGGCAAATCCCCGGCTATGGGGAGATTGTCTGTCATTGCGAATTGGTGACCCGACGGGAAATCGACCGGACATTCACGTCCGCGCTGCCTCCCGGAAATGTCGGCGGACTGCGCCGGCGCACGCGCGCGGCGATGGGCCGATGCCAGGGCTTCTATTGCGGCGCCGAACTAGCCGCCTTGGCCGAGTCGCGTTTCCCGACGCCGGCTTCCATCGACCATCGCAATGAGTGAGTGGCTTCGCACCGACGTTGCGATCGTTGGCGGCGGGCCCTCCGGGTTGAGCGCGGCCATGGAGTTGCGAAGGCGCGGCCTCGCACGCGTCATCGTCCTGGAACGCGAGCCGCAGGCGGGTGGCGTCCCCCGGCACTGTGCGCATCCGCCATTTGGGATGCGCGAATTCGGTCGGGTGCTCAGCGGCCCGGAGTATGCCCGGCGCCTGCACAGCGCGGCCGTCCGCGCAGGCGTCGATGTCCGCGTCAGGCACAGCGTTGTCGCGTTGAACCCCGGAGGCACGCTCACCGTTTCCTCGCCGACGGGCCTGGTGACCGTGCAAGCCCGCCGCGTTGTGTTGGCGACCGGCGCTCGCGAAACGTCGCGCGCAGCACGGTTGGTTTCCGGCGAGCGGCCACTGGGCGTCATGAACACCGGGACGTTTCAAGGCTGCGTCTCGCTCAAACAGTTGCGGCCATTCATGAGACCCGTAATCGTCGGCACCGAACTGGTGAGCGTGTCCGCAATCCTGACCTGCGTGCGCCACGGCGTCCGACCGGCTGCAATCATCGAGGCAGCCGATGGACCCTCGGCGCGCTGGCCTCTCGGCCTGGTCACAAGACTTCTCGGAATCCCCGTCTATCTCCAGTCGCGCATCACTCAAATCAACGGCTCGATGCAGGTCCGCTCGGTCGAGGTGACATCAAATGCCGGCCGACGCCGCGACATCCCCTGCGACGGCGTGATCTTCTCAGGCGAGTTCCTGCCCGAGTCGGCGCTCCTGCGCATGGACGGCACCGTCCTGGTCGATTCCGCCAGCGGCGGCGCGTCGATTGACCAATTCGGCCGCTGCACGGATCCGGTCTATTTTGCCGCCGGCAATGCATTGCGGCCGATCGAGACGGCGGGATGGTGTTATCGGGAGGGGCGCGCCGTGGGGACCAGTGTCGCACAGGATCTCGAGGCGCCATGGCCGGCTCTGGAAACGGCGCTGCCGCTGTTGTGCGGAGCCGGCATTCGCTTCGCGGTCCCTCAACGCATCGTTCCGTCGCGGCACGCTTCGGCGTTTGGTCACATACAGATCCGGGCGCGCTCCCGTTCTTCCGGGCGATTGACCGTTCGTTACCAGGGCCAGATCCTATGGTCCGAACGACGCCATTTTCACCCCGATCGCCGGTACACGATTCCATTGAAAGACATTCGCATACCACCCGGCGCGGCGTCGCTGTCGATCGCCATCGAAAGCGATCCGGGCTGAGGAGGGGATGTGATGCGGATCCTCGCCATCGACCAAGGGACGACGAGCACTCGGGCGATCGTGTATTCCGACGACGCGCCCCCGCGAGGCGCCGCGTCGCTGAGGCATCGACAGACCTATCCACGCCCGGGGTGGGTCGAACATGACCCGCGCGAACTCCTCGAAAACGTCAACCGCTGCCTTGAAGCCGCCGGTCCGATCGATGGCATCGGCATCGCCAATCAGGGAGAGAGCTGCCTCGCATGGGACGCCATGACGCTCGAGCCGCTTTCACCCGTCATCGTCTGGCAAGACCGGCGTACCGCTCCGGACATCGAGCGGCTGAGAGCATCCGGTCTCGGTCGGGACGTGACCGCCCGGACGGGGCTGCCCCTCGATTGTTATTTTTCCGCTTCCAAAATGGCGTGGATTCTCCGGAACTCGGATGGTGCAAAGAGTGCGCACCGACGCGACAGGTTGCGTCTGGGCACGACCGACACATTCTTCTTGGAGTGCCTGTCCAAGAGCCATGCGACCGATGCTACGACCGCATCACGAACATCTCTCATGAATCTCGCGACGCTGAGCTGGGACCCCGCACTATGCCAGGCATTCGGCGTTCCCATTGAACTGTTGGCTCCGATTGTGCCGACTTCCGGGTACTTTGGCAGCTACCGAAACATTCCAATCCGCGCGTCTGTGGTAGATCAACAAGCCGCACTGTTCGGCCACGGTTGTCGACATAAGGGGGACGGCAAAATTACCTTCGGAACCGGTGCCTTCGCGCTGACGCTTTCCGGAACGACGCCGCCACAAACCGCGGCCGCCGGCTTGGTCGCGACGGTCGCCTGGTGGCTTCCGCCAGATATCCAGTATGCGCTGGAGGGAAGTGTTTACGACGCCGGTGCGGTCATCGAATGGGCCATGAGAACCGGAATCATGCACGATCCGGAAGAACTACGAGGACCCTTCGAATCTGCTGCGATCGACGGTGGTCTGGTATTCGTCCCTTCGCTGTCCGGCCTGGGCTACCCCGAGTGGTGCCGCACCGCAAGCGGCTTGTGGACCGGGATGAGCACGGCGACCACCCGGCGCGATCTTCAGAAATCACTCGCAGAGGGTATCGCCATGCAGACGCAACGGGTTATCGCGGCGATGAACGAGACCATCGGGCTCGGGACGACGCTGTCCGTTGATGGCGGATTGTCGACGAGCGATTACTTCCTGCAATTCCTCGCCGACGTCAGCAACCAGGTCATTCGCAAGAGCGGCGATCACGAATTGACCGCTTTGGGTTGCGCCTTACTCGCGGGGCTGAAGCCCCCGGCATCCGCCCCGACAGAATCGCAATCGCACTATCGGCCGGCGATTGATCCCGCGACGCGTGCCTCTCGCATAGACCGCTACAATTCGGCCATTCAATCCGCGGTTGCATTGAGTACTCCCGGGTCGCAAATCCCGTTCGCTTGATCGCGTATCCACGACAGACCGTTGAGCCTGAGCGGACTCGAAGCCCGCATCAGTCGAATTGGATGATGCTTCGGCCCGGCGCGCCGTCCTCCAGGCGGCGCAGCGCGGAATTGATCCCATCCAGCACAAACCGGGTGCCGACCTGGCGATCCAGTTGGAGCCTGCCGCTCAGGTACAACGCGGATATTCGCGCAAAATCCACGTCCGGTGCGCCGCCGCCGTAAATCGATCCGACGATCCGTTTCTTGGAGCCCGGGAACCCGGTAGCCGGCACCGACAGGACGGCACCCTGGCGGGCGATCCCGACCATGACCACGGTACCTCCGGGACGGGTCATCTCGTAGGCCCGGCTCATTGCCGTCGGATTACCTGTGCACTCCACGGTGTGGGTCACTCCGCGTCCAGACGTCAGCGCACGCACCTGCTCGACCGCGTCCTCATCCAGGGCGTTGACGAAGTGAGTGGCGCCATAGTCGTACGCGACCGGCTTCTTCGCGACGTTGCTGTCGACCGCCACGATGGCCGCGGCGCCGCTCAAGGCCGCCGCCTCGATGGCGTTCACGCCGACACCGCCGACCCCGATCACCGCAATACTGTCGCCGGCGCGCAGACCCGCATCGCGCACGACGGCACCGAAGCCCGTGGTGACGGCGCAGCCGATGAGCGCGGCGACCTCAAACGGCACGTCCGCCGCGAGCGCCACGCAGCCGCTTTCGGGCACGACGGCAAATTCCGCGAAGGAAGACACGCACGAATAGTGGTGCAGAGGCCGATGATCGATCCGGAGCCGGCTGGTTCCGTCCCAGAGCCGCCCCTTGCCGGCCGCCGCGACATACACATCGCACAACGTGGGGTGTGCCTGCGCGCAGTAGAAACAGTGGCCGCAGTTGGGCGCCCACGACAGCACGACGCGGTCGCCCGGGCGCACCCGGGTGACCATCGAACCGACCCGCTCGACGACACCGGCAGCCTCGTGACCCGGGACGAGCGGCAGACCCACCTCGACCGCGCCACGCACGACGCTGAGATCGCTGTGGCAGACGCCGGTCGCCACGATGCGGACCAGGACCTCGCCGTCCTCGGGATCGTCGAGGGTGACGTCGGTGACGACAAGATCCGAACCCGGGGTGTGAAGGACGGCGGCTCTCATGAAAGTGGGCAGATCAATTGATACGGATTGGGTGGCGCCTGCGCGCCGGCCGCGGGCTTCAGTGCTCCTTGACGGTTTTGCCGGGGGTCTTCTTGCCGGGTGGATCGGTCCGGACGAGCGAGATCAAGGGGCAGGTCTGGCCGCGCACCAGGATCGAGCTGAACCGATCGAAACTCCCGTCGGGGTTCGAGTGAAAGCCGAGCCGCTCGGCGAACGGCAAATCGAAGCACGAAGACATCAGCGTCGCCTTGTACCAGGCGCCGCTCTCGCTCTGAATCAACAGCGTTCGGGTATTCACGACGCGCCAGCTGTAGATCCCGTGGTGATTCGCAAACGGTATCGACGCCTCCGGCACCGGTTTCGTCACCGGCGCCGCCGCGGGCGCATCGGCGCCGTTCGCGGCAACGCTCGCCAGGGAAAGCATGAGGACCGCCGGCCAGATTTTGAACGTCTTCATAAAGAACCTCCTGTCGCGCTTCGATCCACACCATGATGTGACCGCGCACGAGCCCGTTCGTTCCGGGTCGGGCGGTATGGATGGAACGCCCCAAGGTTTTATTTCGCCAGCACGACGTGCATCGCGTGGCGCGACGCGGCGTGCTCGGTGCACTTGAAACCGAGCGCCGTCAGGTCGACCCCTGAGAGCAAGGCTTCGCCGTCACCGAGCAAGGTGGGCGACAACGCCAGGTGCACCTCGTCCACCAGTCCCGCCTGCAAGTACTGGCGAACGGTGTCCGCACCGCCGCCGATGCGCACGTCGCGATCGCCGGCGGCCTTTTTCGCCAAGTCCAAGGCGGCGTGGATGCCATCGGTGACGAAGTGGAATGTCGTGCCGCCGCGCATCACGAGGGGTTTGCGTGCGTGGTGCGTGAGAACGAACACGGGCACGTGATAGGGTGGTTCATCGCCCCACCAGCCTTTCCAGGAATCATCTGGCCAGGGCCCGCGGACGGGACCGAACATG
>JAJXYR010000265.1 GCA_021780475.1 Pseudomonadota bacterium
GGACATCGATCCCTCGCTGTGGTTCTTCGCGTGTCACTTCCCCGGCGACCCGGTGATGCCGGGGTGCCTGGGACTCGACGCGATGTGGCAATTGATCGGTTTTTTTCTCGCGTGGAGCGGGCATAAGGGCCTCGGCCGGGCGCTCGGCGTCGAAGAGGTGCGTTTCTTCGGCCAGGTGCTGCCCCAGGTCAAGGTCGTCAGCTACCAGATCGACATCAAGCGGGTCATCACCCGAAGGCTCATCATGGCGACCGCCGAAGGTTCGCTGTCGGCGGACGGACAGAAAATCTACACGGCCGCCGGCTTGCGCGTCGGCTTGTTCGAGGGGGCGCACGCCCTGCAACCCTCGGTCGCGGGAGCGGGCGCATGACGCGCCGCGTAGTCGTCACCGGCATGGGCATCGTCTCCTGCCTCGGTAATGATCTCGACACCGTGAGCCGCTCGCTAGCCGAGAGCCGCCCCGGCATCGTGATTGCGCCGGGTTATGCGGAAATGGGTCTGCGCAGTCAGGTCGCCGGCATTCCCCAAATCGCGATCGATCAGCATCTGGACCGTCGTGATCTGCGCTTCATGGGCGATGCGGCCGCATTTGCCGCGATCTCGATGAAATCGGCGATCGCCGACGCCGGCCTTGCGGAAGCGGTCGTCAGCGATCCACGCACCGGCCTGATAGCCGGCACCGGCGGCGGCTCGCCCGCCAACGTGGTCGAAGCGGCGGACATCCTCAGGCAGCGGGGCGTGCGCAAGATCGGCCCGACGCGGGTGCCGCGCACGATGTGCAGCACCGTCACCGCCTGTCTCGCGACCAGCTTTCGGATCAAAGGCGTGAGTTTTTCGGTGACTTCGGCCTGCGCGACCAGCGCGCATAGCATCGGGGTCGCGGCCGAACAGATCCGGTGGGGCAATCAGGACGTGATGTTCTGCGGCGGCGGCGAAGAGGAACATTGGTCCTTGACGGCGCTGTTCGACGCGATGGGCGCCTTGTCGACCGCGCGCAACGGCACGCCGCTCGCGGCATCGCGCGCCTATGACGCGGATCGCGACGGGTTCGTCATCGCAAGCGGCGGCGGGATGCTCGTGCTCGAATCGCTCGAGCACGCTCAGGCGCGCAACGCCCGCATTTATGCCGAACTGGTCGGTTATGGCGTCACCTCCGACGGCGCGGACATGGTTCAACCGTCGGGCGAGGGCGCGGTTCGCTGCATGCGGCAGGCGCTCGCGGGGGTGAACTCCCCGATCGATTACTTGAACACGCACGGCACCTCGACGCCGCTCGGCGACGTGATCGAGCTGAAGGCCGTGCGCGAGGTGTTCGGCGATGCGATGCCGCCCATCTCCTCGACGAAATCGCTGTCCGGCCACTCCCTGGGTGCCGCCGGCGTCCAGGAGGCGATCTACTGCCTGTTGATGATGCGCGACGGCTTCGTCGCCGGATCCGCGAACATCGACGCACTCGACCCCGCGTGCGTCGATTACCCGATCCTGCGCGCGACCGAGCACCGCCGCATCGACACGGTGATGTCCAACAGCTTCGGATTCGGCGGCACAAACGCCGCGCTGATTTTTCAGCGCTTTTGAGCGCCGCTTGACGGGCCGCGGCGCGGCAGCGTCCACGCGAAATAGCCGAGCGGCAGCGCGATCAGACTGAGCGCCAGATACATCCGCGGCAGCAAGGCGGGGCTCGCCAGTGCGCCGGGTGCGAGCGAGCCGATGCCCTCGCCGATCATCAGCGCGGCGACCAGCAGGCCGGCGAAGCCCACCGCCTGGCGCGGCCAGGCGCGCAGACCGTAAGCCATCACGTACGGATAGTAGATGCTGCATGCCGCGCCCGCGGCGGCGTAGGTCGCGACCAGCGCGAGCGGATCGCGCGAGCATGCGAGCGCGGCAAAACTTGCGCCGATGCCGGACGCCGACAGCAGGAACAGCAGCCCGCGCGCGCGCCCCCGTTCCGGCACCAACCCGAGCACGAGGCGCATCGCGGTGATCCCGGCCCAGAAAGCCGACAGGGCGAGAGTGGCCGCGAAGGCGCCGGGTCGCGCGACCCGGCCCACGTAGATCTGCGCCCAGCTGCTGAAGCCGCCTTCGGCGGCCGCGTACAGCAGCACGGCGATTGCGAACGGCAGCATGCCGGCTTGCAGGCGCCCGCCGTCGTCGGCGCGATGCGACGGCAGCGCGACCAGGCACAACAGCGCGAATCCGAGCATCAGCGCGAATGGAATCGCACCCCAATGGCCGGCGGCCGCGGCCGCGTGCAGCGCGAGCGGCGCGAGCGCGGTCGCCGCGCCGATGAGGCCGTTCAGCACCGTGATCGCGGTGGTCGGCGCGCCCGGGAACAACAGCGCCGCGTAGGGGTTCAGCGTCGCCAGCGTCAGGCCGAAGCCGACCCCGAGGCACAGGGTCTGCGCGAGAATCGCCGCGTAGGCGGCGGACCCGCCGGTGAGCGACGCCAGCGCCAACAAGGCCATGCCGATCGCGTTGGCGGACAGTCCGGCGCGCAGCACGGCGGGACTGCCGGCGCGGCGCTGCAGTGGTCCTGCAAGCAGCGCGCCGAGTATCGCGCCGCCGATTTCGGGAAAGTACAGCAGCCCGTAGCTCTTCGCGCCGTAGCCATAGGGCGCCGTGCTGAGAATCTTGCCGAGCGAGGGCACCAGCACGAACGCCGCCCCCTGCAGGATGCCGGCCCCGTAGACGGCCGAGACCATGCGGCGCTTGCCGGGTTCCGTCACGCCGCCGCCGCCAGGCTTGCGCGCCGCGCCTCTTCCAGACCATGCCCCTGCGGACCCATCTCCCGGCGCCACAGCAGCACCGCGGCCGCCAAGGCCACGAGGCCGAGGAGGAAGAAGAACCACAACATGACGTCGTAACCCGCGGGATTTTGCGCCGATGCGCCAAACCGATCGGCGAGCATGCCGGCGACGAGGTTGGAGGCGGCCATGCCGAGCGCCTGAATCAGCGTGATGAGCCCGAGACCGGTGCCGAGACGGCCCGGCTCCACGATCAGCGTCGTCGCCGGCCAGATCACCGCGGGCACGAGCGAGAAGCTGATTCCCATCATCACGGTCGACACCCACAGGCTTTCATTCGTGAGCCCGAGCACGACGAAGGTCAGCGGCAACAGCAGCGTGCCGAATACGAGCATCAACGCCCGGTGACCGAAGCGGTCCGCCACCAGGCCGAACAGCGGCGTGGCGAAGATCGCCGAGAAAAAAACCCAGCTGTTCGCGAGCCCCGCCTGCTGCAGCGTCAATCCCTTGGCGTGCTGGAAATACTCGATCGCGTACGTGGTGCGGAACGGGAAGAACACCGCCGCGTACAGCACGTGCAGACCGAGGATGTACCAATAGGACCGGTCGAATTTCAACAAGTCTCCCGGGTTCATCCGCGGCGCCGCGGCGCCGCCGGCGGCCGCGACGCCCGGGCGACGGCGTCGGTCGATCCGGTACAGCAGCGCCGCCGCGACGAAGCCCGCGAGACAGACGCCGGCCCCCAGCCACAGCGGCGCCTGCCAGCCGCGCTCGTACAGCGGCCGCGCCCACGCGGTCGAGGTATCCACCGCATAGGACCCGACGCGCGCCAGGGACAGGTACAAGGCGGTCGCGAGCGCGATGCCGCTGCGCGGGAACCACTGCGCCAACGCGGCGACCAGCGCGATGAAAATCGCCCCCTCGCTGACGCCGAACAGGAAGCGGCCGAACACCATGAGTCCGTAAGGACTGCCGACCGCGGTGAGCGCGGCGCCGAACACGCCGATCGTGGCGGACCAGAAGGCGACGCGCGCCGGACCGAAGCGGTCGATCAGAATGCCGTTGAGGAGCGCGAGCGCGACGTTCGGGATGCTGATGACGCCGTTCAGCATGCCGAGCTGCGCCTGGCCGAACCCGCGCTGCCGGTGCAGCAGATCCGCGATCGGACCGATGACGTCGTCTTCGTAGTAGCTGCTGGACACGGCGAGCGCCGCCAGCGCCAGCACCCACCAGCGCCACGGCGAGCCGCGCGCAGCGCCGCCCGCGTCCCCGTCCCGGCGGTCCGCGGCCGGATTCATTGGTAGCGCGCACCCTGTCGCGCCAGCTCCTGCTGCACGGCGCCGATGTTGAGCCGGTCGAACGCTTCGTCACGACGCAGCGACACGGCGGCGGCGACTCCCGCGCCCTGGCCGCTGACCGCGCAGCACATCATGTTGCGGGACGACGCATGCGAAATCTTGTCACCGCCGATGCAGCGGCCGGCCACCAACAGGTTGCCGACTCCCTTGGGCACCAGCGCGCGATAGGGCAGCTGCCAGTAGCGCCCCGTGGTCGGCAGGATCAGGATCCCGTAGCCGTCGATGAACTCCGGGAATATGCCCACGGCGTCGTCGAAACGGCCCTGTTCACGGACGTCGCTGCCGGTGAGGTTGTACAGGGCGTCGATCTTGCGGGTGTCGCGGATGCCGAGCGTCATGCCGAAGTTGCGCAATTTGGCGGAGTCGCAACCCGGCATGAAGCCGCGCAGCGCCGCGACCGCGTGTATCGCCTCGCGCCGGCCGCGCATTTCGCCGATCGTGAGGTCGCCGGGATCGGTGCCGTCGATTTCGGGGATGTGCACGAGGTTCAGATAAGTCAGGTCCCCTTGATCCGTGACCGTGCCCCAGGTGCCGGCGATGGTGTGCAGATTCGGCGGGATGAGCCCGGCGGCGAGCGCCTGCTTGAACGGCTTGCGCAGAAACGGCGAGAACAGCTTGTCTTCCTTGCCCGTCGTCTCGTAGTCCCATTCGCCGTTGCCGCTCCAGTCGGCGTAGGTCTGCGGGTCGGCCTTCACCGCCTCGATGAAGCGGGCCTTGTTGACTCCGCTCATCGAGAACATCACCGACACCGACATCATCTCCGCCTTCGGCGACTTGCGCACCGGTGCGCCGGCGCGCGTCGCGATGTCCGCATCCCCGGTCGCATCGATGACGCGGCGCGCGAATATCGCCTCGCGCCCCGCCTTGCTCTCCGTGATCACGCCGCGCACGACGCCGTTCTCGACGATCGGCGCGACGCACAGCCGGTGCAGCAGCGGCGTCACGCCCGCCTCGTCGACCAACACGTCGGCGACCCACTTGAACATCTCGGCGTCGAGCGCCTGGCTCAACGATTGGGGCTCGGGCATCGCCGCGCCCATCTCCTTGGCGCGCTGTTCGAATTCGATGCCGATGCCCTCGCAATCGACCGTGCGCTCGTGGCGGTACCAGGCGAAACCCTCGACACCCACTTGCGTGATGTTGCCGCCGAAACAGCCGTTGCGCTCGAGCAGCGCCGTGCGTGCGCCCGCGCGCGCCGCGGCGAGCGCGGCGGCCAGGCCGCCCGGGCCGCTGCCGACCACCAGCACGTCCGTTTCCAGGATCACATCGACGCGCCGCGCCGGTTCCTCGATCTGTCTCATCCTCGTCTCGCCTCGTTCGTCACAGGGGTAAACCGTGCATCCTCGCATGCCGGCGCGCCGTGCGCACCGTCGAGCCGCGGCTGCAACAATAGAAACACTTGCTTGTCATCAAACCGTCATCTAATGTCAGTAAAACGCAACGCTGCATATAAAAAAGCCGACATTCACGACTCGCCGGCCCGACGGGATATTTCAACCTTTGCTGTTATCGATCAGTCCAGGGAGATTAAATGAATACCAATCATAAGCTTGCATACGCCGTTGCGGCCGTGCTCGGTGGCTGCGCGGCTAGCGCGCTGGCGGCGGCCGCGACCGATCCAGCCGACTCCTCCGGCCTACAAGAAATTGTTGTAACCGCGCAACGACGAACGGAGTCGATCCAGAACGTGCCGATCACGATCCAGGCGATCACCGGCGCGCAGTTGACCCAGCTCAGC
>JAJXYR010000298.1 GCA_021780475.1 Pseudomonadota bacterium
CGGAACTTCAGTTCGCCGGCAAGCGCGCGGGCAAACCCTCGATAGCCCAGGACGAGATCTGCCGTCAGTTGCTCGGTCATGCGCGCCGAGGTCTTCGCGTTCTAAGGCTCAAAGGCGGCGATCCGTTCGTCTTCGGCCGCGGCGGCGAGGAGTTACTGGTCCTCGCCGCCGCCGGCGTATCGTTTCGGATCATACCGGGGATCACGTCCGGCCTGAGCGGATTGGCGAGCGCGTGGATCCCCGCGACCATGCGCGGCGTCAATCAGGCGGTCGTTCTTGCGACCGGACATGGCGCCGATGACGAGGACGGAGTGGACTGGCCCGCACTCGCCGGGACGCGCCAACCAATCGTGCTTTACATGGCGTTGAGGAAAATCGAGCCCATCAGCCTCGCGCTGATGCACGGCGGCCTCCCAGCCGCCACGCCGTGTGCGGTGATCGTGTCGGCGACCCTGGCGCAGCAGCGGGTTCTCGTGACGACTCTCGAGCGCGTCGCCGCGGAGGCTCGCGAGGCGAAGCTCGCGTCGCCGGCAATCATCGTGATCGGCGAGATCGTGCTCACCCGTCGACGAATTATTGAGGCGCTCGCGGCGGCCGCCCAAGGCACCGCGACCGCACCGGCCAACGATCCGTCCACTCCGCACGAGGTATCGACGTGCGCAAGTTGAAGCTGATCGGAATTGGCGCGGGCAATCCCGACTACATCACGCTGCAGGCGATCAACGCGTTGCAACAAGCGAACGTCATCTTCGTGACCGACAAGGGCGAGCAGAAGCGGGAACTGCTGCGCGCTCGCCGCGAAATTTGTGCGCGGCACATGGGGACGAGGGAATACCGTGTCGTTGAAATGAAAGACCCAGAGCGAGATCGTGCGGCGACGGCGTATGGGCCGAGTGTCGTCGACTGGCACGAGCGGCGCACCGCGCTATACGGCCAGGTCCTTCGCGACGAACTGTCCGACGGTGAGTGCGGTGCATTCCTGGTCTGGGGTGATCCGTCGCTCTATGACAGCACCTTGCGGATCATCGACCAGCTGACGGCAAGGGCGGAGCTGGCGATCGACCTCGAGATCATCCCTGGGATCACCAGCATTCAGGCGCTCGCCGCACGCCACCGGATCGCCCTGAATGAAATCGGCGAGTCGATCCACGTGACGACGGGACGTCGTCTCAACGACGAGACACTCGGCGCCGGAGCAAGCGTCGTGGTGCTGCTCGACCGCGGATGCGCATTCAAGGGCCTCGCCGCCGACGATCTCGACATCTACTGGGGCGCCTACATCGGCACGCCGGACGAAATATTGATCTCGGGCAAGCTCGGCGAAGTGAGCGGCAGAATCGAAGAACTCCGCGCACGGGCGCGAAGCCAGCACGGCTGGATCATGGATACCTATCTTTTGCGCAAACGCGCGACCTCGTCGCATTAATGAAATTGGTGACTGTGGAGAGACGATCATGGCGATTGATTCTGCTTCAATATCGCATCGCGTCGACAGCCGGTCCATCGCCGAGACGCCGCCGGTCAACGAGGATGTGAGGGCCGCGGCGTTCCGCCGCCTGGACGTGCTGACGAAGCCTCAAGGTGCGCTGGGGCGGCTCGAACCGCTCGCCGCGCAGATATGCGCGATCCAGGGGACGCTCGACATCCGCATTTCCCGGCCTGTCGGAATCGTGTTCGCGGCCGATCACGGCGTCGCAGGCCATGGTGTCAGCGCCTATCCGCGCGAGGTGACTCTGCAGATGGTCGCGAATTTTCTGGGAGGGGGCGCGGCGATCAGCGTTCTTGCGAAGTTGCACGGAATCGATCTCTGGATCGTCGATGCCGGGGTGGACGGCGACTGCGGAACGCACCCGCGCCTCATCGACGCGAAGATTCGCCGTGGTACGCGCAGCTTCGTCGACGAGCCGGCGATGACACCGACCGAATGTGCCGAGGCGCTGCGCCGGGGTCAGGATGCCGTCGAGCGCGCAATGCCGCCCGACAGCAACGTCCTCATTCTCGGCGAAATGGGAATCGGCAACACGGCGTCGGCGGCCCTGCTCATGCATGGCCTTACCGGCGCGAACTTGGTCGATTGTGTCGGACGCGGAACGGGTTTGGACGATCGCGGACTCGAGCACAAGCGCAAGGTGTTGCGCCAAGCCCTTGAACGTCGCGCGGCGCCGCCGGACCCCTTGGATCTTCTCGCGGAGTTTGGCGGCTACGAGATCGCGATGCTCACCGGGGCGGTACTCGCTGGCGCCGCGCGCCGGTCATTGATACTGGTGGACGGATTCACCGTGAGCGTCGCGGCGGCACTGGCGGCGCGACTCAATCCCGGCGTGCTGGAATATTGTGTGTTCGGGCACTGCTCCGAAGAGCTCGCGCACCGCGCGCTGCTCGCGCATCTCAACGCTCGACCGCTGCTCGACCTCGGCAAGCGCCTCGGGGAGGGAACCGGCGCCGCGTTGGCGCTGCCGATCGTGCGTGCGGCGGTGGCGCTGTTCACGCAGATGGCCACGTTCGAGGACGCCGGCGTGAGCGACAAGGGCACATAGGCGGCCGCTTTCGGGATGAAACGGCAGTTCATATTTTTGATGGTCGCGATCCAGTTCTTGACGCGATTGCCGGTGCCGCGTCTCGATGGCTATGAGGACGACTGGCTCGCTCGATCGGCACGCTACTTTCCGGTGGTGGGAGTATTGGTTGGCTCGATCAGCGTCGGCGTGTGGTGGCTAAGCTCGAGATGGTTCCCGCCCGCCGTCGCGGCGGGCCTGATGCTTGCTGCCTCCCTGATCGTAACCGGCGCTCTCCACGAAGATGGCTTCGCGGACGTCTGCGACGGGTTCGGCGGCGCGGCGACACGCGACGGCGTGCTCGCCATCATGAAAGACTCTCGAATCGGTGCCTACGGCGCCGTCGGCATCGCTACGTTGCTCGGATTGAAGTGGGCCACCTTGGCGTCGCTGCCCCGATCCACGCTACCGTTGACGGTCATCGGTGCCAGCATGGTGAGCCGCTGGTGCACGACCGGGCTGATCTGGCGATTGCCGTACCTACGAATGGACGTCGACGGCAAGTCGAAACCCCTTGCCAACAGTCTGAGCGCGGGAAACTGGATGTTGAGCGGCGTACTGGGCGCGCTCGCGCTCGTACCGGCGGCGTGGATTTTCAGTTCCGCCGTGAACCGTCCTCTGGTTTCGGCTCTGGTCATGGCGCTGGTATTTGCCTCGGCGAGCACCGTCCTGGCCGCGGCCTATTTCAAAGGACGCATCGGCGGTTATACCGGCGACTGCTTGGGCGCCACCCAACAGGTTGCGGAACTCAGCTTCCTGCTGACCGCGCTTGCATCGGTCACGGCAGTGCGCTGATGCGGGTCTACCTGATCCGTCATCCAGAGCCGGTCGACATAGGCGGCCTGTGCTATGGACGCACCGACGTGCGCGTCGACGAGGCGGCCGTCACCCGCACTGCCACTGCGATTGCCGCGCGCCTCTCGCCCGATGTCTTTGCCAGTGCCCGGGTCTATTGCAGCCCGCTGTCGCGATGCCTGGATCTCGCCCGGCAGCTCGCGTCACCACACGAGCCGATACCAGACGATGATCTCGTCGAGATCAACTTCGGAGCATGGGAAGGACTCGCCTGGGACAGCGTGCCACGCGACGCGATCGACGCATGGGCCCGCGACGTCTGGGGTTACCAGCCCGGCGGCGGCGAGTCGGCGGCCATGGTGGCCACGCGATGGCATCGCTGGCTGAATCGCGTGCACCGGAGCAACGCAGAGACGGCCATCGCGGTGACCCACGCCGGCGTGATTCGCGTCGCGCTGTCTCGGGCTGCGCAGTCTAACGGGGCGGTCACGATGACCACTCCCATTCCGTTCGGCGCGGTCTATCACCTGGACCTCGGTTGATGGGTCGGTATCGGTCGCGGTTATTTCCCGGCACGCCGCAATCCGAATGGTGCGACGGTCGCGCTTCGTATTAGACTGGCGATGCTTCAGGTGCCCGAGGCGTTGCTTCGGGAGAATCGGGAAAGCGGTGAAAATCCGCTACGTACCCAACGCTGTAATGGGGACCGTCCGGACAAGCGTCACTGGCTCGCGCTGGGAAGACGTCCGGATCGGGGTGAACCTCAGTCAGAAGACCGGCCTGAAGAGCCATTGAGCACCGCCGTGGAAGACGGGACTCGTGCTTGTCTAGGAAGGGGACACCATGGAAACCAATCACCCGCAGACCAACGCCGAGTTTTCGGCTGCCGAACGCGATGCCGTCTACCGATGCATCTTCAACCGCCGCGACGTTCGCGGGCAATTTCTCCCCGATCCGATTCCCGATGACGTCCTGGCGCGCCTGCTTCGAGCCGCACACCATGCGCCGTCCGTCGGCTTCATGCAGCCCTGGGATTTCATCGTCGTCAGGAGCGACACGGTCAAGAGAAGGATACGGGACGCATTTCAGCGGGCGCACCTGGAGGCTGCTGAAATGTTCGAGAACGAGCAACAGCGAACCTATCGCACCCTCAAGTTGGAGGGTATTGTCGAGGCGCCAGTCGGCATTTGCGTTACCTGTGACCGAAGCCGGTCCGGCCCCGTGGTGATTGGACGCACGCATCAACCTGAAATGGATCTCTATAGCGCCGTCTGCGCGGTGCAGAACCTGTGGCTGTCGGCCAGGGCGGAAAATGTCGGCGTCGGGTGGGTGAGCATTCTGCGACACGACGACGTGCGCGACGCTCTCGGAATCCCACCGTCGATTCAACCAATCGCCTACCTCTGCGTAGGCTATGTTTCTCACTTCTTCCAGAAACCGGAGCTGCAAGCCGCCGGCTGGCTCCCTCGCGTCCCGCTGGGCGACGTGGTATGGATCGACCGGTGGCACGCTCGGGGGGACTCGGACCCGCTCCTCGACCGCGTCTGACCGTGCGGCGTGACCGCGTATTGTCCGAAAACGGGAATTGCCATATTCGATGGCTCGCCGATAGCATAACGCGATGTCCCTCCGGATCGATAACTTCATCGCACTGCTATCGGGAAGCATCGCCCGTTTTGTCCGAATACTCCGATTGCCGTTGCTGCGTGCCGCCGATAGCATAGTGCGTATTCCGGTCGATCGTGACCGGTCATTCCGATTTCACGTGACCGCGGATTCCGGATTCGCGTGACCGGCGATTCTGATTTGGCGTTAGCAATTCTAGTGCTCCGCCGGAACGGAAGTTGATCCAATCGATCCACTCTAGCGTGAGTACACGGCACTACGGTTAAGCAGACGTTTTGCCCAAAACACTAATAGGCGCCGGCGAATTCGTTCCTGGTTCGTACACAGTATGGAAATTTCGCAGAGAGTCTGGACGTTCAGCGGGTCGAGTGACGCTTCCGTCGGTAGACGATCGGAGCGACATCCATCGAAGGGATCAGCGCGCGAGCCAGGCAAGCTCGGCAAAGAATTGAGCACGCTCGATTATCGACCAGGTTCCGCACAAAAACCGGCACAGTTTTTCGATGTTTCATGAGCGCTACCGTAACCCTTTGCTTTTTTTGGCGGCGAGGAAGATCCGAATGCTTGCATTGGATCCTATTAGTGCCAGGGTCGTGGAGTGTCTTATCGCACGTAAGTTATTGTTTTGGTGGTGAGGGAGGGACTCGAACCCTCGACCTCGGCATTATGAGTGCTACCAAGCCACGCCTTCCCGCCGCGCGCTCGGCTAACCGATTGTTTTCATTGGACTGTATTGTCCAGCGTCGGCCGCTGTTCGCCTTCATCGCCGCACAAAAACCGGCACACTAAATCGCCGCGCAAGTTTCGTCGCGGCGAACTCACAAATCAGA
>JAJXYR010000089.1 GCA_021780475.1 Pseudomonadota bacterium
TATCCGCCCTGGGCCGAGATCCTCACCGCCCATGATCTGGCGCGCCTGACGCGCCGGCATCGGTGGATGCTCGCGGCGCTCGCCGCGGTCGGGCGATTCCCGAGGAAGAGAAGATTTCGCGGCCGGGCCGTCGGCTGGCATCGCGGTGATGTCGAGCGCTGGCTGTGGCGAGCGCAGCCGCAGTCCCGCACCGATGCTTGCACGTACCGGAGGCCCATCGCGCCGGCCTCCAGGACACCACCAATAGCGTGCCCCCATGAAGCGCGCTAATGCGAATGCGGGGCTACTCGGTCAGGTCGACGCCCACACACTCGCCAGCGCTCGAGCAAACACGCTGCCCGAGCCCCACGTCCTCGTCGCGCCGATAACGGCCACAGCAAACATTGCACCCCGGTTTATCCGGCTTCGCGATGCACCGCGGTATTTCGGTATGGACAAGAACCTCTTCAACCGCGCGATTCGACCGCGACTCACGGTGATCCGGATCGGCGTGCAAGGCCGCGCTTTCGATCGACTTGAAATGGATCTCGCCGCCGAGGAATATAAGAGCCGCAACGGTATCCCGGCGGCTCTATCCACGAGGAAAAAGCCACCATGGGAAATCAAAGAACGTCAGGTCTCACCAAGCGCGGAGGGATCTGGCATGTCGACAAGAAATTCCGAGGCACTCGCCTTTGCGAAAGCACTGGAACTGGCGACCTGCGGCAAGCCCAGGAGTATCTCGCCAAGCGGATGAGCGAAATCCGCGAGGCAACGCTCTATGGGCACCGTGCGGTGCGCACGTTTCGGTGTGCGGCGACGAAGTACCTACAGGAATATGCCCACAAGCGCAGCATCATGGATGATGCGATGCATCTGAAGCAGCTCGATCCGTTTATCGGCGACCTGGAAATGCAACAGGTGCACATGGGAAGCTTGGAGACGTTCATCGCGCAACGTCGCAAGGATGGCGTCAAGACAAAGACGATAAACATCGCGCTCGGGGTGGTGCGTCGCATCTTGAATCTATCGGCGACGGAGTGGATGGATCAGAGGGGCCTGACGTGGTTGGAGAGGGCAGCGAAGATCAAGCTGTTTCCATTGATCGATGCTCGGCGCCCCTACCCGCTGTCGGACGACGAACAGGCACTCTTGTTTCAACGGCTCCCCGATCACCTAGCACGCATGGCACTTTTCAAAGTGAACACGGGGCTGCGTGAACAAGAGGTCTGTCAGCTCAGATGGGAATATGAAGTTCCGGTACCCGAATTGGGCACCTCGGTCTTCATCATCCCGGCAGAGCACGTCAAGAACGGCGAGGAGCGCTTGGTCGTGTTGAATCGCGTCGCACGGTCCGTGATCGAAAGCCAACGCGGTGTCCATCCGGTCTACGTGTTCGTTCATCGAAGGGCGAAGGCATCATCGCCGACGCCCGTCCAGCGAATGAACAACACCGCATGGAAGGCCGCGCGGGAACGTGCGGCCGACGACTGGCAACAGCGCCATGGGGTCGATGCGCCGCTAGGGTTTCGACGGGTTCGGGTTCACGATCTGAAGCACTCATTCGGACGGCGCCTGAGGGCCGCCGGAGTGAGCTTCGAGGATCGCCAGGATCTGCTCGGTCATCGCAGCGGGCGCATCACCACGCACTACTCCCAAGCTGAACTCACCAGCCTGATCGACGCCGCGGAGAAGGTTTGCTCGACAGAGTCCCGCAAAACTCACGCAAGCACCTGGCTTCGGCGTCGGACAGGCTGAGGGAGGACGATCTAACTGGTTGATTCAGTGAGAATTAGGTGGCGCGCCCGGAGAGATTCGAACTCCCGACCACCTGGTTCGAAGCCAGGTGCTCTATCCAGCTGAGCTACGGGCGCACGCGAGGCCAGGCATTCTGCCAGTCACCCCCCAGGCTAACAACCGCGCAGCCCCTCGCTGCGTGCGTCCGCCACGCCTGCCCAAGCGACGCTTCCGACGTCGGCCCTTCGGCAACGCCCTTCCGGCGGGACCTGCGCATCGCATTATTATGAATTTAATCAATGTGTTATGCGTCTACTCCGGATTTCTGGCCGTTCCGGGTGCGAACGCCGTAATATCGTCAGCGTCCCGAATATAACCATGAGGAATTTCGATGAAGGCTTGGATCCCCCTGTCACTCTCTTTGTTTGTCGGCTTCGCGGCGCACGCCCAATCTTCCTGCGTGTACCCCCATTCACCCGCCGCACCGCCGGACGGCAACACGGCGACGCGCGCGCAAATGATTGCCGCGAAACATGATTTCGACAGCTACAACACCGAGATGAATGCCTACCTCGACTGCTTGAAGCTCAAGAGCGATGCCTTGACTCCGAAAGATCCGACGAAGCTGAGCCCGGAAGAGAAGAAGAAGATCGCGGATCAACAGACCATGCTGGTTCAGAAGAACAACGCCGCCGTGGACGAACTGCAGGCGAACGTTGGGCACTTCAATGATCAACTCAAGATCTTCTTGGCGAAGAACCAGAAGAAATAGTCCGGCTGCGCGGCGGAGACGTTCCGCCGCGCTCCTCATGCCAGGCGGGCGGATATGCTGATCACACCGCGACAAGCCGAAGCGGCCATCGGTGAGCGGCTAGCTTGTATGCCGATTGAGTCGCTGCCGCTGCTCCAGTGCGTCGGCGGCACCTTGCGGGAGAACGTCTACGCCGAGCGCGATCAGCCGCCGTTCGACCGCGTGACGATGGACGGCATCGCCGGCGACAGCGAAACCTGGCGCCAGGGCGTGCGTCGTCTGAAAATCCAGGCGACGCAGGCGGCCGGTGCGCCGCCGCTGACGCTCGATCGAAAGGACCACGTGATCGAGGTGATGACCGGGGCGTATCTGCCGGCCGGTTGCGACTGCGTCGTACCGGTCGAACTCATCGACGTGAAGGGCGGCTACGCCACCCTGAAAGCCGACGCCGTGACCACCGCTTTTCACAATATTCATCGGCGCGGCACCGACGGCCGCCAGGGCTCGCTGCTGCTGGAAGCCGGGACCATGCTGCGCGCGCCGGAACTCGCGGTAGCCGCATCCGCGGGAATGGAGCGCGTTCGCGTCAGCGGCCAGCCGGCCATCATGGTCGTCTCGACCGGGGACGAACTGATCGAACCGGGCGAACCGATCGCGGACTATCAGGTGCGCCGCTCCAACGCCTACGCCGTCGCCGCGACACTGCGCCAGCGGGGCTTCGCACGGATCGGCGACGACCATGTGCGCGACGACGAGGATATGCTGCGCGAGCGGCTGACGCTGCATCTGACCACCCATGAAGTCCTCGTGCTGAGCGGCGGGGTGTCGATGGGGCGCTTCGATCTGGTGCCGAAGGTGCTGCAGCAGATCGGGGTGCAGCAGGTTTTCCATCACATCGCCCAGCGCCCCGGAAAGCCCATGTGGTTCGGCATCGGTCCCGACGGGCAGTCCATTTTCGGCCTTCCCGGCAATCCGGTTTCGACGCTCGTCTGCCTGATCCGCTACGTGATTCCGGCAATCGCCGCGTCCATGGCCACGAAGCCGGCCGCCCCCGAGCGTCTCGCGCTCGCCGCCCCCGTGACCTTTCACGCCCCGCTTGCGTATTTCCTGCCGGTGGCGATCGAGCATGACGACTGGGGCCGCGCTTGGGCGATCCCGCGACCGCCCAACGGATCCGGTGATTTTCTGAGTCTCGCCGGCACCGACGGATTCGTGGAACTGCCGCCGGGACCGAATACCTACCCGAAAGGCTTCGTGACCAGCCTGTACCGCTGGTAATCTGCGTCACCATGGCACGCGACATTCACGACATCCGCGGTATCAACAATCCCATCGACCGTCTCGGGCGGCCGCTGCACGACTTGCGCATCTCCGTGATGGACCGCTGTAACTTCCGCTGTCCGTATTGCATGCCGAAGGATGCGTTCCACGAAAACTACCGCTTCCTGCAAACGAGCGAGCGTCTGTCGTTCGACGAGATCGTGCGCCTGGCCCGACTGTTCTCGACCCTCGGCGTGCGCAAGCTGCGCCTGACCGGCGGCGAACCCCTGCTGCGTGCGAACCTCGCGGATCTCGTCGGCGATCTGTCCGGCATTGCCGGAATCGAGGACATCGCGCTGACGACGAACGGCGTGCTGCTCGGCCAGCACGCGGTCGATTTGTACGCCAATGGCCTGAAGCGCGTGACCGTGAGCCTGGACTCGCTCGACAAAGAGATATTCAAGCGCATGAGCGGCGGCTTCGCGGCCCTCGACCAGGTGCTCGAGGGCGTCGAGGCCGCGATCGCCGCGGGACTCGAACCGGTGAAGATCAACGCGGTCATCGAGCGCGGCGTCAACGACCACACGGCGCTTGATCTGGTCGAGCGGTTCCGCGGCCGGCCGGTGATCGTGCGCTTCGTGGAATTCATGGACGTCGGCAACCGCAATGCCTGGCGGCCGGAGATGGTCGTACCCTCGCGTGAGCTGGTCGCACGCATCCACGCGCGTTGGCCGATGCGGCCGATATCGGAGAATTACCGCGGCGAAGTCGCCAAGCGTTGGCGCTTCGACGACGGCGCGGGCGAGATTGGCTTCATCTCCTCCGTATCGCAGCCCTTTTGCGGCGCCTGCAGCCGGGCGCGCTTGTCCTCCGAGGGAAGGTTCTACACCTGTCTATTCGCCACGGACGGCCTCGACCTGCGCGCGCCGCTGCGGGGCGGCGCGGATGACGCGGAGCTGTTGCGCCTGATTCGCGGCGCCTGGACGAACCGGCGGGATCGCTACAGCGAACTGCGCGATGAGCGCCGGCGCGACGAACCGGGTCATCAAAAAATCGAAATGTATTACATCGGCGGCTGAGCGGGCGCCCGATGACCACGAACTCCCCTTTCTCCCACCTCGACGCCGACCAGCGGCCGACGATGGTCGATGTCTCCGACAAACAGCCCGGCAAACGCACCGCGGTCGCTGAATCGCGGGTCGTCTTTCCCGCCGTCGTCGCCGCGGCGCTGCGAGACAACGACATGCGCTCGGCGAAGGGCCCCGTGTTCGACACGGCGATCGTCGCCGGTGTGATGGCCGCCAAACGCACGCATGAACTCATCCCCTTTTGTCATCCGCTCGGCATCGAAAGCTGCAAGATCTCGATAGATCTGGTGGGCGATGAAGCCTTGATCCGTTGCACGGTCAGCGTACATCACAAGACCGGCGTGGAAATGGAGGCACTGATGGGTGCCAGCATCGCCGCATTGACCGTGTACGACATGTGCAAGGCTCTGTCGCACGACATTGTGATCGCCGCGACGCGATTGGTTTTCAAGGAGGGCGGCAAGAGCGATCATCGCATCGAGACGCCGCCATGAACGCTTCGCCGCCCCCGGTCCTCGCCTTGATACTCGCCGGCGGCGCCAGTTCCCGGATGCGGCGCGACAAGGCCGCGGTCGAATATCAGGGACAGAGACAGCTCGACCGGACCTGCGAACTGGCCGCCCGCCACGCGACCGGAGTGTTCGTCTCGGTGCGCGCCGACCAGGTCGACGATCCCGTGCGTTCGCGCTGGCCGCTGATCGTCGACTCCGTGCCGGGCGCGGGGCCGATCGTCGGCATCCGATCGGCGCTCGCGCACACGCCGGGCGCCGCCTGGCTGGTGCTCGCCTGCGACTTGCCGTTTCTCTCCGATGCCGCGCTCGCGCATTTGCTGGGCGCGCGCGATCCCGGATGCCTCGCAACGGCCTATCGCAGCGCGCATGACGGGCTGCCGGAACCTCTGTGCGCGATCTGGGAACCCGGGGCCGCGGCCGCGCTGGCGGATTTTCAAGCCGGTGGGCGGCGCTGCC
>JAJXYR010000193.1 GCA_021780475.1 Pseudomonadota bacterium
GATGGCCGTGCGCGCCGCGCGGGATGGAGATTTTCCGACCGTCTGCGCCGCGCCGGTGCCGCGCGGTGCCCGGGCGCTGTCGCTCGACGGCCGGCCGCTGCCGCTGCCTCGCGCCCACCCCCGGCGCATCCTGGTGATCGGCGACACGGGCTGCCGCATCAAATCGGGCGCGATCCAGGCCTGCAACGATCCCGAGGCCTGGCCGTTCCCGCGGCTCGCTCGCGAGGAGGCGCGGCAGAAGCCGGACCTCGTGATCGACGTCGGCGATTACCTGTATCGAGAGAGCCCCTGCCCGCAGGGCTTTGCCGGCTGCGCCGGCACGCCGTACGGCGACAACTGGCCGACGTGGCGCGCGGACTTCTTCGCGCCGGCCGCGCCGCTGCTGGCCGCCGCACCCTGGGTCATCGTGCGCGGCAATCATGAGGACTGCACGCGCGCGGGCCGGGGCTGGCTGCGCATGCTCGGCCCGCTCGCCTTCGATGCGCGCGCGGACTGCATCGCGCACCTGGCGCCCTATACGGTGCGCGTGGACAAGCTGCGCCTCGTGGTGATGGACGATGCCAACGCGCCGGACATCCGCACCGCCGCCGACATGGTGCCGGTGTATCGCGCCGAGTTCGCGGGACTCGCCGCCACGCCGGCGCCGGCGTGGCTGTTGATGCACCGCCCGATCTGGGGGGCCGTCGCGGGCCCGCTCGACCTGCCGATCGGCGGTAATCGGACGCTGATCGACGCGGTCGGCGACGCCGGCATACCCCGGCCGGTCGAACTGATGCTGTCCGGACACATCCACAGTTTCGAGGTGATGAACTACAGCGCAAAGAATCGCGTGCCGCCGCAGATCGTCGGCGGCTTCGGGGGCGACAAGCTCGATCGCACGCCGCGCACGCTCACCGGCGCGATATTCCAGGGCGGCTCCGGCGTCGCCGTGAAGGACGGCATGTCCTTGCCGGGATTCGGCTTTCTGATGATGCGTAAAACCGCGAACGGCTGGAACATCGACGTGCACGACGTGCGCGGCAGGATCGAACGCCGCTGCCGGTTTCAGGCCGGGCGCGTCGGCTGCGCCGCCCGGGGTGCGCCATGAGGCCGGCGGCGCGGCGCGCGCTGTTCGCGGCGATCGCCGCATTGGCCGGGGTGATGACGCAGGGCGCCTTCGGCGGCGCGGCGCGCGCGGCCGTTCCGGAACTGCAGCAGGTCACGCCCGCCGGCCGGCGGGCGATTCTGACGCCGCCGGTGATGCGCGCCGCCGGCGGGCGGCACGCGGACATCACGATCGTCGAATACTTCGATTACAACTGCCCCTTCTGCCGCAGGGTCGCGCCGACGCTCGCGCAACTGCTCGCCGGTGACCGCAAGATCGCGCTGATCTACAAGGACTGGCCGATCCTCGGCGCGCCGTCCGTGTATGCGGCGCGCAGCGCATTGGCGGCACGCTGGCAGGGGAAGTACCTCGTCGCGCACGATGCGCTGCTCGACGGTCCGCGCCTGACCGGCGACGAGCAGATCGACGCGATCCTGCGGCGGGCTGGAATCGACATGCCGCGCCTGAAGAAGGACCTCGCCGCGCATTCCGCCGAGATCACCGCCGCGCTCGCACGCAACGACGCGGAGGCGCGCGCCCTGGAACTCGACGGCACCCCCGGCATTATCGTCGGCTCCACGATCCTACCGGGCATCGTCGACCTCGGTTTCTTCAAACGACTGGTGGCCGCGGAACGGGCCTCCGGCCCATCGACAGCAGAATGAGGGCGGCGGCGAGCACGAAATAGGCGGCGCAGAATTGCGTGGCGGTCGCCCGCTCGATTCCGTGCAGCCGCCAGGGGACGTAGACGCTGCCGTCCGCCTTCACCGAGTGGATGATCCCGAACGCGCACAGGCATCCGCCCGCCGCCAGATATGCGGCGGCCGCCCGCGCGCGCCGTTCGATGAGTTCGACCAGGAATGCCGCCCAGATCGTCGCCGAGATGATGAACCCATTGCCGAGGGCGACGATCACCGCAAGCGGCGGCAGCCCCGTCGAGGCGGCCGTCATCAGCCGCGCGAAGCGTTCCGGCGACAGGAAGCGCGGATCGCCGAGTTCGATCGTGAGCATGCGCGCGATCGCCGGGAAGAAGCTGAAGGCGATGGCCGGCAGGTGCCGCGCGGGCACGGAGCGATACGCCTGCGCGGTGATGTCGAGCGCGACGAACACGAGCACCGGCGCGAGCACCGACAGCGGAATCCACCGCAACAGCCCGGAGACCACCCCGAGCGCGCCGCCCGCGCCGATGAACAGGCCCGTGAGCAGGGTGTAGCCGGCGCGCGCGCCCATGTCCTTGTATGCCGGATGGCCGATGTATGGCGTGGTTTGCGCGACGCCGCCGAACAGGCCGGCGATCAGCGTGGCCGCGGCTTCGGCGAACAGGATGCTGCGCACGTCGTATGCATCGCCCGCCGCCCGCGCGCTCGCCGTGTTGTTGACTCCGCCGATGACGGTCAACAGCGCGAACGGCACCAGCAGCGGCAGATACGTGACGGTCCGGTGCATCGCGTACGCGAATCCCGGCTGCGGACGCGGCCAATGCCAGGAGAGCGGCGGCGAAGGGACTGCGAACGTCACCGCATCGAGGTGCCATGCGCGCAGGCCGTAATGGGCGAGCATGCCGACCAGCAGCGCGAACAGCACGGCCGGCAGCGGCCCCGGGACCCTGCCCCTGCCGACGAGCGCGTACAGCACGACTCCGAGCGTGAGGAATCCGGCGACCGGCTCCTGCAGCACTTCCACCAGGGGAAGGAACCCGATCAGCAACAGCGCGATCGCCGCGAGCGAGCCGAGCAGCGCCGCCTGCGGGACGAGCCGCACCAGGCCGCGTCCCGCGAACGACAGCGGCAGTTTCATGAGCCCCATGACGACCGTCGCGGCCATGCCGAGCCGCCAGGCCGCGAGTCCCGCCGCCGCGGCATCGAAGCCGGCCGTGCGCAGCCGCAGGTACTCGGGACCCAGCACCAACAGGGCCATGCCGATCGTGGACGGGGTGTCGAGGCCGAAGGGCATCGCGGTGACGTCGTCGCGCCTCTCGCGGCGCGCCAGACGCAGCGCGAGCCAGGTGTAGATCAAGTCCCCGGCGAGCACGCCGAACGCGGTGCCCGGAATCATGCGCCCCAAAACGATGTCGGCCGGCAGATGAAACACCTCGGTCAACACGCCGGCCAGAATGGCGAGCACCGACAGATTGTCCACGGCGAGGCCGAGGAACCCATTGACGTCCCCGGCTACGAACAGTCGGCGTACCGGCATTTTTCTCCCGATCCGATCGCCGCTCGAATTGGCCGCGAACCGGCCGGGATCATACCCTCGATATGCCGCACGAATCGAGCAGCCGGCCGGCGCTCACCGGCCGGCTGAACAGATAACCCTGGGCGTAGCGGCAGCCCAGGGATTGCAGCACGGCCACCTGCGACGCTTCCTCGACGCCCTCCGCGAGGCTCGCCATGCCGAGATTTTCGACCAGGTTGACGGTCGCATGGATGACCGCGAGCACGTCCGGGTTGGTGTTCAGGTCGCGTACGAATGAACGGTCGATCTTGATCGTGTCGAACGGGTAGTCGCGCAGGAAGGCGAGCGACGAGGTGCCGGTTCCGAAGTCGTCCATCGCCAGGCGCACCCCCAGCGTGCGCAGCTCGCCCATCAGCGCGAGAGATGCCTTCGGGTCGCGCATGACCTCCCGCTCGGTGACTTCGAGTTGCAGGCACTCGGCCGGCAGGCCGACGCTCGCCAGCGTGGCGCCAAGGTGCGCGAGCAGGCTCGGCCCGAGCGCGAGTTCCGCCTGGGAGATGTTGACGCTGACCGTCTTCGGTGCGCGCTCCGGATCGGCGCGGCGCCACTCGACCAGCGCCTCGCAGGCTTCACGCAGCACCCAATGGCCGAGGGCGACGATCAGATCGGACTCCTCGGCGATCGGAATGAACTCCGACGGCGATACGGCGCCGAGAACCGGATGGTTCCAGCGCACCAGCGCCTCCGCGGACACGGTCCGGCCGGACTCGAGTTCGACGATCGGCTGATAGACGACCGACAGCTCGGACGTGCCGATCGCGCGGCGCAGTCCCGTTTCGATCGAAACGTGCCGGCTCAGCCGCCTGTGCATCGCCTCGTTGAACACGACCGAACAGCCGCGGCCGGCGCGCTTGGCCTCGTACATCGCGACGTCGGCGTTGCGCACGATCTCCTCGGCGCCCTCGCGGCACTGATCGCTCGTGACGATGCCGATGCTCGCGGTCGAATGCACGTCCCGGCCGAAGATGTTGTACAGCGGCGCGAGCACGTTCAGCAGGCGCTCGGCGATCACGACCGCGTCGGCGGACGTCTGCAGATCGTTCAGCAGGATCAGGAATTCGTCGCCGCCGAATCGGCTCACGAGGTTCCCGGCGTGATGGATGCCGATCGAGTCGTTGTTGCGCAGCGCAGAGCGCAGGCGGTCGGCGATCTGGCGCAACAGCTCGTCGCCGGCCTTGTGGCCGAGCGTGTCGTTGATCATCTTGAACCGGTCGAAGTCCAGGAACATCACCGCGAACGGCGGCTGCGACCCGTCCTTGACCCGCGCGAGGGCATGCTCGAGGGTCGTCATGAACTGCGCGCGGTTCGCAAGCCCGGTCAGCTTGTCGCGGCGCGCCGCATCCAGCAACGCCGACTCCATCGCCTTGCGTTGGGAGATGTCCTGGACGATCGACCAGATGACGGCGCGCCCGGAGGCATCGTGCATGCGGATGCCGGACAGCAGCACCGCGTAGCTGCTGCCGTCCTTGCGCAGGTACTCCTTTTCATACGGCCCGTACCGGCCGGTGGTGCTCAGCTGTTCCAGCTGCTCGCGCTCCTGGGCGGCATAGCGCGGCGGCGTGATGTCCCAGTACGACATCGCCAGCCATTCCTCGCGGGAATAGCCGCTCGCGCCCAGCATCGCGTCATTGACCTGCAGAAAGCGGCCGTTATGACCGTCGTTGAGCGCGATGCCGATCGGCGACAACTCGAACAGCGAGCGGAATTTGCTTTCGCTCTCTTTCAATGACAACTCGACGGACTTCAGCGTCGAAATGTCCATTTGAATGCCGGCCATGCGCATCGGGCGGCCCGCGGCGTCCCACTCCATGACCTTGCCGCGCGTGAGCACCCAGACCCATCGGCCGTCCGCGTGCAGCATGCGGAATTCGTGCTCGCATACCGCCTCCGGCCCGCCGTCGGCGTCGGAGCAGAAACGATCCAACGCGGCCGCGTCCTGCGGATGCAGGAGCGCGCGCCACCTGGCGTCGGTCAAAGGCTCGAGGTCGGACGCGCGACGTCCGATCATCGCGGCCCAGCGGTCGCTCACGCGAAACAGCCCGGCCGCCACATCCCTCTCCCAGGTGCCGACGTCGGTCCCTTCGATGATCGCCCGCAGGCGTTGGCGCTCGTCGGCGAGGACTTGGGCCGCCGCGAGGCCGCGCAGGCGATTACGATGGAACGCAACCCCCAACACGACGATCAACAGGATCGCGGGAGCGATGCCGATCATCGCCCAATCGCGCGCCGCCGCGAGTCGGGCGAGATAGAACGTCGCATTGACGTCCACGCCGACGGCGCCGATCGGCCGGCCATGGCGGTCCACGAGCGGCGCCCAGCCGGTCATGAACGTGCCCCACTGGTCGGTCAACGGCCGCGAGGTCGCCGCGGCGACTCCGGGCCGGACGCCGTCACCCAGCGCGCGCAGCATCGCCGAGTCCTCGCCGGTGTAGACCTGGCCGACGCCCGACTG
>JAJXYR010000243.1 GCA_021780475.1 Pseudomonadota bacterium
GCAGCGCCACGCGCTGCTCGTCCCCAATCATGGCAAGGTCATCGCCTACGCCTATCGCGTCGAACCCGGCACCCTGCGCTTCATCGCCGCGAGCCGCGACCTGCGGCTGCGGATGCCGCAGGAACCCCTCGATCTGCCGTTCACGGTCTGGTCGGACGGCCGGCCCGCGCTGGCGCGCTTCATAGGTCCTTGAGCCCGGGCCGAGCAGGCCCGCGCTAAGCGCCGCCCGCGGCGCCGTACAGCGACTTCTGCAGGCGCCACCGCCGGTACGACCAGAGCCAGTCCGACGGATTCGCGAGAACCTCGCGTTCACAGGCCCCGGCGTAGCGATCGGTGATGACCCCCGGCTCGAGAATTTCTCGCCCGTCCCACAGCGGGATAAATTCCACCTCATAACGGCCGCGGGCGACACGGCGCATCGCCAGGTAGAACACCGGCAGGCGCGTACCGCGCGCGATCTGCTCGGCGCCCAGGTAGAACGCCGTCTCCTGGCCAAGGAACCGGGTCCAGTGGCGCCGCTCGGTGGAAACCGGGGCCTGGTCGGCGTTCATCGCCAGAACCCGAACGACCCCGCGCCGGCGCAGGTGCTCCGTGAGCAATTCCTTCGCGGGGATGAGGTGTGCGCCGAAGCGCGACCGGATCGCGAGCATCAGACGCTCGGCCCAGGCGTCGTGCAGCGGCTTGTAGGCCGCATCGACCGGATGACCGATCTGCAGCACGACACCCTGAAGCAGCCACTCCCAATTACACAGATGCGAGGTGACGAACAGCACCGAGCGGCCCGCGTCCAGGTACTCGCGCGCCGCCTGCGGATTGCGCAGATGCACCCGCGCGCGCATCTCCTCCGCCGGCATCGACGCCCCCTTCAGGATCTCGACCGCGACGTCGCAGAAATTGCGCAGGAACCGGCGGTGTATCGCGCGGCGTTCCGCTTCGCGAAGCTGCGGGAACACCAGCGCGAGCTGTTCGCGGATGACGCTGCGCCGATGACGGACGACGTAGTAGGCCAGGAAATAAAGAAAATCCGCCAGCAGGTACAGGATGCCGAGCGGCAGCCGCGACAAGCGGGTGATCATGGGCATGCGTCGGCGTTGGCGGCCATGTCCGAACGTGCCTTGCCTTGCGGCGCGGCCGCCGGTCCGGCGCAGAGCGCGCGGAGGCCGGCTGCAACATAGCGCGCCAGGCGCTGGTGGACGCCGTCCAGGTCCGACGACCGGCATAGCCCGCCGGACAGCTTGTCGATCCGGCCGGTCTCGGCGAACGTCAAGGTCAGCGCGCCGGTCAGGAATTGATATCCCCAATAGATCTCGCGCGCATCGCAGCCCGGCAAGGCCTCGCGCATCACCGCGATGAATCGCTCGACCAGCGGATCGAAATGTTCCGTCATCAACACCGGTCCCCACTCGGGCGAGTTGTTGACCTGCGCGACCAACGCAAAATAGCTCTTCCATCCCGCGCCGCCGCGCGCCGACCGCTCCAACATCGGATAGGTGAACGCGTTGACGATGTCCTCCAGCGCCGGAACCCCCGGCAGCGCGTTGCGCCGAACCTGCTCGAGCATGCCCAGTCGCTCCGGATTCAGCATCTCGGCGCGCCGCCGGAACACGGCCGCGAATAGTTCGCGCTTGCCGCCGAAATGATAGCTGACCAGGGCGACGTCGACGCCGGCGGCCTTCGTGATGTCGCGCACCGAAACCCCATAGAAGCCGTTGCGGGCGAACAATTGCTCGCCGGCGTCGAGGATCCTTTCCTTGGCCGGCTTCGCGGCCGCCCGCGCTACCGATGCCTTGGCCGTCTTGCGGCCCGCCGCCTTGCGGGCCGCCGTTTTGCGTCGCACAACTGTCATCGCGCCATTCTCCCGCGTCGCCATGCGCGCTGCAACGCCGCGCCGCCGGCCGCATTTATTCAACATCCGCTGAATTATTTACCAACAGTTGTTGAATTATCCTCAACGATCGTTGAATATATTCCCACGACATGAATCGGCCTGCGGGCCGGCTGCCGCCGGTTCCGTAGCTAAAAAAGAGAAGCCGCCGCTCGCGCGGGCGGCGCAATGCTGGGGAGAACGCTGATGTCCAAGATGTTTTCCGCGATTTGTCGCCGCCTGCCGGCGGTCCTGTTGGCGACCGTTGCGGCTTTGCCGCCGGCGGCTGTGCGCGCCGCGGACGCCGCCGCGACCGTTGCCGCCGGCGCATCCACCGGCACACTAGGCGAAATCGTCGTCACGGCGCGCCGCCGCCGGGAGAATCTGCAAGACGTGCCGCTTGCCGTGACCGCGATCGGCGCCGGGGAGCTGCGCCTGCGCGACGTGACCTCGCTCGGCGACTTGAACTCCTTCGTGCCGAACATCGCCATCTCCAGCGCGCGCGCGACCAGCAGCACGATCAACGTCTATATACGCGGAGTCGGGCAAAGCGATCCTTTGTGGGGTTTCGAACCCGGGGTGGGCATCTACATCGACGACGTTTACATGGCGCGGCCGCAGGCGGCGCTGCTCGATGTCTACGACGTGGACCGCATCGAGGTTCTGCGCGGACCCCAGGGCACGCTCTATGGAAAAAATACGATCGCCGGCGCGATCAAGTACGTGACGCGCGACATCGCGGGCCCCGCGAGCCTCACCGCATCGGTGGCCGGCGGCAATTACGGCGAGCGCAACTTGAAGCTGGCGGCGTCCGCGCCGATCGTCGATCACCACGTTTATGCGGGTTTCGCCGTGGCCGACCTGCACCATGATGGCTACGGACATGTCGTCGCCCAGGCCGGCACCTCTCCGAGCCCGTATAATCATCCCGGCCAGGATGTGTCGAACTACGACGTACTCGCCGCAAGAGCGAACCTCACGCTGCTCTGGGGCCGGAGTTCAAAATTGAAGCTCGCCGCCGACACCACTCAAGACCATTCGAACGCGGCCGGCGGGGAGCGCCTCAACAACGTGCTCGCACCGCCGACCGACAGCCGTTATGACACCCGCACGGACATGCCGGTCGATCAGGACCGCTACTACCGCAACGGCATCGCGGCGACCTACACCCAGGCGATTAGCGATGCGCTTGGACTGAAACTCGTCGGCGCGTACCGCGAGGGCCACGGACACCAGTTCATCGATTTCGAAGAACTGAATGCGAACCTGTTCCAGGTGCCGGCAAAATACAGTGAGCGCCAGGCTTCGGGCGAGGGACAGCTCACCTATGTGAACGATCGGGTGAAGGCGGTCGGCGGGCTGTTCTACATGAACAGCAGCGCCTGCGGCGCCTACAACGCGTCGCTTGGCGTGCTGGTACCGGTCTACGATCTCTACCTGACTTCGATCGTCGACGGTTGCGTACAGACCAAGAGCACCGCCGTGTATGTCGATACGGCGTGGAAGATAACCGGGCGGTTGAATTTCGACGCCGGCGTGCGCTGGAACCAGGACCGCAAGAGCGCCACCGTGTATCAGGCGCAATACGCGAGCGTCGCACCGACGCAACTGCTGCCGAATCAGACCTTCTTCGACGCGGCCAGTCCGCCGGCGGGGTTCTTCCTGTTTCCGAGCGCAGCCGCCGGCATCCTCACCAATTATGCGAATAGTCGCACCTTCTCCAACGTATCGCCGCGCGTCGGGTTCGACTTCCATCTGATGCCGCAGGTCATGGCGTATTTCACGTATGCGCAAGGGTTCAAGAGCGGCGGGTTCGACATGCGCGGCAATGCCAGCGTCTATCCGGCTACGGAAAACGGCTACGGCTCGGAAACGGCGGACAGCTACGAGGCAGGCATCAAGTCGACTCTCCGCGACGATACGCTGAAACTCGATCTCACCGTATTCTACGATCCGTACAAGAATGCGCAGATCGGCGTGCAGCAGTTCGTCACGACGGGGGGACTGCCGCAAAATGTGACCGCGGTCCTGAATGCCGGCAAGCAGATCAACCAGGGCGTCGAGGTCGAGTCCGACTGGGCGCCGATCAAACCGCTCGCCGTCGGCCTCAACGTCGGCTACCTGGATTCCTATTATCAGGACTTCCTCATCGGCTGCACCGCGCTCACGCCGGGGTGCACGGCAAACGCGCCGCCGCAGAATATCGCCTCGTCAAATCGGCCCGTCAATGCGCCCATGTGGACGGTATCGACGAATGTGAGGTATACGTGGACGCTGTCGTCGGGCTCGCTGCTCGCGCGTGCGGGTTGGAGCTGGCGCAGCTTCACCAAGGTCGCCAATACGACCGCGAGCGTCACCGACCAGCCCGCCTACGGCCTGCTGGACGCGGGGCTCGCGTACACGACGGGCGGCGGTGCCTGGCGCTTCGCGCTCGACGGCAAGAATCTCCTCGACCGCTGGTATCGCGTTTCCGGCTATGACTTTGGCAGCTCCGGGCTGCTCGGCAATGTCAGCCAGATTGGATTCTACGGTGCGCCCCGCACGTACGACGCGACCGTGCAATACCACTTCTGATGGAGACCGGGGCGAAAACGGTGTCTTTCCCCAGTGCCGACGGCGCACTGCGTCTGCACGCGGAAATTCGAGGGCCGGTGGAGGCACCGCTGACGGTGCTCTGCCTGCACGGACTGACCCGCAATTCCGCGGATTTCGGTTCCCTCGCCGCGCATCTCGCCGCGCGCTATCGCGTGGTCACGGCGGATCAGCGGGGCCGCGGTCGATCCGCGTGGGACCCGGAACCCGCCAACTATCTTCCGCAAACCTACGCCGCCGACATGTTCGCGCTCCTCGATCACCTGGCGATCCAACGGACCGCGGTCATCGGCACATCGATGGGCGGAATCATCGGCATGATCATGGGCGCGGCGCAGCCAGGACGCCTGCGGGGCCTCGTGTTGAACGACATCGGACCCGAAATCGCCGCGACCGGCCTGCGCCGGCTGCGCGATTCGCTGGCTGGCCGGAGCCCCGCGGCCAACTGGGAGGAGGCCTCGCTACAGGCAAGGCGCATCAACGAGATCGCCTTCCCCGACTACGGCGACGCCGACTGGAATGCGTTCGCGCGGCGGACCTACGCGCAGGATGCGTCCGGCCGGCCGGTCGCGGCCTTCGATCCGGCGATTCTGGCGGGACTGAACAACGCCGACCTCAGCGTGGTGCCGCCCACGCTGTGGTCCCTGTGGGACCATCTCAAGGCCCTGCCGATTCTCGCCGTGCGCGGCGCCCTGTCGGACTTGTTGACCCCGGAGATATTGCAGGCGATGGCCGCGACGCACCCAGGCTTGCGCGCGGTGACGATCGACAATCGGGGACACGCACCCATGCTCGATGAACCGGCGGCGGTCGGCGCGATCGACGAATTCCTGCAAACCGTGGAGGCGATGCGATGACGGGACGGCGCCTGACAAGCCCCGGGGCGGCGGGATGAACGCCTTCAGCCTCGCGGGCAGACTGGTCCTGGTCACCGGCTCCGATCGGGGGATCGGCAAGGCCGTGGCGCTGGCCTTCGCCGCCGCGGGCGCGAGGATCGCGCTGCACGGGCTCGCCACGCCCGAGGAATCCGCCGCCGTCGTTCTGGAAATGAACGCGGCGGGCTGCGCGGAGGCCCGGTATTTCACCGGTGATTTGCGGGACCCCGACCAGGTCCACGGCCTGATGGCCCGTGTATTCTCCTGGGGTGATCCCGAGGTGCTGGTGAACAACGCGGGGGTGCAGCGCACCGCGGCGCTTGCCGACGTCAGCGCCGAGATGTGGAACGAAGTCATCGCCGTGAATCTCTCGGCGCCGTTTCACACGATGCGCCTCGCGCTGCCGCGGATG
>JAJXYR010000098.1 GCA_021780475.1 Pseudomonadota bacterium
GAACTGCCGACCCAGCCGCGCTGGTCGAGCTTGTACGAGTACCAGCGGCCGCCGCCGGTCACCGTCAGCACTTTCGGAATGATGTCATAGTCGACCGACGCGAAGACCGCGGTCTGCTTGTAGCCCTTCGTCGTGTCCTCGAAGAAGGCATCGTTGGACGGACGCACGCTCGGGTCGTTGAGCGTGGCACCCGCTCCCGGCGCCACCGCGCCCAGACAGGCGTAACCGGTGGTCGAACCGCTCGACGGGCAATTCGGCAGCGATTTGTAGTTCCAGTCGGTCTGGTCCTGGATGCTGAGATCTTCCCAATACACGCCAGCAATCGCGCGCGTGCGCCAATCGCTCGGCGTGCTGAACCTGAGTTCCTGCGTGAGGTGGGTGTTCTTTTCCTGTTCCTGCCAGGTGGCGAGCGGCGAGCCGCAGGTGCTGGCGCCGTAGCACTGATAATAGTCCGCGTACACGCCGCGCGCGTAGTTGGTGTAGTCCTGGACCTGATTGACGTTGCGGACCAAGTAGCCGCCGGTGTACACGGCGCTGATCGGACCGACCTTGCCGTTCACGGTCCACGCCGTGTTCTCGAACTTGTCCTTGTCATAGGACGGTTGGAACAACGACACCTCGAGCGGATTGAGCGTGGCGCCGTCGGAACTCTTCGGCATCTGGTAGAAGACGCCGTCGGCATTGATGTCCTGGTACATCTGCGTGATCAGCACGTTCCAGTCGTCATTGATCTTCCACAGCGCCTCGAGGCGGCCGCCCTGGTACTTGACCGGATTGATCGCCCTTTGCGCGATTCCGTAGTTGTTCACGGCCGCCGAGCCGGGCGGCACGCAATAGCCGCTGTTCGGCAGACCATCCGGGCAGACGCCGCCGACGGCCTTGTAGCCCGCATAGTAAATGCCGAGATCGGTGTTGCGACGCGTGAACGTGGACGGAACGTTATTGATATAGCCGCCGCGATCTTCGTTGTACAGCACCGCGCGCAGGGCGAGCGTGTCATTGATCAGCGGCAGGTTCAGCACCGCGGAGAACCCTGAGTTCGGGTCGCCGTGCGCGGTGACGCCGTACATGGCCTCGGCGTTTCCCTCGAATTTGTCGAGTTTCGGCTTGTTGGTGATGTAACGCAGCACGCCGGCCTGGGCACCGCCGCCGAACAGCGTGCCCTGCGGACCCTCGAGGATTTCCACGCGCTGCAAATCGGCGGCGTAGATGTCGAGGTTGCGTCCGGGCAGCTGGCCGGACTGATCGTCAAGGTACACGGCCACGTTCGGATACAGGCCGATCGTGCCGGATGACTGCGTGCCCGCGGAACCCAGTGCCAGGCCGCGCATGAAGATGTTGCCCTGCGCCGGGCCGTTGGTCGACAGGGACAGGTTCGGCACGTACTTCGCCAAGTCGTCGAAGGTCGTGACGTTCAGTTGCTTCAGCGACTCGGATGTCAGCGCCTGAATCGTGATCGGCACGTTCTGAATGTTTTCCGTGCGACGCTGCGCGGTGACGGTGATCGTCTGCAGTTGATCGCCCGTATCGGCCGCGGCGGGGGCCGTGGCGGCCGCGTGCACGGCACCGATTGCGGTTCCGCTCAGGATCGCCGCGATCGCGTAAGACAACTTCGAATTTGAATTCATGCTCACATCCCTTCCTTAAAAAGCCCTACGGGTTGCCCGAATCGATCATCGCCATCCGCCGTTCGCGGGCTGTCCCGGCGCCGGCGGCGGCGTTTTGTGATTGTTTAATCAACTGCAATCGGGCCGAGAATAGCATCGTCGCGCGGGAACGAAAGCATTTTTTTGTTGCTGCCGTGCATCGCGCTCATGCCTTATTTCGATTTCATCATGCTGAAATTCGATTCCCTCAGTCCTCCGGACCAAGTTTCGCCGGGAAGCCGGGCGCGCGCAGCGGCGTGCCGACGGCATCTTCCAGCAGCTTGACGATCATCGACGACCAAGCGCCGCCGCCGTATTTGGCGCGTCCCTCGATGAACGTCTGTTCCATGACGCCGGCGAGGCGCAGCGGCACGCCGAAGCGACGGCCGAATTCCGTTGCGAAACCGGCATCCTTGCAGGCCAAATCCATCGTAAATCCAATGTCATAGCTGCCGTTGAGGATGACCTTGCTCTCGGTTTCGTGGACGAAACTGTTGCCGGAACTCGCGGCAATCGCCGCAAATGCCGCGCCGAGGTCGACGCCGGCCTTTGAACAGAGCATCAACGCCTCGCCGGCGGCGATCAAATGGATGAATGCGAGCATGTTGGTGACCACCTTGGTAACCGCCGCCTGCTCGATGCCGCCCAAGTGAATGACTTTGCCGCCCATGGCCTCCAACGCGGCCCGATGGCGGTCGAAATCTTGTTGCGCGCCGCCAACGAGTACCGTGATCGCGCCGGCCTCCGCACGGTGGACGCCGCCGGTGACCGGACAGGCGAGCGTCGCGATACCTCGCTCGGCGGCACGGGCGGCGAGTGCCTCGACTTCCGCGAAATCGTTCGTGCTCATTTCGATCCAGGTCGTTCCCGACGCCATCGCCGGCAGGGCTTGGTTCATCACCGCCGCGGTCGCCTTCGGCGAGGGAAGGCAGGTAATTAGCGCATCGCAGCCGCGGGCCAGGTCCGCCACCGAAGCGGCCCATTTCGCGCCCGCCGCGAGCACGATGGCGGCGGCGTCCCGGTCTAGATCGTGGACCGTGACGTCGAAGCCGCCGCGGGCGAGGTTCGCCGCGAGGTGCTTGCCGAGATTCCCAAGACCGACGAAACCATAACGCAAGTTGAACACTCCTCTTAACCCAGTGGGTGATCGGCCATTTCCAGATGCAGCTTGCCGCCGGGTTCGTAGGGATGGGCGAGGGCGACCGCCTCGTTCAACTCCACGCCCAGGCCGGGGGCGGTCGGGGGGATCACGTAGCCGTCCTGCCAGACGATCGGCTTGTGCAGCAGTTTGGCCTGGAAACCGTCCCAGCGTTGAATGCTCTCGAGGATCAAGAAATTCGGACTGCAGGCGGCAATCTGGATGTTGGCCGCGCCGACGATCGGACCGCAGTACAAATGCGGCGCAATCTGCGCGTAGTGCACCTCGGCGAGCGCCGCGATCTTCTTCGCCTCGAGAATGCCGCCGACCCGGCCCAGATCCATCTGCAGGATGTTCGCCGCCCCGCACGCGAGCACCCGCGCGAACTCGTATTTGGTCGTCAGTCGCTCGCCGGTCGCGATCGGGATGCTCGTCGAACGGGCGACCAGCGCCATCTGCTCGGGCATGTCCGGCGGCACCGGTTCTTCGAACCACAAGGGGTCGAACTGTTCCATCTGCCGCGCGAGCCGCGTCGCGCCGGATACCGTGAACTGGCCGTGCGTGCCGAGCAGCAAATCGGCGCTGCGGCCGACGGCTTCACGGATGGCGCCGACCAGTCTTACGGTGCGCTCGAGCGACTCCTGCGTCGGCTGGCGCGGGTCGTACGCCGAGTAGCCGCCCAGGGGGTCGAACTTCAAGCCGGTGAAACCCTGTTTGACGTATTCCGCCGCGCGTTGCGCCGAGCGGTCCGCGTCATGGTAAAAATCGTCGCCTTCGCCGTCAGCCGGATACAGATAGGTGTAGCTGCGCAGGCGTTCGTGCACGCGCCCGCCGAGTAAATTGTAGATCGGCTGGCCGACGGCCTTGCCGACGATGTCCCAACACGCCATCTCGAGGCCGCTCATGACGCCCACCAGCGAAATATCGGGCCGGAGTGAGAACCCCGATCCGTACGATTCGCGCCACAGCGACTCGGTCTGAAACGGATCGCGGCCGGCGAAGCGCCGCGCGAACAGATCCTCGATCATCGCGGCGATCACCTGTGGCGCGAAGGTCGCGGCATAGACCTCGCCGACGCCCTCGATCCCACAAGCGGTACGCAGCTTCAAGAACACGAAATACCGCCCACCGAAGGACGGCGGGGGATTCCCGACGACGAAGACCTTGACGCTTTCGAGCTTCATTTACACTCCCTGGTACCTTATTTCCCATCCGCCAATATCAGGTCGGCGGCCTTTTGCGCGACCATCATCGTCGGTGCGTTGGTGTTCGCCGAGGTCACCGTCGGGAACACCGAGGCGTCGACGACGCGGAGCCTGTCCATGCCATGCACGCGCAGGTTCGGATCGACCACCGAGTCGGCGATTCGCGGGCCCATGCGGCAGGTGCTGACCGGGTGGTACACGGTCGCGGCGCGAGCGCGGAAATCCGCGAGCAGTCCAGCCTCGTCGAGCGTGCCGGGATCGGGCGGTATGCTGGAACGGATCAGGGATTGCATGGCCTTGGTGCGGACGATCCGCTGGATCAGCAGTCCGCCGTTGACGGCGTCGCGTTCGTCCTTTTCGGTCGACAGATAATTCGGAGCGATCAGCGGAGCCTGCCGGAAATCCGGGCTCGCGATGTCGATGCGGCCGCGGCTCGTCGGACGCGTGGGCTGGAAACAAATAATGAAGCCGGAAAAAGGATCCACGTTGATGTTCTTGCGGTTTGCATCGCCCGCGCCATAGGTGATCGGGTTGAAATACAGCTGCAAATCCGCCCGCCGGCCCGCCGGGTCGCCGCGCAGGAAGCCTCCGAACTGGTTCACGCTGAGCGACAGCGGGCCGCTGCGCATCAAGAGGTAGCGCAGGCCGGCAACGAGTTTGCCGAGCGGAGAGTGCAGCACGTCGTTCAGCGTCGGTTCGGTCGCCTTGTACGAATAGCTGACCGCCAGGTGGTCCTGCAGATTGCCGCCCACGGCGGCATTGTCGAGCACGACCGGTACACCCAAGTCCCGCAGCCTATCCCCCGGACCGATTCCAGAAAGCTGCAGCAATTGCGGCGAGTTGACGGAGCCGCCGCAGACGATGACCTCGCGCGCCGCTTCGGCATAATGGGTTTCGCCCGCGCGGACATATTCCACGCCGCAGGCGCGGCGACCGTCGGTGCGGATCCGGCTCGTCCAGGCCTGCGTGATGAGTTCGAGATTATTGCGCCGCAGTGCCGGCCGCAGGAAAGCGTCGGCGGCGCTCCAGCGTCTGCCGCGGCGGATCGACACTTGATAACAGCCCACCCCTTCGGGATGTTCGCCGTTGAAATCCTCACTCACCGGCAGTCCGAGCTCCGCGGCGGCGGCGAACCAGTGGCGGCGCAAGGGATGCAGAAAGGGTTCGACATTCTTGACATCGAACGGGCCCGCGGTGTGCGCCTGCCCCGATGGGTCGACCCGGCGCTCCGATTTCTCGAAGTAGGGCCGTACGTCGTCCCAGCCCCAGCCGGGATTGCCCATGTCGCGCCAGTCGTCGAAATCGGCCGGCATGCCGCGACAATAGACGAGCGCATTGATGGAACTCGATCCGCCGACGACGCGGCCGCGCGGCCAGTACATCGTGCGTCCGCCGAGGCCCGGACTCGCCGCCGCCTGGTATTTCCAGTTGACGGCCGGGTCCGCGAACGTGCGCCCGTAACCGATCGGAGTCTTGATCCAGAAGCTGTCGTCGCTGCCGCCCGCTTCGAGAACGAGCACGCGGCGGGTGCCGTCGGCCGACAGCCGGTCGGCCAGCACGCATCCGGCGGTGCCGGCGCCGACGATGATGTAATCGAAACTCGCCATGGGCCGCAGCTTATCCGGATCAGCCCGTGGCGCCATGCCATTTCGCGATGCGCCCATATCTTTTTTCGCGGCGCAGTACCCGGTCGCGCAAGGTCCGCGAACCCTGTATGGTACCGAAACCCGCGCACCAGCCGGTTTGCGCGTGCGCTTTTCGCAGAGGAGTCATTATCGCGTGAGTACTGCGGCCGCCGACGCTACGACCATCGCCACGCCGACCTACCTGGAACGTTGGTATGTCCTGATCGTGATGTGCCTCATCTACACGATCAACATCGCTGATCGTTACGTGATGTCGACGATATTGGAGCCGATCAGGCTGGAACTGCATCTGACCGACTCAGGCATCGCCTTTCTTACCGGCGTGTCGCTGGCGCTTTTCTACGTGACGTTCGGCATTCCGATCTCCTGGCTGGCGGATCGCTCGAACCGCCGCAACATCCTCGCCGCCTCCTTGGTGATCTGGTCGGTCATGACGACGTTGTGCGGGCTGTCGCGCAATTATTGGCAGTTGCTGGTCGCACGCGTCGGCGTGGGTGTCGGCGAGGCGGGCGGCACGCCGCCATCGTCGGCGATCGTCGCCGACTACTTCCCGGCTGATCGGCGGCCGATGGCGCTCACGGTGCTCGCGCTCGGGGCGCCGTTCGGCGCCTGGGTCGGCTACGACATGGCGGGCGCGATCGCGCACGCCTATGGCTGGCGTTCGGCGCTGTTTGCGCTCGGCATCCCGGGGGCCCTGCTCGGCGTGATCGTCTATCTGACGATTCGGGAACCGAAGCGCGGCCAGCTCGATGCGATCGCCGAGGACCACAAGCCCACGCTCCTCGAGAGCACCCGGTTCCTGTGGAAACAGAAGTCCGCGTTTCACGTGGTGATGGGCGGCGGCGTGTGCGCGCTGTGGGGCTGGGGCCTGATCTGGTGGACGCCCACGTTCCTGACCCGCAGCTACGGCCTGAACGTCGCCCAGGCGGGCGACGCGCTCGGCTGGATTCATCTCGTCGGCGGCTCCGTCGCGACGGTCGGCACCGCCTGGCTCCTGTCCCGGCCGTGGATGGCTGATCCACGCCGCGTCGTCTGGGTCCTAGGGCTCGGCGTCGGCCTGTCGACTATCCCCTCGTTCATCGCCTACTTCACGCACACGCTGTGGATCGCGAAGCTGATGTTCTGGCTGTTCATACCGTCGATCTATTTCTACATCGGTCCATGCTTCGGCCTGTTGCAGAATCTGGCGCCGTGTCAAATGCGCTCGATGTTCATCGCAATCTCGCTGTTGGTGGCGAACATTTTCAATTTGATCATCGCGCCGCAGGCCGTCGGCTTCATGAGCGACTGGTTCGCGGGCGCCCATGGCTCGGACGCGACCTCGCTGCGGCTCGCGCTGCTGATCCTCGCGCCGACCGGTTTTTGGGCGACGTATCACTTCTATCTGGCCGCCAAGACGATCGTCGCGGATCAAAAGCGGGCGATCGGCTACGTCAAGACCTGGTCGCCGTAACACACCGCCCGGAGGATTGGTACAGCCATGGGTAAGACCACGTTCGACCGGCGCTGGTTGCCGTTGAACGCGCTGCGCGCGTTCGAGGGCGTCGCCAAGTACAACAGTTTCACGGCCGCGGCGAACGCGCTGCTGATCTCCCAGAGCGCCTTGTCCCGCCACGTGATTGCGCTCGAGAAGCTGATCGGTGCGCAGCTGTTCGAGCGCCGGCCGCATGCGCTCACGCTCACCAAGGCCGGCCAGCACCTGCTGCCCGCCGTGTCGAAGTCCTTCGACCGGCTCGAATATGCGCTCGACGACATCCGCAACGAGGGTGCTCCGGTGCAGCGGTTGCTGCGCGTGCAGATGCCGCCGTCCTTCGCGGTGCACCTGGCGGTGCCGATCCTGCGCGACTTCCGGCGGGTCGTCCCCGAGATCGAGATCGACCTGGTCAGCCCCTACGGTGTCGGCCCGCCGCTGGCGGACGTCGACGTCGCGGTCGTCTACTCGAAGCCCACGGTGACCGACCTGGTGCGCGACCTGCTGTGGCCGGTGCGGCTCAGCCTGCTGTGCCACCCGGCCATCGCGTCGCGCTGCGCAGGCTCCAGCCTGCAGGATTTCATCGAGTCCAACGAACTGGTGCACGTGCGCCTCTCCGACATGCCGCGCCATCATCTGTGGACGCAGTTCGCGCGCCACGCGAACCTGCATACGCTGAACGTCGAGCGCGGCCTGGTGTTCGATACGGCGGTGCTGGCCGTGCAGTACGCATTGAGCGGCGAGGGGATCGCGCTCGTGGACACCAATCTGTTCGAGGAGGAGATCCGGACGGGCCGCCTCGTCCGGCCGTTCGACGTCAGCGTCGACGATGGCTACGGCTATTATTTGATCACGCACCCGGAGGGCCTCGGCGACACGGCGATCGCGCTGTTCCGTTCCTGGCTGATCGAGCGTTTCGGCAGTGGTGCGTCCGTCACGCCTGCGGCCGCATCGAACCTGCATCTGGCGGTTTCCAATTAATCGAGCGAATTACTGATGTACCCGGAGAGCAAATGAGAAGCCACGCGCGTGTGGTCGTAATCGGAGGCGGCGTCGTCGGCGCCAGCGTTTTATATCATCTGACCAAGGCCGGCTGGAAGGACGTGTTGTTGATCGAGCGCGCCGAACTTACGTCCGGGTCCACCTGGCATGCGGCCGGCGGCATGCACACGGTCAACGGCGACCCGAACGTGGCGAAGCTTCAGCAATACACGATCAAGCTCTATGAGGAGATCGAGCGGATATCGGGCCAATCCTGCGGCGTTCACATCACCGGCGGAATCATGCTCGCCGGCACGCGCGAGCGGCTCGACTGGCTGAAGATGGCCAAGGCACGCGGACGCTATCTCGGCATGGATCTCGAGATCATCTCGGTCGACGAAGCGGCGAAGATCTTCCCGCTGATGGACAAGAAACACTTCACCGGCGCGCTTTACGACCCGATCGAGGGCCACGTCGACCCCTATGGCGTCACTCACGCCTATGCCAAGGCGGCGCAGATCGGCGGCGCCGAGATCGTCCGTCACACCCGCGTCACCGACCTGAAGGCGCGCGCGGACGGAAGCTGGGACGTGATCACCGACCAGGGCAACGTGCACGCGGAACACGTCGTCAACGCGGGCGGCCTGTGGGCGCGCGAAGTCGGCCGCATGGTGGGCCTCGAACTGCCGATCCTCGCGATGGAGCACCAGTACCTGATCACCGGCGACATGCCGGAACTCGCCGGCAAGAAGGAGAGCCTGCATGCAATAGATTTCGAGGGCGAGATCTACCTGCGCCAGGAACGCGGCGGCATGCTGATGGGAACTTACGAGCGCGCGGGCGTGCCCTGGTCACCGCGCGAGACGCCCTGGGATTTCGGGCAGGACCTGCTGCCGAACGACCTGGAACGCATTGCGCCGTCCCTCGAGGTCGGTTTCGAGCATTTTCCGACGCTCGAAAAGGCCGGCATACGCAAGGTGGTCAACGGTCCGTTCACGTTCGCGCCCGACGGCAATCCGCTCGTCGGCCCGATCCGCGGACTGCGCAATTTCTGGGTGGCCTGCGGCGTGATGGCCGGATTCAGCCAGGGCGGCGGCGTCGGCCTCGCGCTGTCGCAGTGGATGGTCGAAGGCGACCCGGGCGCCGACATCTGGGGCATGGACGTCGCCCGCTACGGCGACTGGACGACGCTCGCGTACACCAACGCCAAGGTTCGCGAGAATTACTCGCGCCGGTTCCGCATCCGCTTCCCCAATGAGGAACTGACCGCCGCGAGGCCGCTGCGCACGACGCCGGTGTACGAGGCGCTGCGGGCGCAGCACGCCGTGTTCGGCGATTATTGCGGCCTCGAACATCCGCTGTGGTTCGCGCCCAGCGCGGCCCTCGCCCATGACGAGGTCAGCTTCCGCCGCTCCAACGCGCATCCGCACGTCGCGGCGGAGTGCAAGGCCGTCGAGGACGCGGTCGGGCTGCTCGAGATCTCCAACTACGGCAAGTTCGAGGTACAGGGCGCCGGCGCCGGCGCCTGGCTCGAACGGATCATGACCAACAAGCTGCCGCGGATCGGCCGCATCGTGCTGTCGCCGATGTTGAACGAACAGGGCAAGCTGATCGGCGATTTCACCATTTGCCGGATCGCCGAAGAACATTACTTCCTGATCGGCACGTATGCGGCCGAGGTCTACTACCTGCGCTGGTTCGATCACCACCCGCCGCCGGCGGGGGTCACGGTGCGGCCCTGCGCGATGCAATACGTGGGCCTGTCGATCGCCGGACCGGCGGCGCGCACGCTGCTCCAGGGTCTGGTGCGCGACGACCTGTCGAACGCTGCGTTCCCGTTCCTGTCGTTCCGCCGCATGGAAGTCGGCATGGTCCCGGCCTACGTGGGACGCATCTCGTTCACCGGCGATCTGGGCTATGAGCTCTGGGTGTCGACGGACTACCAACGGGCGCTGTACGAACTGCTGATGGGCGCGGGGCGTCCGCTCGGCATCCGGCCGTTCGGCGGCCGGGCCTTGAATGCGATGCGGATCGAAAAGGGATTCGGCAGTTGGGCGCGCGAATTCCGGCCGATCTACGGGCCGATCGAAGCCGGCCTCGGCCGCTTCGTCGATTTCAGCAAGGCCGGATTCATCGGTCAGGATGCGGCGGAGCGCGAGCGGTCCGAAGGCGGCAAGCTGCGGCTCGTCACGTTCAAGGTCGAGGCCGTGGACGCCGACGCGCTCGGCGACGAGCCGATCTGGCACGACGGCAAGGTGGTCGGCTGGGTGACTTCGGGCGCCTATGGTCACCGGGTCGGCGCATCGATCGCGCTGGGCTACGTGCCGCGCGAACTGGCGACGGCGACGTCCGGGTTCGAGATCGAACTGATCGGCGAGCGCCGGCCGGCGACGCTGCAGGCCGCGGCGCCGTTCGATCCCAGCGGTGCGCGCATGCGCGGCTGAGGATGACCGGGTCAGCACGGCAATTGTCATGATCGCGATCCTGTCGTTGCTGTGCTGGCTCTACCTGTTCTTCCTGCGCGGCGATTTCTGGCTTTCCGGCCCGCAGTTGCCGCCGGCCGAACCGGTTTCGCCGCCCGACGTCGACATCATCGTGCCCGCGCGCGACGAGCGGCCGACGATCGCCGCGACGATCGCCTCCCTGGCGGGCCAGGACTATCGCGGCTCATACCGCATCACGCTGGTGGACGATGACTCGACGGACGGCACGGCGGCGGCGGCGGGCGAGGCGCCGCAGCTTCGGGTGCTGCGCGGCGCGCCGAAGCCCCCGGGCTGGTCCGGCAAGCTTTGGGCGCTCGCGCAGGGCGTCGCCGCCACCAGCGCGCCGGTGATCCTGTTCACCGACGCCGACATCGTCCACGACCCGCGGCATCTGTCCTCGCTCGTGGCGCGGCTCGAGAGTCCGCGCGCGCAAATGGTCAGCGAGATGGTGCGGCTGAACTGCGACAGCCTGCCGGAGCGGCTGTTGGTGCCGGCGTTCGTGTACTTCTTTCAAATGTTGTACCCGTTTTCGCGGGTGAACGACCCACGATCGCGCGTCGCGGCCGCCTCCGGCGGCGTCGTGCTGATCCGCCGCAGCGCGCTCGAGGCGATCGGCGGCATCGAGGCGATCAAGGATGCGTTGATCGACGACGTCACGCTCGCGCGGGCCGTGAAGAAGATCGGGCCCATCCATCTCGGACACTCCGGACTCGCAGCCTCGGTGCGCCCGTACCCGCATTTCAAGGACATCTGGCGGATGATCTCTCGCACGGCGTTCACCCAGTTGCGCCGTTCCACGGTGCTGCTCGCGGCGACCCTCGCGGCGATGACGCTCGTCTGGATCGTGCCGATCGCCGACGCGCTGTGCGGACACGGTTGGCGCGCCGGCGTCGGGCTCGCCACGTTCGCGATCGCCGCGCTCTCGTATCTGCCGACGCTCGCGCGCTACCGCCGTTCGCGGCTCGCCGTGCTCGCGCTGCCGCTGATCGCGGCGTTCTACATGGCGGCCACGATCGATTCGGCGCTCGACGAATGGTTCGGCCGGGGAGTGCGCTGGAAGAGCCGCGACTACGGGACGCCGCGATGACCGGGGCGCCGCCCGCCGGGGCGCGCCGTGGCCGGATCGCCGTGATCACCGGAACGACCCATGGCATCGGCCGGGTGACGGCGCGGGAACTGGCGCGCGCCGGGTTTGCGGTCATCATGCTCTGCCGCGACCTGGACGCCGCGGACGCGGTGCGGCGGGAGATCGAGCGCGCCGTCCCCGATGGGGACGTGCGCGCGCTGGGCTGCGACCTCGCCGCGTTCGCGTCGGTGCGCGCGGCGGCGGCGGCGGTGCGCGTCGAAGCGCCGCGCATCGATCTGCTCGTCAACAACGCGGGAATGACTTCGGCGCGGCAACGTCTGTCGGTCGACGGTTTCGAACTGACCTTCGCGACCAATCACCTCGGGCCGTTCCTGCTGACCGCGTTGCTCGCCGAGCGGATGGCCCCCGGCGGCCGCATCGTCACGGTCGCGTCGCGCGCGCATGAGCGCGCGACGCTGGATTTGGGCCGAGTCCGGGGTACCCAGCCGCATTATCGCGCGGTCGCCGCGTACGACCGGTCCAAGCTGGCGAACGTCCTGCACAGCTTCGCGCTCGCACGCCGGCTCGGCGGCGGTGTCACCGTGAACTGCCTGCACCCCGGCGTCGTCGCGACCAATCTGCTGCCGCGCTGGCTGCGACTGGTCAAGCCGCTGTTCACTCCGGTGACTTTCGACGCGGAGCGGGGTGCGAAGACCACCCTGCACGTCGCCCTGGCGCCGGAACTGGCCGGATGCACCGGGCGCTATTTCGACGAAAATCAACGCGAACGGCAGGCTTCGCGGCTCGCGTGCGACGTGCCGCTGCAGGAATCGCTGTGGGCGGCGAGCGCCCGCTGGACGGGCGCTGAAGTTTTGCTCAACGGTCGGTGAAAAAATCGCATCGGCCCACCCCCTGAATTTTCCCCGCGATCTGTCGTCAAATGAGCGGCGCACCAGGAAGCGGCATCTCGCCGCGGTGCTACCGGAGAAAATGATGGACATGGTCGAAAAGGTCGCCCGCTGGGGCAACAATGCGATGGTGATTTCGTTTGGTTTGCTGATGGTCGCGGTGATTATTCTCGCGCGTTGAGCGCATGCCCCGTGTAGAGTACGGCCCCGTCCTGACCAAAAGACGGGGAGTCGGCGCATGCTGCGTAGCTTCGTTCGGGCGGCGTTCGCCGCCTGCCTCATCGGCGCCCAGGCGCTCGCTCAAGGATCGATCGCACCGGACACCGCGGAGCCGGGCTCCGTAGCGGCCATCGCGCGGGCGACGACCGAGGCCCGCTTCCTGTCCCCATGGGTCGCGTATCTGCCGGCATCGGCGCACGTGCCGTCGCCGCTCAAATACTTCGGCCGCATCATGGGTGCGCCCGGCGAGTTGCTGTATTCGAGCCAGGCGGATGCGTACGCGCGTGCGCTCGCCGCCGCGTCCGCGCGGGTGCGCGTGTTCACGATCGGCCACACCGAGGAAGGGCGGCCGATCATCATGATCGCAATCGCCGACCGTGACGGGATCGCCCACCTCGCCGATTACAAGGCCGCGAACGCCGAACTCGCCGACCCGCGCACCGTCGATCCGGCGCGGGCGGCGCGGCTGATCGCCGCGTCCCGGCCGTTTTATTACCTGAACGCCGCGCTGCATTCGGACGAAACCGGCTCGACCGAGTCCGTGCTCGAACTCGCGTACCGGCTCGCGGTCTCGAACACGCCGATGATCCGCCGGATCCGCAAGCGCATGGTCGTGCTGATCAACCCGGTTTCGAATCCCGACGGCCGCGACAAGCAGGTCGACTGGTTCTACCGCTATCTCAAGGGCAAGACCGATTTCGCGAAGCTGCCGCGTCAGGCGCCGCCCTATTGGGCGAAGTACACCTACGTCGACATCAACCGCGACGCCATCCAGTTGACGCAGTCGCCGATCAAGGCGGTCGCGCACATGTTCTTCGAGTGGCATCCCGTGGTAATCCACGACCTGCACGAAAGCGAAGCGCTGCTGATGACCTGGAACGGCACCGGTCCCTACAACCCGCACATCGATCCGATCACCTTTTCCGAGTTCCTGGCGCTCTCGTTCCACGAGGTCGAGACGATGACGGGCCTCGGCATGCCGGGCGTGTCGACGTGGAATTTCGGCGATGGCTTCGCGCATCTGTATCTTGACTCGGTGGCGATGAACCACAATGCGATCGGCCGCGGCTACGAGACCTTCGGGAACGGGTCGGCGGAGACCATGGAACGCACGCTCGGTCCGGAGGACACGTCGCGCGAATGGTGGCGCGTGCTGCCGCCTCCCACGGGCGAGTTCCTCTGGTCGGCCCGCGACAACGTCAATTACAACGAGACCGGCATCCTCGCCGCGCTCGACTACTCGGCCAAGAACGCCGGGATGCTGCTGCGGGACTTCTACACCAAGAGCCTGCACAGCCTGCAGAACGGCCGCGACAAGCCGCCCTACGGCTTCATCATCCCGGCCGACCAGGGTGACCCGCGGCGAGTCGCGCAGATGGTCGCGCGCCTGCAGTCTCAACACATCGAAGTCAGCGTCGCCGACTCGCCGATCGTGCTGAAGGATGGCCGCTATCCCGCGGGCAGCTACGTGGTGCGAGCCGATCAGCCGTATCGCAACTATGCGGTCGACCTCCTGACGCGGCAGCATTACCCGAAGGACGCGCCGCCGCCATATGACGATGTATCCTGGGAATTGCCGGCGAATTACCACCTCAAAGCGTATCCGACCGACGATCCGGCGATCCAACGGGCGTCGATGACGCTCTTGCGCGGCGCGCCGGATCCGCACGGCGCCGTCGCCGGCGAGGGTCCGGTGTACCTGTTGCGCGACAGCGGTCAGGAGAGCCTGCTCGAGGCGCGCTACCGGCTCGCGAAGTTCAGGGTCGACATCGCCGCGCGCGACTTCACGCAGGGCGGGGTCCGCTATCCGCAGGGCTCCTGGATCATCCCGGCACAGGCGGGACTGCGCGCCGCGCTCGATCGGGCGGCTTTCGATCTGGACCTGCGATTCACGAGCGCCGCCTCGCTGCCCGCGGTCGCGGCCCACGCGGCGCCGGTGCCGCGGCTCGGACTGTGGGTGCCGTGGGCCGACACGGACTCGATCGGCTGGATCCGCTATTCGCTCGACCGCCGCCACATTCCGTACACCTATATCCGCGACGAGGACATCCGCGCCGGCCGCTTGCGTGACAAGGTCGACGTCCTGCTGTATGGGCGGGTCGACCTCGAACTCGCCGAGCAGATTCACGGCATCCCGAAGAAGTGGGGACCGATGCCGTATGAAAAGACACCGCGGACGCCGAACCTCGGCACGCCCGCGGCGTCGCGCGACATCACCGGCGGCATCGGCTGGACCGGCATGGCGCATCTGCAGCACTTCATCGATCGCGGCGGCCTCATGATCACACTCAGCAGCGGCTCGCTGCTGCCGATCGAGGGCGGCATCGTGCGCGGCATCCGGCGCGATTCGGGCGGCGTCGCGCGCAGCGCCCAGGGCGGCGGCGCCGCCGCGGCGGCGGCGGCGCAGGATGCGTTGACGCGCACACCCGGAACGCACGTGCGGGTGACATTTCTCGCCCCGCATAATCCGATCGCCTACGGCTATCCGGCGAGCACCTACGTGTTCCGCGAGAACGAGGCCTTGTACGCAATGCCGCTGCGCTGGCTGCGCGCGTCCTACTGCACCACCTGCCTGGACGGCCCGGTCGACACCCGGCACGTCGTGATGGAGTGGGGCGGGCCCCCGGACAAGCCGTTCGTGGTCAGCGGTCAGGCCTGGGGGGCGGCGAATTTGATCGGCCGTCCGGCGATCTTCGACATGCCCGTCGGCAAGGGCCGGGTCGTCGCCTTCGATTTCAATCCGATGCATCGCGATCTGAACCGGGGCGACCAACGCTTGTTGTGGAACGCGATCATCAACTGGCGGCGGATCATCGACGGACCCGGGGCCGATGGGCTCACGGCGGCGGGCTCGCCGGCGTCAACGCCAGTTGCGCCAGACGCCGCTCGTCCACAATGACGAAGATGCCACTCGCGATCACGAGCGCCGCGCCGGCGAGCAGGCTCCGGCTGGGGGCCGTCCGCCAGAAGATCCAGTCGATCGCGAATGCCCAGAGTATCGCGGTGTATTCGAACGGCCCGACGACGGACGGCGGTGCCAGCCGGAACGCTTCGGTGAGCCAGTACTGGCCGAGAGCGCCGCAAACGCCGATCAGCGCGAGCCATCCCCAGTCCTGCTGCGCGATCGGCCGCCAGGAGCCTGCGAGCAGCGCGCAGCCGACACCGCCGATCGCCAGATTCCAGAATACCATCGACGTGCTGGAATTCGTGCGGCCGAGCGGGCGCACGGCGAGCGCGGAAAGCGCATAGCAGCAGGCCGCGAGCGCCGCGGCGCCGACCGCGCGCCACCCGAAGTGCACCGCGACCCCCGGGCGCAGCACCAGGATCACGCCGCCGAGCCCGGCGCCGATCGCGAGCCAGCGGCGCAGCGGCACCCGTTCGCCGTACAGCGGCACCGACAAGGCCGTCATCAGCAGCGGCGCGCACAGGAACAGCGCGTAGGTCTTCGCGAGACTCATGGTCCGCACCGCGTACACGAAGCTCGCGAGCATGATGATCCCGAGCAGCCCGCGGAACAGGTGCAGCCACGGCGCCCGCGGCACGAGCCCCGGCCAGGAGCGCCGCCAGGTGATCGTCGCCGCGAGCAGGACGAGCGAGGCAATGCAGCGCATCGACGACGCCTGCATCGGGGAGTACCGGGTCGACAGGTGTTTCAGCGAGGCGTCCATGATCGCGAACACGAACGCCGCGGCGATCATCGAGCCGATTCCCCGCAGCCGCTCCGTCATGCCCGCCGTTCCCCATGAAAATCGATTCCACTGGGTCCGGTATCCTAATGCACGGCGGCCTCGTGCGCGCGCCTGGCCTGCCGCCACCAATCGGCGGTCAGCAGTTCGCCGTGCCGGCGCAGGAACACCGGCTGCAGCTGAGGCGGAATCGACAGGAACGGCAGCCATTGTTCCGGAAAGACATCGGAGGGCCCCACGTAGAACCACGGCTCGGCGCTCGATTCCTCTTCGTCGGAATGCGCCGTCGGCAGTTCGCGGAACGTGCAGTCGGTGAGCGAGCAAAGTTCATCATAGTCGTAGAACACGACACCGCCGTGGCTGGTCACGCCGAAGTTCTTCAACAGCAGGTCCCCGGGAAAGATGTTGCTCGCCGCCATGTCGCGCAGCGCATTGCCGTAATCCAGCACGGCCGATTCGGCCGCGGCCGGGTCCGCCTCGCGCAGGAACAGGTTCAGCGGGCGCAAGCGCCGCTCCATGTAACAATGCTCGATGATCAAATCCTCGCCGTCGACGCGGCAGCTCTGCGCCGCCGCTCCGAGCAGCTCATCGACGAGCGCGGGCATGAAGCGGGCGCGGGGCAGGCGCAGGCGCTTGAACTCCTGCGCATCAACGAGGCGCCCGGCGCGGTCGTGCTGGAACACGAATCGATAGCGCTCGATCACCTCGGCACGGGTAGTGCGTTTCGGCGCGCCGAAGTGGTCGCGGATGACCTTGAACACCAGGTCGTGCGAGGGCAGCGTGAACACGATCATCACCAGTCCGCGCTCGCCCGGAGCGTGTACGAAGCTGTCGATCGAGGATTCGAGATGGCGCTGCAGCGCGAAGAAGCGCTCCGTCTTGCCCTGTTTAGCGCGGCCGAGGACCGTGTACAGCTCGTCGATCGGCTTGCGCGGCATCAGCGAGCGCAGCAGGGTGATGGCGGCGCCGACGGCGGGGAGGTCGACGTGGAAATAGGAGCGCTCGAAGCCGAACAGGGAGCCGATTTCGGCGCGCGACAGCAGCACCGCCTCGACGAATACGCCGTCGTCCGCATGCCCGAACGCGATCACAACCGGCGTCATCGCTCCGTCGTCGACCAGACGTCCGACGATGAACGCCGAGCGGCCCCGATAGAACACTGGATCGATGAGTTCGATCGACTGCGGCGGGGCCGAGGGCCGGTAAGCCTCGTAATGCCGCCCGATCTGCGCGCTGACGCGATGCACGGCGGCATCGACGTCGGCGATCGCCGCGGCGAACGGCAGTTCGGTCAAGACCTCCCGCACGGCGGTCGGCAAGGAGCCGCCGACGCGGTACAAACGCAGCGGCACGCTCCCCGAGGTGCGGGCGACGTTGGTCGAACAGAATTCGACCTGTGGATTGACGCCGACCGTCCCGAACAGATCACGAGTCACCGAGTTGAAGAACGTGCGGTAGAAATCGCTGTCCGCACGTGCGCCTATGATGCCTTCATAGGCGCGCTTGATGTCGCTCCACGACTCCTGGTCACGGGCATCGACGGCGCCGCGGTCGAGGAGCGACCGCAGGCAGCCGCGGACGCGCTGTTCGTAGAGTTCGATGCGGGCGATCGCATCTCGCTCCGCGCCGCGCCAGTCGCGGGCTGCGAAATGTTCGGCCGCGCGCCGCGTGACCCGGCCGAACTCCTCGTTGTAGCCGACGAAGTGCCGGGCGATCTCCGCCGAGATCGCCGCCCGGGCGTCCGCGCCGCGGCCTGCGTCAACCGGCGACGCGCTGGACACCCGGCGCTCCATGGACGCCGCCGGTGAATTGTTCCTCCTCGGTGCTGCCGGCGAGGGCGACCGTCGAGCTGTGACCCGCCATGATCGCGGTCTGCACGGCGTCGAAGTATCCGGTGCCGACGAACGCCTGGTGCTTGACCGCACGGTAGCCGGACGCCTCCGATTCGAACTCGCGCTGCTGGAGCCGGGAGTAGCCCAGCATGCCGTCTTCGCGATATGCCGATGCCAGGTCGAACATGGCCATGTTGAGCGCATGCCAGCCCGCCAGCGTGATGAATTGGAAACGGTAGCCCATCGCCGCAAGCTCCTCGCGCCAGCGCTTCATCGCCGCATCCGGCAGATTGGCCTTCCAGTTGAAGGACGGCGAGCAGTTATAGGCCAGCAGTTTTCCGGGGAACTCGGCGTGAATCGCCTCGGCGAAGCGCCGCGCCTGGGCGAGGTCTGGACGCGAGGTTTCGCACCAGATCAGATCGGCGTACGGTGCATAGGCCAGGCCGCGCGCGATGGCCTGGTCGATGCCGGCCTTGACGTGATGAAAGCCCTCGCTGGTGCGTTCCCCGGTCAGGAAACGCGCGTCGCGGGGATCATGGTTCGAGAGCAGGAGATTGGCGGCGTCGGCATCGGTGCGCGCGATCAGCACCGTCGGCACGCCGAGCACGTCGCTCGCGAGGCGCGCGGCCACGAGCTTCGCCGTCGCTTCATCCGTCGACACCAGCACCTTGCCGCCCATGTGGCCGCATTTCTTTGCCGACGACAGCTGATCCTCGAAATGCACGCCGGCGGCGCCGGCGCGGATCATCGCCTTCATCAATTCGAAGGCGTTCAGATTGCCGCCGAACCCGGCCTCGGCGTCCGCGACGATCGGCACCAGCCAGTCGATCTCGCGCCGGCCCTCCATGTGCTGGATCTGGTCGGTGCGCAGCAGGGCGTTGTTCAGGCGCTCGACCATTCGCGGCACCGAGTCGACCGGGTACAGGCTCTGGTCGGGATACATCTCGCCGGCGCTGTTCGCGTCGCCGGCGACCTGCCAGCCGGAGCAATAAATCGCGCGCAGCCCGGCTTGCACGGACTGGATGGCCTGGTTGCCGGTCATGCAACCGAGCCCGGCGACCACCGGTTCGCGCTGCAGATCCCGCCACAGCTTCTCCGCGCCGAGCCGGGCGAGCGTGTGTTCGATCCGCACGGAGCCTTGCAGTTTCAGCACGTCGTGGGCCGAGTACGGCCTGCGGATGCCGCGCCAGCGAGGGTCCTCGTTCCATTGCGCCTGTAAGCGTTCTGCGCTCATTGCCGGCTGCATCATCTGAGTCTCCTGAGTGTGAAGTGGTGGCTCTTGCTTCGTGTCTCGACCCAGACTAAATTAGTGCTTACGGAATTTTCACAATAGAAATTTGACATTGTGAAGTTCACAATTGGAGGCCCCGACGATGGCCGGATTGATTCGCCAAGGACATTTCCTCGGGGCCAAGCTGCGCGCGCTGCGCAAGCGCAACGGGCTCACGCTCGAAGAGCTGTCCGCGCGCTGCGTGCAGATAGACGCGGCGGCGGCCCCGTCGGTGTCCTATCTGAGCATGGTGGAGACGGGCAAGCGCATGCCGTCGGCCGACATGCTGACCATGCTGGCGGGGATCTTCAGCAAGGAGACGCGTTGGTTTCTGGATGAGAATACCGAGATCGAGAGCGCGCCGCCGAAGCGCGAGCGCGGCGGCCTCGCCGCGATGCCGCTGGAACCGGCATTCCTGTTCTCGCACGAGCTGCTGCAGAACGCGCTGCCGGAGCTGCTGTCGCAAACCGGCACGACCGGCCGCCAGTTCGCGCAGCTGCTGATCCGCGTCTGGCAGGAGACGCATCACAACGACTTCCCCGACATCGAGCGGGCGGCGGAGAACGCGGGACAACGGCGCATGCCGCTCAGCGTCGAGGCGCTGATGGACATCTGCACCCGGCACGGCCTGCGAGTGCGCTGGTCCGACGAGCATGGACGCAACGGCATCGACGCCGCGGTGCGTGCCCGCTTCGATGCGCCGGACACGGTGGTCCTGAACACGCGTCTGCGCGATCAACCCGCGCGGCTGAAGTACGACCTCGCGTTCTCGGTCGGCCATAAGATCCTGCACAATGGCGATGGTCTGTTGTCGCCGCACAATGCGACGCCGACCGGCGAGCGCGACGGGCAGGGAAATGTCGCCGGCATGGGCGCGCAGGACGTGCTCTACGCCTGGCGGGACTTCGAATGCAGCTTCTTCGCGGGCGCGCTTCTGTGTCCGCGCGTGCCGTTTCGGCGCTTCTTGATCCGCGAAGCGCACGGGGTCGCCGCGGGCGCGAAGCTCGGTGTGACCGCCGCGTTGATCATGCGGCGGATGACGGCGGTCTCTCCGTACCGCCACTGGCATTTCTTCGACGCCTATCCGCCGGGGAACCTTCGCGCGGTCTATCGGGCCAACGGCATCCCGCTGCCCTGGGGCAACATGAGCCAGGTGTCCGATCCCTGTCCGCGTTGGGCGGTGTTCCGACTGCTGCACCGGCCGCCCGCGGCGAATGCGCCGCCCGGCACTCCGACATCGCAGATATCCGTGATGAACGACGGCCGGCGCGACCGGCTGTATTGCTGCCATTCGCTGCTGACCCGCGACGCGATGAACGTGATGCATGTGCTGTCGGTTGGCGTCGACCTGCAGCCGGCGCTGGAAGCGCAAGGTTTCGACGGCGATGCAGTCGTCGGGGCGATCGCCGCCGCGTGCCGTCGCGGCGGCGGCGACGCGCCGATCCCCGCCGATGCGGCCGCGCAGATCCGCGCAGTCTCGCAGGTGCTCAACATTGCGTGGATCGCCGACGCGCTGGCCGCGCCGGCTTGCGTGATCTGCCCGCGCAGCGCCGGATGCCCGCGCGAGCCGGGACGCTGCGCGCAAGGCCATTCGAGTTTGAGCTAAAGTAGAGCGATCGTCACAACCGCGATAGGCCGATCCATGCAGCCAGCCGCCCGACCCGTGTTTCCGTTTTCGGCAATCGTCGGACAAGAGGAAATGAAGCTGGCCTTGATCAGTTCGGCGGTGGACCCGGGCGTAGGCGGAGTGCTCGTATTCGGCGATCGGGGGACCGGCAAGTCGACGGCGGTGCGCGCGCTGGCGGCCTTGTTGCCGCCGATGCGCGCGGTGGCGGACTGCCGCTATGCCTGCGATCCCGCGGCGGGTGATGCCCTGTGCGACGAGTGTCGTGCCCGCGCCCTACGGGGCGTCCTCAAGACCCGGACCACGCCGGTGCCGGTCGTCGACATGCCGCTCGGCGTCACCGAGGACCGTGTCGTCGGCGCGCTCGACATGGAGCGCGCGCTGTCGCAGGGAATCAAGTCCTTCGAGCCGGGATTGCTCGCCCGCGCGAATCGCGGCTATCTGTACATCGACGAAGTGAATCTGCTCGAAGACCACCTGGTGGACTTGTTGATCGATGTCGCCGCCTCCGGTGAGAACGTGGTCGAGCGCGAAGGGCTCAGCGTGCGTCACCCGGCCCGATTCGTGTTGATCGGCAGCGGCAATCCAGAGGAGGGGGAATTGAGGCCGCAATTGCTCGACCGTTTCGGGTTGTCGGTCGAGGTCAGGACGCCGGAGCTGCTCGCGGAACGTGTCGAGGTGGTCAAACGCCGCGACCGGTTCGAGCGCGACCGCCGCGCGTTCGTCGACACCTGGAAGCGCGAGGAGGCCGCATTGCGCCGGCGCATCGTCGCCGGGCGCAAACGCCTTGCGGATATTGCGCTCTCGGACGCGGTCGTGGAGCGGGCGACGCGGCTGTGCATGCGTCTCGGCACCGATGGGTTGCGCGCGGAGTTGACCTTGATTCGCGCGGCGCGCGCGATCGCAAGCTTCGAACAGGCGCCCGCCGTCGGCGACGCCCACTTGCGCCAGGTTGCCGCCTCGGCGTTGCGCCATCGATTGCGGCGCGACCCGCTCGACGAGTCCGGTTCGACCGCGCGGGTGGAGCGCGCCGTCGAGGAGGAATTCGGCGCATGATGCGCGCGCCCGATGCGCCCGATGCGACGCTCGATGCGGCGCTCGTCGCCGCGTTGTTCGCCGTCGACCCTGCGGGTACGGGTGGCGTGCGCTTGCGCTCATCCGTGCACCCGGTGCGCGATCAGTGGTTGAGGCATTTGCGCCAGTTGCTGCCGGAAGGCACGCCCTGGCGCCGCGCCGCCGCGAATATCGGCGACGATCGACTGCTGGGCGGCATGGATCTCGCGGCGACGCTGCGCGCGGGCCGGCCCATCGTGCAGCCGGGTGTGCTCGCGGAGGCGGATGGCGGTGTCGTGATACTGGCGCTGGCGGAGCGCCTGCCCGCCGCGATGGCGGCGCGTGTCGCCGCGGCGCTCGACACGGGCGAGATCGTGCTTTGCCGCGAGAGCATCGATGCCCGTGCCGCGACGCGCATCGGCGTGGTGGCGCTCGATGAAGGAATCGGCGACGGCGAGGCGCCGGCCGCGTCCTTGATCGACCGCCTCGCGTTTCACCTGGACTTCGACGGATTGTCGGTGCGCACGCGCATTCCCCACCCTTACACCCAGGGCGAGATCGCCGCGGCACGCTCACGGCTGGCGCGGGTGCGCGTGCCGCGCGCGATCCAGCAGGCCCTGGCGGCCGCCGCGCTCGCACTCGGCGCCGGCTCGCCGCGGGTTACCTGGCTC
>JAJXYR010000054.1 GCA_021780475.1 Pseudomonadota bacterium
CTACCGGGACGGCAAGGCGCAGTACCTGGCCGATCTGCCGCTGGTCCTGCGCTATGCGCGCGAGGCCGCGGAGGCGCACCCGGAAACCGCCGAATTCGCCCGATTCATCGCCGCGAGGATCGACGGATGCTTAGACCGCGCGCGGCGATGATCCTCGCGGCCGGGCGCGGCGAGCGCATGCGGCCGCTCACCGACACGACGCCGAAGCCGCTGTTGCGGGTGCGGGGAGCGTCGCTGATCGAGCACCATGTGCGCGCGCTCGCGCACGCCGGCATCCGGCGGATCACGATCAATCTGTGCTGGCTCGGCGACCAGATCCGCGCGCATCTCGGCGACGGTGGACGCTATGGCGTGTCGATCCGCTACAGCGAGGAGGCGCCGGCGGCGCTCGAGGCCGCCGGCGGAATCGTCCGCGCACTCGCCGGCCTGCAACCGGGTCCGTTCGTCGTCGTCAACGGCGATGTTTACTGCGATTATCCGTTCGAGCGCCTGGCGCTCGAAGCGGATTGCGACGCCCACCTCGTGCTGGTGCCGAATCCGCCGCAGCATCCGCGCGGGGATTTCGGCCTCGAGCAGGGCCGCGCGCTGGCGGTCGCGCCCCGCCAGTTCACGTTCTCCGGCATCGGCGTGTATTCGCCGGGGCTGTTCGCAAACCTTGCCGACGGCGCGCGGCCGCTGCGGCCGCTGCTGGTCGGGGCGATGGCGGCCGGCCGCTGCTCGGCCGAGTTGTACGAGGGTGTCTGGGCGGACGTGGGCACGCCGGAGCGTCTGGCGGCATTGAACGCGGGTTGATGCGATACAATCCAATCATGTCGGAATTCAAAGGCATCCCGATCAACGGCCCCGCCGCGCCGCCGCCTGTGGCGAGCGGCGGCAAGTACACCACGGCACAGGGCTTCACCGCGATCAAGGACGGCATCAAGGCGGGTGCGGCCGCGGACGGCGCCGGGCCGGCGCCCGCGCCGGCGCGCAAGCCGGGGTGGCTGCGCGCGCGCGTGGCGGCGGGCGCCGGATTCAGCGCGGTACGCCAGATCGTCAAGGAACACCGGCTCAGCACCGTTTGCGAGGAGGCGAAGTGCCCGAACATCGGCGAGTGCTGGAACGCCGGGACCGCCACGATCATGCTGATGGGGTCGGTGTGCACGCGGGCGTGCCGGTTCTGCGCGGTCGACACCGGCAATCCGCGCGGCTGGCTCGATCCGCAAGAGCCGGAGAACGCCGCCAGGTCGGTGGCCTTGATGAAGCTGCGCTACGTGGTGCTGACCTCGGTCGACCGCGATGATTTGACGGATGGCGGCGCCGCGCACTACGCGGCCGCCGTGCGAGCGATCAAGCGTTTGAATCCACAAACCGCCGTGGAGGCGCTGACGCCGGATTTCCAGGGCGTTGAGGCGGACGTGCGGACCGTGCTCGATTCGGGTCTCGACGTGTTCGCGCAGAACATCGAAACCGTCGAGCGCCTGACGCATCCGATTCGCGATCCGCGAGCCGGCTACGAGCGCACGCTCGGGGTCCTCGCGTATGCGAAGGCGCACCGGCCGGCGGTGCTGACGAAGACCAGCCTGATGCTCGGTCTCGGCGAGACCGACGGCGAGATCGAGGCGACGCTGCGGGATTTGCGGCGCGCGGCGGTCGACCTGCTGACGCTCGGGCAATACCTGCGGCCGACGGCGAACCATGCGGCCGTGGAGCGCTTCGTCACGCCGCGGCAGTTCGACGAATACCGCGCGCTCGCGCTCGAGCTGGGATTTCTGGAGTGTGTTTCCGGTCCCTTGGTCCGCTCGAGCTACCGCGCGGAACGCGCGCTCGCGCGCAACAACGCGGGCCTGGACAACCCCAGTCTGGAGCGATGACCGAGGAGCCGCTGATCCGCCGGCTTGGCCTCGTCGAGTACGAGCCGACGTGGCGCGCGATGCAGCGGTTCACCGAAACGCGTGACGCCTCGACACGCGATGAGATCTGGCTGTTGCAGCATCCGCCGGTGTTCACGCTTGGGATGAACGGACGCCGCGAGCACCTGTTGGACCCGGGCGGGGTCCCGGTCGTCGAGGTCGACCGCGGCGGCCAGGTGACCTACCACGGACCGGGCCAGTTGGTGCTGTACCCCTTGCTCGACCTGCGGCGCCTGGGGCTCGGGATCCGCGCGTTGGTGGTCGCGTTGGAGCAGGCGGTCATCGCCTACGCCGCCGAACTCGGCGTCACCGCCGCCGGCCGGCGCGATGCCCCCGGCGTATACGTCGATGGCGCGAAGCTCGCGAGCATCGGGCTGCGGGTGCGGCGGGGCGCGAGTTATCACGGCGCGAGCCTCAATGTGTCGATGGACCTCGAGCCGTTCCGGCGCATCGACGTTTGCGGCTACCGGGGTCTCGCGGTCACGCGGCTCGCCGATTTATGCGGCGCGGGCGATGTCGATGCCGCCGGAGAGGCGGTTGCGCGCCATTTCCTCGGCGAATTGGGCTTCGCCCGGGACTACAAGGCCATCAACACGAGCTTGCACGCGGACAGTTCCCGGTAGAGCGCGTCGAGCTGCGTCCGGCTCGCGGCAAGCACCGTGTAGGTCAGGGAGACGAAGTTGCCGTCCGAACTCGTGCGCGTCCGGATCGCCGTTTCGGCGAGCGGCCCCATGTGATTCTCGACGATCGCGCGCGCCGTGACGGCGAGATCGCTCCCGGCGCGGCCCATCACCTTGATCGGAAACTCGGCGGGGAATGCCTCCGACAGCGGATCTTTCATAGCGGCGGCGTCGGCGCCAGTTCGCGGATATAGGCTTCGAACGCGGCATGCATGCGCCGGAAATGGGGCCCCGGCACGCCGGCGCCGACAGCCGCATGGTCGAGCTGCGTGACCGCGAGGACTCCGCGGGTCGAGAATGCGAGCCAGATTTCGTCGGCGCCGCGCAGCCGCGCCTCGCTCACCGGCGTCGATTCGGCCGGCATGCCGAGTCCCGCCGCCAGTTCCAGGACGACGTCGCGTGTCGTGCCGGGCAGGATGTGGGTGCCGTTCGGGGGCGTGAGAATCCGGCCGCGCTCGACAATGTGCACCGTCGTGGACGATCCCTCGGTCAGGAAGCCATTCTCGAGCAGGATGGTTTCGTAGGCGCCGGCATCCACCGCGATCCGCTTCAACAGCACATTGGCGAGCAGGGCGGTCGACTTGATGTCGCGCCGCGCCCAGCGCGTGTCCGCCGCGGTCACCGCGGCGACGCCCTCCGCCAACAGGCGTTCCGGCGGCGCGTCGAGCGCCGTGGCGTAGGCGAAGATCGTCGGCGCAAGGCCGTCGGGCCAGGCATGATTCCTGCCGAACTCGGCGCCGCGGCTGATCTGCAGGTACAGGTACTGATCGCCGCCGCCGTTGCGCCGGATCAATTCCGCGCAGATGGCGGCCCATGCGGGATGCGTCAACGGCGGTGCCATGCGAATGCCGTCGAGGCTGCGCGCCAACCGGTCCAGGTGCTCGCGCAGGCGGAACGGCCGGCCCGCGTAGACCGGCAGCACCTCGTAGACGGCGTCGCCGAAAAGAAATGCCCGGTCGAGCGGCGAGACGCGGGCGTCCGCGAGTGCGAGATACCCGCCGTTCAAGTAACAAACCGGCAAGGGCATCGGCGCCGTCCTCAGTTGAACCACAGCCGGGTCGTATCGACCATGCTGCGCCACCAGCCGCCGGCCGGGTCCGCCTGCAGGGGATGCAGCGGTACGCTCGCCACCGTCCGCGCGCCATCGGTCACATCCAGACTGCCGACGACCGCCGCCGTGGTCAGCGGCGCAATGAGCCGCGGCTGGAGCCGGACGGAGGTCTTGAGCCGGGCGGAATCGTCACGCGGCACCGTCACGTATAGGTCGTTCGAAATGCCGACCCCGACCGTCGGAGCGGCGGCCTTCCACACGGGCACCGACGCGAGCGGGGCGCGCGCCCGCGCGACCAGCTTGGTGTCGAAGAACGTGAAGCCGTAATTCAGCAGCGCGGCGCTCGAGGTCTCGCGGCCGGTGAACGTCTGTCCGCCGAGGACGACCGAGACCAGCCGCATGCCGTTGCGCAGCGCCGAGGCGACCAGGCAGTAGCCGGCGGCTTCCGTATGGCCCGTCTTCAGGCCGTCGACGCCGGGGTCGGTGTTCAGCAAGCCGTTGCGGTTCTGTTGCTTGATGCCGTTGTACTCGAATTCCTTGACCGAGAACCAGTGGTAGTACTGCGGGAAATCGCGGATCAGCGCGGTTGCGAGCAGCGACAGATCGCGCGCGGTGGTGTAGTGCTGGGGGTCCGGCAGGCCCGTGCTGTCGACATAGTGCGTGTCGAGCATGCCGAGTTTCCTGGCCGTCTCGTTCATCATCTGGACGAAGGTGCCTTCGGTGCCGGCGATGCGCTCGGCGAGCGCCACGGTCGCGTCGTTGCCGGATTGCACCACCATGCCGAGAATCAAGGATCTCACGGGCACCTTCGTGCCGACCTGCACGAAGGTGCGGGACCCGCCCTGGCGCCAGGCATGCTCGCTGATCGTCACCGGTTCGTCGAGCTTCAGTTTTCCGTCGGCGAGTTCCTCGAAGACGATATAGGCGGTCATCAGCTTCGTCAGGCTCGCCATCGGCACTTTTTCGACCGCATTTTTCGCGGCGAGTATCTTGCCGGTGTGGAAGTCCACCAGCACGTACGCGGTCGCGTCTATGTCCGGTGGATTCGGGATCGGGATGTCGGCGAGACAGGGGGCCGCCGCGAGACCGAGCAACAGCACGCAGGATAGAAACGGACGCAACATGGCGGTTCGAAACCTCGATGAATGACGAATTGGATGGGGCGTGAGTGTACCGACGCCGTTTCGAGCGTAATAGTTCATTAATTCAGCGCCAGATGGACGTCGTCGACGCCGATCCGGGCGAGCGCGCCCGTGATGCGGTCGTAGTCCTCGACGCCCTTCACCGGGCCGATGCGCACCCGATAGAGCCGGCGGCCGCCGACGAGGTCGTCGCGCACGAACGCGTCGCCGTAGCCGTTGTCGCGCAGTTTGCGCAGCAGTCGATCGGCGTTCGCGGCGTCGGCGAAGGCGCCGGTTTGGATGAACAACGCCGCCGCGGCGGGGCTCGCGGGATTGGGGGCGGCCGGCGCCGCGGGGTCGATCGAACGCACTTCGACCATCGCGGTGCCTTTTTGCAGCATCCCGAGCTTCGCCGCCGCGGTGTAGGACAGGTCGATGATGCGGTGGGCAACGAACGGACCGCGGTCGTTGACGCGCACGACGACGCTGCGCCCGTTCTGCAGATTGGTCACGCGGACATAACAGGGCAGCGGCAAGGTCTTGTGCGCCGCTGTCATCGCGTACATGTCATAGGGTTCGTGGGTCGAGGTCTGTTCCTCGTAGAAGCCGGGTCCGTACCACGAGGCGACGCCGCGCTCGTCGTAACCCGTTCGCTTCGGCAGCAGGGTGTAGCGCTTGCCGAAGACGTCGTAGAACGGCGGATTGCCGTAAGGGGAGCGCGGTTCGACCCGCGGCACCGCGTCCGGAACGGCCCAGACGTTCACCGGCGGCTTCGCAGGGACCGGCGCGCCGCCCGGCGGCGGGATGGACCGAGTGGGCGTCGCCGCGGGACGCAGCGGTGCCGTGCCCTGGCAGGCGGCGAGCGCCGCCGCGGTGAGCGCGAGCAGGCAGCCGGCGCGCACGCGGCGCAACCCGGGGAAGCGCGCGCTCATGGCGGTCCT
>JAJXYR010000286.1 GCA_021780475.1 Pseudomonadota bacterium
GTCCTACCTCGACGCGAAACTGACCCAACAGTATTGCTCGCCACCGGCGGGCAAGACGCCGGCGCAGGTGTGCTATCCGACGACGACCTATGAACAGTACGCGCCGAACGGCCAACAATTGCCCGTGACGCCGAAATTCAAGGGTAACTTGACCGCGCGCTACACGATCCCGATCGGGGACTACGACGCGAGCCTGCAGGGCTCGGCGGTGTACGTCGGGCCGCGATGGGCGGATCTCCGTCTCGTCGCACGCGACTTGCTGGGCCAGGAGCCGTCCTACACGGTCGCGGACTTCTCGTTCGGGGTGTCGAAGGATTCGTGGCACACCGAGCTGTACGTGGACAATGCGTTCGACAAGCGCGCGGTGCTCGACCGTTACGCCGAGTGCGACGTGGCGACCTGCGGTTCGACGGCGATCTACAATCTGTCCAACCAGCCGCGCACGGTAGGCTTGAAGTTCGGCCAGAAGTTCTGATCCTCGCCCGCGGGCGGAGGATGACCGGGTGCTTTCGATGACGAATCTGTATCGAGAGACGGCCATCCTCCCGCCCGCGACGCCGCCGCTCGACGGCGGGCGTCGGGCGGACGTTCTGGTCATCGGCGCGGGCTTCACCGGGCTGTCGACCGCGCTGCACCTGGCCGAGAGCGGCGTCGACGTCGTCGTCGTCGATGCCGAGGAACCGGGATTCGGCGCGTCGGGGCGCAACGGCGGCCAGGTCAATCCCGGATTGAAACCGGATCCCGACGCGGTCGAGCGCGCCTTCGGCCCCGCGCGCGGGCGGCGCATGAACGGCTTCGCCGGCAGCGCGCCGGCCTTCGTATTCGACTTGATCGAGCGGCTCGGCATCGCCTGCGATGCGCGCCGCAACGGCACGCTGCGCGCGGCGGTGCAGCCGCGGCACGTCGCGGCGGTGCGCCGTACCGCCGCCCAGTGGATCGCCCGCGGCGCGCCGGTCGAGTACCTGGAGGCCGATGCGATCGAGCGGGCGACCGGCACCCGCCGCTATCGCGGCGCCTTGCTCGACCGGCGCGGCGGCGACTTGAATCCCCTGTCCTATGCCCGTGGCCTCGCGCGCGCCGCGATCAGCGCCGGCGCGCACATCCACGGCGGTACGCGCGTCGAGGCCCTCGTGCGCGGCGCCGGTGCGTGGGAGGCGCGCACCGCGCGCGGCACCATCACGGCGGCGCAGATCGTCATCGCGACCAACGGGTACACCGACGCGCTGTGGCCAGGGCTCGAGCGCACGATCGTGCCGGTCTGGGGCGCGATCGCCGCGACGCGGCCGCTCGCGGATACCCAAGCCGGCACGCTGCTGCCGTCGCGCAGCGTGCTCTATGAGAGCGGGGCGATCACGGTCTATTACCGCATCGATGCCGCGGGGCGCCTGTTGATCGGCGGTCGCGGGCCGTTGCGCGAGGTCGAAGCGCCGGCGGAACTTCCGCACCTCGTCGCCTATGCAAGGCTTCTGTGGCCGCAGCTGGCCGGGGTCGAATGGAGCCACGCCTGGGGCGGGCGGCTCGCGATGACCACCGATCACTTTCCGCACGTGCACGAGCCGGCCGACGGCATCCTGGCGTGCCTGGGCTACAACGGGCGCGGCGTCGCGCTCGCGAGCGCGCTCGGCGCGCAATTGGCGCGGCGGGTGCGCGATCGCGGCGCCGACATCGAAATCCCGATCACGACGCCGCAGACGATCCCGCTGCACGCCGCGTGGCCGCTGGCGGTGCGGGCGGCGATCTGGCGCGGCCGGGTGGCCGATTATCTCGGACTGTGAGCGATGTGCGGCCGCTACGTCAGTCCGGACGAGGCCGCGATCGAGCGCGAGTTCGCGTTGACCCGGGCGGGCCTCGGGCTCGCGGCGCACTATAACGTCGCCCCGTCGCAAGCGGTGCCCGCGGTGCGATTGGTCGACGGGTCCCCGCGGCTCGATTTATTGCGCTGGGGTCTCGTGCCGTTCTTCGCCAAGGGCAAGCCCGGGGCCTATAGCACCATCAACGCGCGCATCGAGACGATCGAGACCAGCGCGAGCTACCGCATGCCCTGGCGCCGGGGACAGCGCTGCATCCTGCCCGCCCTGGGGTTCTACGAGTGGCATGTGAACCCGGACGGCGGCAAGCAGCCCTATTACATCCATCTGGTCGATCAAAGCGTGTTCGGTCTCGCCGGGCTGTGGGATCGGTCGGTCGCCGCGGACGGAACCGTCATCGAGTCCTGTACGATCATTACGCTGCCCGCGAACCCCTTGCTCGCCGAGATCCATAATGTGAAGCAGCGCATGCCGGCGATTCTCTCGCGCGAAATGCGCCAACTCTGGCTCGGGGCCGATCCCGCCGCCGCCCACGAGGCGCTGCGCGCCTACCCGGCCGCGGACATGATCGCCTATCCGGTGGGCAAGCGCGTGAACTCGCCGCGCAACGACGATGCCGGCCTGATCGAGAAAACCGCGGTTCCTTGACCCAGGTCCGAGCGTCCGGGACCGCCTTCACGCTAGCCTTGCGCGTGGAGGATTGAACTTAATGAGGCGAGCGGGATGGTTGCTGTGGACGGTGCTGGTCGTGCCCGGCGTGGCGGGCGCGCACGGCCGCATCTACAGCTATGTCGACGGCGCGGGAGTCCGCCACTTCACCGACGTCCCCGACGACAGCCGCTATCGACTGTTCCACCTTCACCCCGGCGATCGCACCGAGAGCGGCCAGGCCTACGACCCCCGGCTGCTCGCGCGCGCGTCGCGCTACGATCCAATCATCGAGCGGGCCGCAGCCTCGGCGCAGGTCGCGCCCGCGCTGCTGCGCGCGGTCATCGTCGTCGAATCGGGGTTCAACTCGCGGGCCGTCTCCCGGACCGGGGCGATCGGGCTGATGCAATTGATGCCCGCAACCGCCCAGCGCTTCGGCGTCACCGACCCCTACGATCCGCGCCAGAACGTCCACGGCGGCGCCCATTACCTCAAATATCTGATGGATCGCTTCGGCCAGAATCTGCGGCTCGCGCTCGCCGCATACAACGCCGGCGAGGATGCGGTCGCGCGCAACGGCGGACACATCCCCCCGTACGAGGAGACCCAGGCCTATGTGCCCAAGGTGCTCCGGATCTACCGGATCCTGTTGGCGCAGGCGCGCGCGAGCTGATTGCGAGTTGATTTGCGCCGGCCCTGACCCCATGTCGGACGGCTGACCGTCCTGTCGCTGCCGCGGGGGTGTAGGAGTTTTGCTGCCGCCGGAACCACCATTCGGGGCGTCCGCGAGTGCGGTCGCCTCCACCGAAATCCATCCCGAGCTTGACTGGGTGGCCGTCTGGCAGGGTCCCCGGACGCGCTGCCGCGATCTGGCACTCGTGCTCGAGGCGGCCGCGTTGCCGTATGCCTTCACCGAGCGCGGCGCCGAGTTCGCCTTGTTGACGCCGGCATCGCAGGCGGCCCTGGTGCGGTCCGAGATCGGCCATTACCTCCGCGAGCCGGGGCGCGCCGCGACGCCGGCGCGGCCACCTTCGTTCCGCGGCGTCGCCGCCGGCGCGATCGGCTACGGTCTCGTGCTGCTCGCGGTCGCCTACTGTGCCGGCATCCGCCTGTTCGGCGTCGACTGGCTGGACTTGGGCTCGGTCACCGCCGATCCCGGCTCGCGCGGCGAGTGGTGGCGCGCCATCACGGCGCTCACGCTGCATCTCACGCCCGAGCATTTGTTCGGCAACCTCTTGTTCGGCATCGGCGCCGGCGTGCTGCTCGCGCGTCTGATCGGACCCGGCGTCGCGTGGCTCAGCATTCTCGCGAGCGGCGCGAGCGCGAACCTGTTGGAGCTGCTCATCGCGCCCGCGGGTTACAGCGCCGTCGGCGCATCGACCGCGGTATTCGCGGCGCTCGGCATTCTCGCCGGCTACGCCTGGCGGCGGCAACTGGGCCTGCGCGAACGCTGGATCTATCGCGTGACCCCGGTAGCCGCCGGCGTTGCGCTGCTCGCGCTGCTCGGCGCCGGTAACATCCATGTCGACGTGCTCGGGCATCTGCTCGGTTTTCTGTGCGGCCTCGCCCTGGGATCGGTCTATGCATTCGCACGGCTGCCGCGCAGCGGCGCCGCCGGCCCGCAGGCGGTTGCCGCGGCGGCGGCGATCGCGCTGGTCGGCGTCGCGTGGGCGCTCGCGCTGCGCGGCGCGCTCGGCTGATCGGCGGCGGCACGGCTTACGCGGATACCGCAACAGCCGGTGGAAATCCCCGAGAGGCGTGCGCGCGCCCGCGTGTTTAAATGACTCCAATGACACGGATGGAGAGCCGGCCCATGTATGGAAAAATCTTGGTTCCCGTCGACGGCAGCGAAACGGCGACGACCGGCCTCATCGAGGCGATCAAGCTCGCCAAGAATCAAGGCGGGAAGCTGCGCATCCTGCATATCGTCAATGAACTGATCCTGGATTACGCATTCGGGTCCGGCATGTATGCCAATACGGTCATCGAGTCGATGCGCAGCGACGGACAGAAGATCCTGAATGCGGCCGAGGCGCTCGCCCGGCAGCACGGCCTCGAGCCCGAAGGCGTGCTGATCGAGTCGATCGGTCATCATCGAACAAGCGAAGGAATGGCCTGCCGACCTCATCGTCATGGGCACTCACGGGCGCCGCGGCATCCGCCGGCTCGCGCTCGGCAGCGACGCCGAGATCGTGGTGCGCGGCGCCTCGATGCCCGTGCTGCTCGTGCGCCAGCTCCCGGGCAAGAACAACGTCTCTTGAACGGCGACGCCACGCATGGAGGCACGATGAACGAGGCGCTGCGGGTAAGGATACCGCTCGCCGTGTCGGCGCGGCACGTGCATCTGTCGCGCGCGAGCGTCGATGCGCTGTTCGGCACCGGACATCGGCTGACCGCGCGCTCCATGCTGAATCAACCCGGGCAGTTCGCGAGCCGGGAGACCGTGAATTTGATCGGGCCGAAGGGACGGCTCGAGACCGTGCGCATCGTCGGCCCCGAACGGGAGCGAGATCAGATCGAGCTGTCGCGCAGCGACGAGCTGGCACTCGGCATCGACGCGCCGCTGCGCGAGTCCGGTGATCTCGCCGGCACGCCCGGCGTGACCGTCGAGGGGCCGATGGGGCGTATCCGGCTCGATCGCGGCGTCATCTGTTCGCTGCGGCATTTGCACATGAGCCCAGCCGATGCCACCGTGCTCGGCCTGAAGGATCAGGACCGGGTTGCCGTGGCGGTCGTCGATACGGGGCGCGACGTGACATTCGACGACATCGTCGTGCGTGTGTCGCCGAACTACCGCCTGGAACTGCACCTCGACACCGACGAAGGCAATGCCGCCGGCCTGAGCGCGACGGGGGCTTTCGGGGTGCTGAAGCTGAAATTGAAACCCTGACGCCCTGACCCCTTGGGGCGTATCAGCCTTTCCGACTCGCCCGGGTGCCGGCGAGGAACGGCAGGATGCGCGTCAGATCGGCCGGACCGAGCAACTCGTGCGCGCCCCGCCGGACCTGCTCCATCAGGTGCGCATAGGCGCTTGCGTCGGTGCTCGCGCCGGCGTCGCGGCCCGTTGCGATGTCCGTCTCGGGTGCTGCGGCGAAATCCGCGGTCCGCTTCGCGGCGTTGTACCGATTCTCGAGTTCCGCAGCGCCCGGGCGCCAACGGCGTGCCAAATCCCCGATCCGGCGACGCCAATACGGCAGGCCGCCGACTCGATAGATCAGCA
>JAJXYR010000051.1 GCA_021780475.1 Pseudomonadota bacterium
CTCGCCGGCGCTTCGGCCAAGCGCGTCGACGAGCTCTCGGGCGGCCAGCGCCAGCGCGTCGCGATCGCCCGCAGCCTGGTGCTCGAGCCGACGCTGTTGCTGCTCGACGAGCCGCTCGGCGCGCTGGACCTGAAGCTGCGCGAGCACATGAAGATCGAGCTCAAACAGCTCCAGGCGGAATTCGGCACCACGTTCGTCTACATCACCCACGACCAATCGGAGGCCTTGGTGCTGTCCGACCGCGTCGGTGTGATGAATCACGGGCGCTTCGAGCAGGTGGGCACGCCGCAGGATCTGTACTACCGGCCGGACACGCCCTTCGTCGCCGGATTCGTCGGCGACAACAACCGCATCGCCGGCCGGGCCGCGGCCGTTGACGGCGCGATGGTGCGGATCGAGACCGCGGACGGCTGGGTGATCCACGCGCGGCGCCACGGCGCCGCCGCCGCGGGCGATGCGGTCGAGGCGTTCATCCGACCGGAGGCCGCGACGCTCGGAAGGACGCGGGAACAGCTTCCGCCCGGACAGCCGCAGCATGAGGGCGTCGTCGAGAGCCTGCTGTTCGACGGCGCGAAATCGGCGGTGCTGTTGCGCGAGACGCGCTCGCGCCGCGAGTTCCGCATCGCCCTGCCGCAGACCGGACAGTTCGCCGACCTACGCCCCGGCGAAGCCATCGCATTCAGCTTCGATCCCGAACGCGCGACCTGTTTCACCGCGGCGGCGGCGGGCGGCGTCCATGGTTGAGGCGACCGACGCAGGCCGGGGCGGCAAGCTCGGCCGATGGCTGCTGCTCGCTCCCGCGCTCGCCTGGCTCGGCCTGCTGATCCTGTTGCCGCACGTCGAGCTCGCGGTGCTCTCGTTCCGCGAACAAGTCGGACCGCGCCACTACGTGCCGAGCCTCGCGCAATACAAGACCTTCTTCGAGGAGCCCGAGTACTGGCATGTGTTCGTGCGCACCGCCTGGATGTCCGCGGTCGCGACCGCGGCGACGCTGTGCCTCGCCTTCCCCATGGCCTGGGTCATCGCCAAGATCGCGCGCGGCCGCTCGGCCGCCGTGCTGTTCATGGCGTGCATGATCCCGTTCTGGATCAGCGAGACGGTGCGCACGCTCGGCTGGATGATCCTGCTGAGACAATCCGGCGTGCTGCCGGCGCTGCTCGTCAAGCTCGGGCTGACGGCGGCCCCGGTGGAGATGCTGTACCATGATTCGACGATCATGGTCGGCCTCGTCTACACCTCGATGCTGTTCATGATCGTGCCGCTGGTCTCGAGCCTGGAGAGTCTCGACAATTCCCTGATCGAGGCGGCCTACGACCTCGGCGCCGGCGGCTTCACCGTGCTGCGCAAGATCGTGATTCCGCACGCCGCGCCCGGCATCACCGCCGGATGCATCATCGTGTTCATGCTCACGCTCGGCAACTACATCACGCCGACGCTGCTCGGCGGCAAGAACTCCGAGTGGTTCACCGAACAGATCTACACCCAGTTCATCACCCGGTTCAACTGGGAACAGGGCGCCGCCTTCGGCTTCCTGCTGCTCGGGCTGTCGACGGCGATGGTCGTGGCCGGTCTGAAGCTCGCCGGACAGCGGTTCGGCGACGTCATGGAGCGGCGATGATTCCCTCCCTGCCCCGCCCGGCGTGGCTGCGCGCGGCGACGGTGCTGTACGTCGCGGCGTTTCTGGCGTTCCTGTTCCTGCCGCTCGTCGTGGTGTCGGTGTTCGCGTTCAACGACGCGCCCTATCCGGCGCCGCCATGGCACGGCTTCACGCTCGACTGGTTCTTCGCGAACGATCCCGTAGGGCGCATCGGCCTGTTCCATGACGACGAACTGCTGGGCAGCATCTGGACGAGCTGCGTCGTCGGCCTGTGGGTCACGGTGCTCTCGGTGCTGGTCGGACTCGCGAACGCGCTGGTGATCGAACGGCACGATTTCCGCGGCAAGAAGCTGTTGTCGATCATGATGCTGATCCCCCTGGTGATCCCCGGGGTGATACTCGGGATCTCGATCCTCGCCTTCGCGAGCCAGATCGCGCAGTTCGCCGACGATCACTTCGGGCTGGATCTGCGGTTCCTGCGCCCCGGCCTCGCGCTCGTCGTGCTCGGCCAGTTCTCGTACATCGCGACCATCACGACGCTCACGCTGCGCGCGCGCCTGAGCCGCTTCGACCGGACGCTGGAGGATGCGGCGCTCAATCTCGGCGCCTCGCGCGCCGCGACTTTCCGCACGATCCTGCTGCCCTACCTGCGGCCCGCGCTGATCGGCTCCGCCGCGATCTCGTTCCTGATGTCGTTCGCCGACTTCAACACGACCTTGATGCTCGTCGGCGGCGACTCGCCGTTGACGGTGTTGATGTATGGCCGCATGCACGAGGGGGCGACACCGGTTCTGAACGCGGTGAGCCTGTTCCTGATGATCGCCTCGGCGGTGCTCGCGCTCGCGCTGATGCGCGGGCGCGGCCGCCGCCCCGCCTAACGCGCCGGCGCCTGGAGCAGTTCCAGCCCGATCGCGTGGCGCCGCTGAAAGCCCTTCCACACCGTGATGTCGCCGGTGTCCGGGCTGTATGCCGCGTACGCATCATGGTGCGTGAGAGGCCAGACGCCCTGGGCGGACTCGGGCACCCGCACGTTCAAATAAGCCGCCCGGCTCTGATCGCCCTTGACGTACAGATCCAGGAACGCGGTGATGAAATGCGCGTTGATCGCGTTCATGCGCTCCTTGTTCCAGACAGGATCCTGGAACCAGTCCTGGTTCCACAGCAGATTGCGCATGGCCGGCGGCGTCGGGTTCAGACCGATGTTGTGCCCGCCCTGCTTGAACGTCAGCAGATAGCGGTGCGCGTGGACCGCCTCGTCGAAGAACGCGCGCGCGCCGTGCAGATAGCCGACCGTCTGATCCGCGTCGCCGTTGATCAGCAGCAGCGGCGCGGTGATGCCGGCGAGCCCGGACTTGCCCCAGGCATCGAAGGAACCGCCGCCCGCCGGTGCGATCGCGACCACCGCGCGCAGGTCGTGCACGAGGACATCTCCCTGCCGCGCGCCGCCGCGCGCGTACGGCGCGAGCAGTCCGCCGGGCACGGACTTGGCGACCGGGCTGTTCGGGCTCAGCACCGCGCCGGCCGAGGTCAACACGCCGTATCCGCCCATCGAATAGCCGAGCAGCGCGGTGCGCGCCGGATCGATCCAATGCTTGGCCGCGAGCGTGCGCTGGAGCGTCGCCGCGACGAAGGCGATATCCAGCGGGCGCCGCACGACCGGTCCCGGAAAGGCGGCCTTGTCGGTGATCGGTGGGTCGTCGTGATGGATCGCCGCGACCACGTAGCCTTTGGAGGCGAGATTCTCGGTGATCCAGGTCATCGCCGCGGGTTCGTTGCTGTAGCCGTGCGAGACGACGACGAGCGGATGGTCCGATCCGGCGAAGGCGGCGCCGCGCACCGCGATCCCCTGGACCGTGTAGCGCGCTGGCGGCGCGGGCGGCTCGGACGGAAAGGCCGCGTGGTACACGATGCGCCGCGCGCGCGCGGCGGCGAGCGCCGGGTACCAGATGTCGACGGTGAGCTTGCGGTCGCGCTTCGGCGCGGTCTTCGTCCGCGGGTCGTACGCCAGCACGTCGGTCTGCGCGTGCTCCACGAGCGTGATGGTCTCGAAACCGACCGCATGCGGGCCGAGCGGCGCGAGCTGCGGGGCATCCACGCCGAACACGCTCGGCGGGCGCTCGGCGAGCGCCGGCGCCGCGAGCGAGGCGGCCAGGGCCATCAAACCGCCGAAGCGCAGCACGCGCGCACGCATCAGTGGTACCGCCGCGCGAGCGTCTCGAGCGGCATCGGCTTGATCTTCGGCGCCTGACCGGCACAGCCGAAAGCCTCGAAGCGCGCCTTGCAGATTCCGCGCGCGCCCTTGCGCGCCTCGGCGAGGAACTTGCGCGGATCGAACTCGCCCGGGTTCTCGGCGAACGCGCGCCGGATCGCGCCGGTCATCGCCAGGCGGATGTCGGTGTCGATGTTGATCTTGCGCACGCCATGCTTGATGCCGCGCTGAATCTCCTCGACCGGCACGCCGTAGGTCTCCTTGATGTCGCCGCCGTACTTGCGGATGATCGCTAGCCATTCCTGCGGCACGCTCGAGGAGCCGTGCATGACCAGGTGCGTCGACGGCAGAGCGGCGTGGATCTCGGCGATGCGGCCGATCGCGAGGATGTCGCCGGTCGGCTTGCGGGTGAACTTGTAGGCGCCGTGGCTCGTGCCGATGGCGATCGCGAGCGCATCGACGCCGGTGCGCGCGACGAAATCCTTCGCCTGCGCCGGGTCGGTGAGCATCATGTCATGGGTCAGCTTGCCCTGCGCGCCGACCCCATCCTCCTCGCCGGCGTCGCCGGTTTCGAGCGAGCCCAAGCAGCCGAGTTCGCCCTCGACGGAGACGCCGATCGCGTGCGCCATTTCGCAGACGTCGCGCGTCACCTCGACGTTGTAGTCGTAGCTCGCCGGCGTCTTCGCGTCCTCCTCGAGCGACCCGTCCATCATCACGCTGCTGAAGCCGGAACGGATCGCCTGCAGGCACACGGCGGCCGAGGGTCCGTGGTCCTGGTGCAGCACCAGCGGAATGTCGGGGTAGGTCTCGATCGCCGCCAGCACCATGTGGCGCAGATAGGCCTCGCCGGCGTATTTGCGGGCGCCGGCGGACGCCTGCAGGATCACCGGCGACTGGGTTTCCGCGGCTGCCTCCATGATGGCCTGGATCTGCTCGAGGTTGTTGACGTTGAACGCCGGCAGACCGTAGTCGTTCTCGGCGGCATGATCGAGCAATTGGCGCAGCGATACGAGTGCCATGAAACCCTCCTGGTGCGGGATGATGAGCGGGGGGAACAACGATTCGATTATGCACCAGGCCGGTGCGAAACATGAAACCCGCCGATGGCCTCGTCCACGAGCTCGATCCAATGCCGCACCGGCACCGCCCCGCCGGACTGAAGGTGCAGGATGCAGCCGACGTTGGCCGAGACGATGCACGCCGAACCGGTCTCGGTCAGGCTGCGCAATTTGCGGTCGCGCAGCTCGCGCGCGATCGCGGGCTGCAGCACCGAGTAGGTCCCCGCCGATCCGCAGCACAGGTTCGCATCGGCCGACGGCGGGCGCAGATCGAATCCCAGCGTGCGCAGGCCGGCCTCGACGCCGCCGACGAGCCGCTGTCCGTGCTGAAGCGTGCAGGGCGCGTGATACGCGATCGGCCGGGCGCCGGGCTCGCGGACGAGCGGCCGAAGCCGCGGCACGAGGTCGGGCAACAGTTCGCCGAGATCGCGCGTCGCCGCCGCGACCCGGGCCGCCTTGGCGGCGTACGCGGGATCGTCGCGAAGCGCATGCCCATACTCCTTGATCGCGGCCCCGCAGGCCGAGGCATTGACGACGATCGCATCGATCTCGCCGCGCTCGAGCAAGGGCCACCAGAGGTCGACGTTGCGCCGCCGGTCCGCGCGCGCGCCGTCGGGGTCCGCCAGATGGGCCCGCAACGCGCCGCAACAGCCGGAGCGCGGCGTGAGATGCGTTTCGATGCCCGCCGCGGCGAGTACGCGGCGCGTCGCGCGATCGATGTTGGGCAGCAGCCCGGGCTGCACGCAGCCGGCGGGCAACAACACGCGCCGCAACCGCGGCTCGTCCCCGGCGGCGCGCGCC
>JAJXYR010000058.1 GCA_021780475.1 Pseudomonadota bacterium
CCAACGAGAAATCGTGACGGCCGGCATGAAATGGTCGGGGTGACAGGATTTGAACCTGCGACTCCTACGTCCCGAACGTAGTGCTCTACCAGGCTGAGCTACACCCCGAAATCGACGAAAACCCTCAATTCTTGCGTGCAACCGCGAATCTTGCCAACTCGCTCAAGCCTTCTTTGAACACGGTCTCGGGAAGGGGTGACAGCGCGGCAAGCGCCAAATCGGCCTCGCCTTGGGCTCGGCGCGCAGTGTACGCAAGCCCCCCGAGGCTTGCAACGGCTCGTGTGATTTCTTCCAGACGCTCGAGGCCGCCGTGTTCGATCGCATCGCGGATCATGCTCTGCTGCTGCGCGTCACCCCGTTGCAGTGCATGGATCAGCGGCAGCGTGGGTTTCCCTTCGGCCAGGTCGTCGCCCAGGTGCTTGCCGATGCGGCTTTCGTCGGCTTGATAGTCGAGCGCGTCGTCGATCAACTGAAACGCGGTGCCGATGTGCCGGCCATAGCTCGCGAGCGCCCGTTCGACGTCCGGGCTCGCGTCGCACAGCACGGCGCCGATCTGGGCGCCGGCCTCGAACAAGCGCGCGGTTTTGCGGTGGATCACGTCGAAATAGCGGTCCTCGGTGGTCGTCGGATCGCGCGCGGTCATCAGCTGGAGCACCTCGCCTTCGGCGATCGCGTTGGTGGCATCGGCCAGGATCTTCATGACCGGCATGCGGTCGAGCTTCACCATCATCTGAAAGGCGCGTGAATACAGGAAATCCCCGACCAGCACGCTGGTTGCGTTGCCGAAAACCTCGTTCGCGGTCTCGCGGCCGCGCCGCATCGAGGAGTCGTCGACGACGTCGTCGTGGAGCAGCGTCGCGGTATGAATGAATTCGATGATCGCCGCCGCCTCGACGCGGCGCCCGCCGTCGTGTCCGCAGGCCCGCGCCGCAAGCAGCACAAGCAGCGGCCGCAGCCGTTTGCCGCCGGAATGGACGATGTAGCTGGCGACTTGGTCGACGAGGGCAACCGGACTGTGGAGTCGCTCTGTGACGACCCTGTCGACGGCCTCGAAATCGGCTTTGACCAAGCCACGGATTTTTTCTATTGTCATGAATCGCTCGGGGCGTATGGTACCTAAGATCGCAGGGCCCTGCCCAAGAGTGTGCCGGCGTGATCGACACGCGGCGAAACCGAAAATTGACCAATCGGGTGTCGAAACGTATACTCGTCGGCTCTTTTGCTGGCCCTTTTGGCCGCTCATCTGGAGTTGCAACGATGTATGCCGTGATCGCCACGGGCGGTAAACAATACCGCGTTCAGGAAGGTGCCGTGGTTCGTATCGAAAAGCTCGATGCGGAACAGGGCGCGAACGTCGAGTTCAGTCAGGTCCTGCTGGTCGGGGCGGGCGCCGACGTCACGATCGGGGCTCCCTATGTGGCGAGCGCGAAAGTGGTCGCGACCGTGGAAGGCCACGGGAAAGGGGACAAGGTGCGGATCGTGAAATTCCGCCGCCGCAAGCACTACAAGCGCGAAAAGACGCATCGGCAGCCGTACACCGACGTCAAGATCACCCAGATCGTCGCCTAACCGGCATTCAGGAGACACCCTCAACATGGCACACAAAAAAGCTGGCGGCAGTACTCGCAACGGCCGCGATTCCCACTCGAAGCGTCTCGGCGTCAAGAAGTTCGGCGGCGAAGCGGTCGCCGCGGGCAACATCCTGATCCGGCAGCGCGGCACGGTCTATCGGCCGGGCGTCAACGTCGGCATCGGCACGGACCACACCTTGTTCGCGACCGCGCACGGCGTGGTCGAGTTCAAGGTCAAGGGTCCCGACCAGCGGACCTTCGTCAACGTCGTCGCCAAGTAGGCGGCGCGTGCGCGGGCCGCGGCGGCCCGCCTTCGGTTCGACCCCCGAGGGGACAGGCGCGCGCCTGTCCCCTTTTTAATTCTCAAGGTCCGGCGTCATGAAATTCATCGACGAAGCGAAATTGAAGGTCCACGCCGGCAACGGCGGTCGCGGCTGCGTGAGCTTCCGGCGCGAGAAATTCATGCCGTTCGGCGGTCCGGACGGCGGCGACGGCGGCATGGGCGGCAGCGTTTACCTGCGCGCGGTCGAGGGCATGAACACGCTCGCGGACTTTCGCATCGGCCGCACCTACAAGGCCAAAAATGGCGAGGGCGGCAGCGGCAACGACTGCTTCGGGCGCGGCGGCGATGATCTGACCGTGGAGATTCCGGTCGGCACCGTCGTCACCGAGATGGACACCGGCGAGGTCCTCGGGGACCTGGCGACCGCGGGCCAGACCCTGTTGGTCGCCAAGGGCGGCAAGGGTGGTTGGGGCAATACGCGCTTCAAGTCGAGCACCAATCGCACGCCGCGCAAGGCCGGACTCGGCTTGCCGGGCGAACAGCGCGAGTTGAGGCTGGAGTTGAAGCTGATCGCGGACGTCGGGCTGCTCGGGCTTCCGAATGCCGGCAAGTCGACGCTCATCCGGGCGGTGTCGGCCGCGCGGCCGAAGGTGGCCGACTATCCGTTCACGACCCTGGTGCCGAATTTGGGTGTCGTCGCCGCCGGTCCGGGCCGCAGCTTCGTGATGGCCGACATCCCGGGACTGATCGAGGGGGCCGCTGGTGGCGCGGGACTCGGTATTCGCTTTCTGAAACACTTGCAGCGTACGCGGATCTTGCTGCACCTGGTCGATATCGCACCGGTCGATCCGGATGCGGATCCGGTCAAGGACGCGCGCACCATCGTCGCGGAACTGAAGCAATTTTCAGCCGATCTGGTCGCGAAAGAGCGCTGGTTGGTGCTGAACAAGATCGACCTGCTGGACCCGGCCGAGGCCGATCGGCGCGCCAAGGAGATCGTGCGGCGCCTGCGATTCAAGGGGAAAGTGCTGCGGATTTCGGGCGCGACCGGCGAGGGGACCGAGCTGCTGACGCAGGAGGTGATGCGCTACCTCGAGGAACATCCACGTCCGGCCCCGATCGTCGCGTCCGGGGCCGAAATCTAACGGGCCCCGCGGGGCCCGCCGGCTCACTTGGCGAGCGCGCGCACCTGTTTGGTCAGCCGGCTCTTGTGCCGGGCGGCCTTGTTGCGATGAATGATTCCCTTGTTGACCATGCCGTCGATGACCGGCGTCGCCTCGGCAAGCGCCGCGAGCGCCTCGGCCTGCTTGCCGGACTGCACGGCCTGGGTGGCCTTGCGAATCGCGGTGCGCAGCTTGGAAGTCATGGCGTCGTTGCGGGCGCGGTGTTTCGTCGACTGGCGAGCCGCTTTTTCCGCAGATTTGGTATTGGCCAAGCGCAAACTCCTTACAAAGAGCCGTGCATTCTGCGTTTAGCCCATGACAATGTCAATCGTGCAGCCCAGTTCGAGCTGCGCGCTTGCTATAGTGGCGCAACCGGATGAGTCGCGCCCTATTCAAATCGACGACGGCCCTAGGGCTGATGACCCTCGTGTCGCGCATCACGGGGCTGGTGCGGGACGTCGCCCAGGCGCACCTGTTCGGCGGCGGTCCGGTCGCGGATGCGTTCCTGGTCGCCTACAAGATCCCGAATTTTCTGCGCCGCTTGTTCGCCGAGGGAGCCTTCTCCCAGTCCTTCGTGCCGGTGATCTCCGAATACCGCCAGCGCCACACTGAGGCGGAGACGAAGGAACTGGTCGACGGCGTCGCCGGCACGCTCGGTCTCGCGCTGTTCGTGGTGTCGGTGATCGCCGTGATCGCCGCCCCCGTCGTCGTTTGGGCGTTCGCCCCGGGCTTCAAGACGAGCGGCCCGCGCCATGCCATCACCGTCGAGATGCTGCGCTTCACCTTCCCCTACATCCTGTTCGTGTCCTTGACGGCGCTCGGCACCGGCGTGCTCAACAGCTACGGCCGTTTCGGCCCGCCGGCGTTCACGCAGGTGCTCTCGAATCTCGTGTTGATCGTCGCCGCGGTGTGGATCGCGCCGCATTTCGCCGAGCCCGGCCTCGTGCTCGCGGCCGCGGTGTTCGTCGGCGGCGTGGTGCAGGTCGCCTATCAGATTCCGTTCGTGATGCGGCTGCGCCTGCTCGGCTGGCCGCGCTGGCGCTGGGATCACGAAGGGGTGCGCCGCATCGCACGTCTGATGGTGCCCGGGATACTCGGTTCGTCGATGGCCCAGGTGAGCCTGTTGCTCGACACGCAGATCGCCTCCTTCCTCGCGACCGGCAGCGTCACGTGGATGTATTTCGGCGCGCGCCTGATGGAGTTCCCACAGGGCGTGTTCAGCGTGGCGCTCGCGACGGTGATCTTGCCGAGCCTGTCCGCCCATCACGCCGCGGCGGCGCCCGAGCGGCTGTCGGCGACGCTCGATTGGGCCTTGAAACTGGTGCTGGTGATGGTGCTGCCGGCCGCGGTGGCGCTGTTCGTGCTCGCCGGCCCCTTGATGGCGACGATATTCGGTCATGGGCGCTACGGCGCGTACGACGTGCGGATGAGTTCCTACGCGCTGATGGCCTATTCGCTCGGGCTGCTCGGCTTCAGCTTCGTGAAGGTGCTTGCGCCGGGCTATTTCTCGCGCCAGGACACGCGCACGCCGGTGCGCATCAGCCTGATCTCGCTCGGGCTGAACATCGGCCTCAACCTGGTCTTCGTCGCGCCGATGGTCTATTTCAACAAGCTGCCGGCGCCGCACGCCTTCCTCGCGCTGTCGACGAGCATTTCGGCGTGCGCGAACTCGATCCTGCTGTACCGCGGTCTGCGCGTGAGCGGCGTGCTGCGCCCGGCGCCGGGCTGGCGGGCGTTGATCCTGCGCATCGTCGGGGCGGGGGCGGCGATGGGCCTCGTGCTCGCCTGGCTGGCGGGTTCGACCACGCGCTGGCTGGCGATGACGAGCTGGACCCGGGTCGGTCATCTGACGGCGTGCATAGCCGTGGGCGGCGCGGTGTATTTCGGCACGCTGTTCGCATCCGGTGGCCGCTTGCGGGATCTTCGGCCCTGATCGGCCGGGAACTCCCGTATAATCCCGCTCTTTAGCCATGGAACTCGTTCGCGGCCTCAACAACCTGTCGGTTCGCCATCGCGGCTGTGTGTTGACCGTCGGTAATTACGACGGCGTGCATCTCGGCCACCAACAAATGCTGCGCGCCCTCACGGCGCGCGCGCGCGAGCTCGGCCTCGCGGCGACGGTGCTGGTGTTCGAGCCGAGTTCGAAGGAATTCATCGACCCGCAGGGCGCGCCGCCACGCCTGACGCGCTGGCGCGAGAAGTTCGCGGCGCTCGCGGGCTGCGGCGTCGAGCGGCTCGTGACGCTGAAATTCGACGAGCGGATTCGGGCGATGACACCGGCCGAATTCGTCGGCGAGCTGATCGTCGCCGGCCTCGGCACGAAGCACATGGTCGTCGGCGACGATTTCCGCTACGGTTGCCGGGCCGCGGGTACGATCGACACGCTGCGCGACGCCGGGCGGGCGCACGGTTTCACGGTCGAACAGATCGCGCCGTTCGTGTTCGACTCGGTCCGGGTCAGCAGCACGGCGGTGCGGCAGCGGCTGGAGCTCGGTGATTTCCCCGGCGCGGCACGCCTTCTGGGCAGGCCGTACCGGATGGCCGGAAGGGTCGTGCACGGGCGCGAACTCGGCCGCACGCTCGGGTTTCCGACCGTCAATCTGCGCCTCGGCCGGCTGAAGTCGC